>NBMY01000086.1 GCA_002212985.1 Sphingobacteriales bacterium TSM_CSS
TAGCTGATTTATTTTGGACAGCCTTTTAAGCAAAAAGCAGGAATTAAAAATAGCATGAAACAGCTATCTAAATAGCTTTTTTTGTACTTTTGTAGCATGCTATTGCGCAAATACCACCAATAGAGCGGTATTTGCGCAATAATATGCGGAGATAACTAAGTTACCACCAATGCTAAGACAGACGACACAGCAAGACAATGACTAAAAATGGACTCGACATACAGACCATATCGACCAAGCGGACAGACAAACAGACTGACCGTGTTTTGCTATTGGGACAGGTGACAGAAAATAAACAAAAAGCCCACCCTTCGCATTTTTTAAAATTTCTTTTAGCCTACACACAAGTGGCACATTTGGCTTTGCCAGACACGCAAGCCGACCCTTCGCAAAGCCAAAAGAGCCACTTTTTTGCCCACGCACCAATGACGATAAAGACACTTAAAAACGTAAATTAGCGAATTCATACAAAGACGAAATGAGTAAAGAAAATTCAATAGACCAGTTAAAGTTTTTCCTAAAGGAAATGTTCCAGTTCAACGCCAATGACCTGGACTTTGGGATTTACAGAATATACAATCTCAAACGAAAAGAGATTGAAAATTTCATTGACGGTAAAGACGAACAATGTCTTGAACCTATCATCAATAAAACGCTTGAACTAGTTAGCAACATTGAAAAGCAAGTTGAACTGACAAGCCTGACTGCTTACCTGAAAAAATTTAATCAGGAAAGTTTGGTGAACGACCCTGCTGGTAACTTTGAGAAAATACAGCAACTCATTATCAATTTTGGCGACACTGACCAAGAAAAAGAAAGTCTGACTGCTGCACTAACTGCTTCCACTAAGGAGTTTAACATCACTGACGAGATAAAGGACAAAATCTACAATCACATTCTCGGCTATTTTGAAATGTATTACTCTAACGGAGATTTTGGCTACAACAACCGCAGCAGAAATCTTTACAAAGTTCCATATGAAGCCGACTATGACGGCAACGACACAATGTTCCATTGGAAACACAAAGGCAGTTTATATATCAAAACAGGTAATTCATTTAACGCCATTAAGTTCAAGCTAAAGCACCTTGACAAAGAATTTGAATTGCGTTTGGAAACCAATGATGACAGCACAAGCGAAGAAGTTGCCCGTAACAACAACAAAGACACCAAGCTAAAGCACTACAAATTCAACCGATTTGAAGAAAAAGACGGCATTACACGAATTGTATTTAACCTTTCTGATTCTTCCACCACCAAAGCCGATTTATTCAAATCCTTGTTCAAAGAAGTTTTCAAGAGCAAAGCGAATTTAGACAACTACCTATTTGCTGATGACAAACCTGTATTTAATGACCTGACCGATGATTACGACAAAGTTCAGGATGGCAGTGTGAAAGGCATTGGGGCATTAAGAGTAAACCGCAAAACCTTGCTCAACAAAGTCAATAAAAACTTTGAGCGTGGCAACAAAATTGAAATCATTACCGAAAACGGTCAAGACCGCTTTTCTGATGAAACACTTGAAACCATTTATAATATTGACCAAAAGCTAAACAGTTTTTACATAGGCAACGACAGTGACTATTTCATTCACGAAAACTTGCAGGAGTTTTTAACGCAGGAAAAAGAACGCTACATCAAAAACCATATCCTTAGCGACCTGAAAAGCATTTTGGATGGCAAGCTGGACAACACAACTTTGATTATTGCCAAAGCATTTGAAATGGTAAGCAGCCGCATTATTGAGTTTTTGAGTGCCATTGAAGAGTTTCAGAAAAAACTCTTTACCATGAAAAAGAAAGTGGTGGAAAGCGAATACTGCTTGACCATTGACAACATTGACGATAAATACTACAAAGAAATTCTTGACAATAAAGCCCAGCTTACCGAATGGGAAAACCTGTTTAGCATAAAAGTAAAAACGATTGCCGACCTAAAAGCCCAACCCACATTAGTATTGGACACCAAATTTTTTAAGCAGAATGACGGAAGCAATCCCTTTAAAGACAAAATACTGGCTGAGATAGAAAACTTGGATGAGCGAACAAATGGGCTATTGATTAATTCAGAGAATTATCAGGCACTTTCGATTTTAGAAGATAAATACCGAGGTAAAATTAAATGTAATTATATAGACCCCCCATATAATGCAAAATCTTCATCAATAATTTATAAAAATCATTTTAAGCATTCTTCATGGGCTTCTTTTATGTTCAATAGACTTCAAAAGGGCTCTCGGCTTTTAAACAATCGTGGTATTCAAATAACAGCTATTGACGAAAATGAACACGAAAATTTAGGGCTTATTTTAGATGAAGTATTTCCAAACTACAGTAAAACTTGCGTCTCAGTTATTCATAATCCTGGTGGCATACAAGGCGATAACTTTGCATACAGCCACGAGTATGCATACTTTGTATATCCAAGGATTAAACGTCTAATAGGTCTCGAAAATAGAGAAGATAATGCAGACGTTCGGAACTTTATGAACACAGCAAAGGGTAATACCACAAATTATCTGCGCACCTCTGGAGCTAATTGTTTTTATCCAGTAATTATTGAAGACGGTGAAGTAATTGGTTTTGGAGATGTTTGTGAAGATGATTACCACCCAACTGCTAATGTTCAAAATGATGATGGCACAATATCAGTCTATCCAATCGATGCTGATGGAGTTGAAAGAAAATGGGTATTCGCAAGACAGTCAGTTGAAGAAATTCAGGATGATTTAAGTGTTGAATTTAACGAACAAAGGGGAGTTTATGAGATAATAAGAACAAAATCGGAACTGAATTACAAAACTGTTTGGACAGCAAAAAAATATAATGCAAAATCAAATGGAACCTCCTTATTAACCAACATACTTGGGAAAAGCAATAAATTTTCATTCCCCAAGTCATTGTATTTGGTCGTTGATTGCATAGATGCATCTACACATGACCAAAATGATGCAATCATTTTGGATTATTTTGCTGGCTCAGGAACTACAGGTCATGCCGTAATTTACGCTAACAAGAATAATGATGAATCAAAGAAGAAATATATTCTTGTTGAAATGGGTAAATACTTTGATGATGTTACTAAAGTTAGAATTCAAAAAGTAATTTACTCATTAAATTGGAAAAAGGGGAAACCACTAGATAACAATGGTTCTAAGAATCATATTTTCAAATACATCGTCCTTGAACAATATGAAGACATGTTAGACGCAATTGAACAGTTTGAAGGAGCAACTCCCAAAAATCTTCCGTTAAAATATCTCTACAAACCCGAACTCAATAAAATCAACAGCACTTTAGACCTAAGCAAGCCATTCAGCAATAAAATCAAATACGGTCAGCCAACCAAAGAAGGTTTTGTGGATTTGGTGGACACTTACAATTATTTACAGGGCTATGAATTAAAAAGCATCAAGCCTTACACTATTGGCAAGAAGTATTATAAAGTGGTGGAAACCGCAGACACATTGGTTATTTGGCGTGATATTGCTTTAGGCGAAGATGACAGCAAAGCCATTAAAGAAATTGCAGAGAAATACCCCGAAGCCACACAAATAGAAGTTAATTACGATTTCAACATACTGGCAACGCTAAAAGACAAACAACTGGAAGTTGGCAAAAGGTTATTGGGTCTTTCAGTTATTCACGCAGACATTTTCAATCAGTAATCCCAATGGAATTAAAGCTATATCAACATATACGCAAGCATTTCCTGAAGGAAACGATTGATTTATTCGATAAATCCACACAGGAAAGAATTGAAGCCTTTGATGCTTCAATTGGCTTGGACGAGAAAATTTTAGATGCAGTAAAAAAGTATCTGAAAGCTTACAACACTTATCTGGAAGCACATAAGCAAAATAAAGTTACGCTTCGCTATTATCAGGTTTTAGCGATTTACTTTACCGAAGTGTTTTTCAGAAACAGAGACAACAAGGAGTTTGAAGATTTTGCAAAAAGTGCTTTGGCTTATTGGATGGCAACTGGTAGCGGTAAGACAATGATAATGCACATCAATGTTTTTCAGTTTATAGAACACAACAAAGGATTTAAAGACCTTGAAATTATCATCACAACTCCAGGCGTAAATCTAATTCATCAACACGAACGGGAAGTAACGCCTTTGGTGGAATACCTGAATAAAATTCACCGCAATAAAATCAGGTTTACTATTGACACTACAAGTGCCTTGCTGAACAAAGCAGATGACTTTTTTGATTTTCCTGACAACAAGAAATATCAACGTTTGATATTGGTAGATGAAGCCCACATTGGTTTGGGAACAAGTCAAAAAGATGATGAAGGTGAATTTTTGAAATTAAGAAGAAGGCTTAATATCAAACACAGTTTTCTGTTTGAGTATTCGGCAACATTCCACAATCTTGACAGCAAACTGGAAAACGAATACAGCAAATCCATCATTTACGATTACAACTACAATCTGTTTTATCGTGACGGTTATGGTAAAGACTTTTACTTCGAGAAAATAAATGCGGATGTATTGCTAAACGGCAGCTTGGATGACAACCTTGCCTTAAACCTTAAAGTGATTGAAGAGAAGTTAGATGTATTCAACAAACTGGACTACTCCGACATCAAAGACCTTTTTTCGGCAACTACATTTCCTGACCGTCCGCTAATTGCCTTTATGGGTAACACCGTAAACGACAAAAAAGATGAAGGAAAAAAAGGCGATGATGAACTTTCGGATATTTCAAAAATTGTGGACTATCTCGCCAAACTATCAGAAACGGAAAGAGTGAAGTTTAAAAATGTATTCAACAACGATTACAAGGGAAAGCTTCGCCTGACAAGAAACACTCAGGCAGATGATGAAATATTACTTTCCTACGGAACAGGCGACTATTGGGGAATTATCAATGTTGGTAATGGTTTAAACTTTATCAATGATTACAAAGGCGACAATGTAGAGAAAGTAACCAGCACTTCGGTTGTCATCAGCAATATTGAAAAATATCTTTTTGAGAATATAGACAAACCACAATCGCCCATCAATGTATTGATTGGTAGTAGAAAATTTGCTGAAGGTTGGAACTGTTTCCGTGTTTCGGTAATCGGGTTGATTAATTTGGGTAAAACCAAAGGCAATAAAATCATTCAGATTTTTGGTCGTGGCGTTCGTTTGAAAGGTTTAAAAAATGATGGTAAGCGAAAAGACCTGAACCATATTGAAGACTATTTTTCACTAACACATTCTGACTTTGACAAACTGAAAAGATTAGAAACGCTTTGCGTATTCAGTTTGCAAAGAAGCTACCTTGAAACCTTTACAGAAGCCGTAAGCAGTGAATTGGAAATCACAAAAACCTTTGAAATCTCTGTTAATCCAAGTTTAATAAAACTCAATAGCGGTGATGTTTCTTTTGACACCTACAAAAAGGACTTAAAGATTTTCAAACTTTCTAAAACTTCGGTTGATGTTAAAAGAGTTTTACTCTATCCCTATGATAAAAAGGTAGAGTATGAATTTGTATTAGACGGAAAGCATCAAAAATCGGCAATCAATAATTTTAGCTTTAGTCTTGATTATCGGACAAACCGAAATGATGAAGGAAAAAACATAAAAAACACGCTTAAGCAGGTAAATGACAAGCATTCTGCATTTATCAATTATCAGCCATTCGTGAAAACCCTTGCAGAGCAAGCGGAAGAATCAAACATTCAGTTATACAAAGCAGGTGCAGCACTTTCTGAAATAAAAGTTGATGATGTATTGGCTTACATTGATGAAATAAAATACAAAGAAGAATTGCCCGAATTGGACTTTGACTTTACCGAGAATGTGAACACCAAAATCGGGGAAGAATTTGTAAAGAAAGTCCGCAATAAAATTAACTGGCATTTAAACAGCAGTATTTACCAATACGAAGAAGAATTGAAACAAAGCACAGGCGAAATCAAAGGTGATTTTATTGAGAAATACACATTGGTAAAGTCTTTTAAGCTATCCAAGAAAGTTGGAGCAACAACTAAACAGAAAACAGAGAAGGAACTGAATCAGGAGATTGCAGACTTTACAAAAACCATTCGTGACATTGAAAACGCTTTAATCATTGACAAAATCGGGAACCATATTTACGAACCTTTACTTCGAGAAAATAAACTGGTTTTAAAAGACGATGTAAAACTTACTCCTGACAAACTCAATGATGGTGAAAAGAAATTCGTAAAAGATTTTGCAGCTTATATCAAAGAGAAACCTGAAAAGTTCAAAGACTTTGATGTATATCTTATGCGAAATGTTGAATCGCTAAAATCAATCGGTATTTACCTGAATGACGATTCAGAAGTATTCTATCCTGACTTCATTATGTGGCTAATTGGCAAAGACAAAGTTTACATCAACTTCATTGACCCAAAAGGTCAAATGGGAACAAAGGACTTTGCAACCGAACAATACAAAGAGAAAGTAACCATTGCCGATAAAGCCACCAACCCGACACTGCCAAACATTGAAAAGGAGTTGAAACGAATCCATAAAAAAGAATTTTCGCTTAACTCATTCATTCTGCTTCGTGACAGTTCAGAACTTGGTAAAATCGCAAAAGCAGACTGGAAAAAGGAAAATATGATTGCTAAGAATATTTTACGTCTTGACTGGCACAAACTGGACGAGAAAGAAAACAATGCAGACCAAGATAAATTAGTTGACAATAAAACGTATTTGGATTGGATATTAGAAAAGACTATATAAACCCACGCTATTTGCAAGCACATTGCCAAAGCCGCACAAGCCGAACCGCAGACCAAGGCTTTGTCAAAGAGCTTGCAAAGCCTACGCAAGAGAAAAGAAATTTTTAAAAATGCCCCACCGCACGACAAAAGACAATGAAAACAGCAGCAACAAATAGACCGACAAACCACGGCAGACAAGGAAGCACTGGTGGTAACAGCGTGTTGCCTCAATTGGCGGTGACGTGCAAAATTGAAGCTGAGAGCTTCTATCAAACTTTTGTGCAGGTTGACAGTGTAGTGCTCCGAAATCGCCAACTGCGGCAACACGCAAAACGTTATGCGTCACCCTATTACCGACCAAACTTAACATAGACATAAAAACAAAAAAGTAACTTTGACATCAAAAAATATGACGAACAATAAAGCAACATCTTCTGCAACGACATTCCGAATGGAAACAGCAATTGCAATTAACATCAAAGCATCGGCAGACAAGATAATGGCTTTGCTAACCAATACTACTGACTTCACAAAGTGGAACTCAACAGTTATTTCGGTAGACGGACAAATTAAACAAGGAGAAAAAATAAAACTTGTTTCAAAACTCGACCCCAAAAGAACTTTTAACCTTAAAGTTTCACAGTTGACACCTACGACAATGGTTTGGCAAGACGGTTTTGCTCCAATGTTTTCAGGAGTTAGGACATTTTCATTGACACCTAAATCAGACGGAACAACTGACTTTTCTATGGTTGAAGTGTTCAAAGGAATAATGCTACCAATGATAAAAGGCTCGTTGCCCGACTTCAAACCCAACTTTGAGCAATATGCTTTGGACTTAAAAACGGCAGCAGAAAAACAGTAACATCAAAACTTTAATAAAATGGCAACTGAAGGAACAAAAGAAAATCCGTGGAAACTAAAAACTCCACCATTGACATCGGACTACGAAATGTATAAAGATGTAAAAGACGGCAAAGAAGTTATTATGTGTATCGTTGGCAAGACAACACTTATCTATGACGCAAAATGCCTGACAGACCTACATACAATGCTTAAACAACACGGAGACTGGATGGAGTTAGGAAGTGTAGACGAACAAAAACCTGCAAAGGAAGGAACTGTTGAAGCTTGGGGACGTTCAGAAAACAATCCAAACGGTGGATGGTATGGACTTAAAAAAGGACTGCGTGGAAGATTTGGAATGTATATCCCGCCTTTAATGGAAAAACTTGGACTTGCCGAAGTAACACATGATGCAAAGGGAAATAAAATGAGAGCAAAGTGACACGACTAACAGAAGGGCGAACGCATAACAGCGGCATTTAAAAGTAACATATATGGCAAAGGACTTAAATAAGAAAATCCTACTCTTTACGGCAATTGCATATGTTACAACATGGGTTATTGCATTTGGCATTTATTTTCTGTTTAAAAAGGGGGGCTTAACTAATTACCAACTTAATCTCTATCATTCCTTTGCAGCTATTGGACCAACAATTTCAGCGTTGATTACCACATATTTATTTTATGGGAATACGGGAGTCAAAAAATTAGTAGGAAAAATTGGATTACGAGTGCTGGACAAAAAAACGATTTTATTTATTGTTTCGCCTCTTGCGTTTTTTGGACTTGGTCTCCTAATTTATCCACTTATAAAATCTACTGGATATAGCTTCAGGAACTTTGCTAATCTGAATTGGACTACTTTAAATGAAATTGTAGTTTGGTTATTACCCCTATTGACCTACTCAATCTTCGAGGAAATTGGATGGAGAGGATTTTTACTTCCACATTTACAAGAAAAATATACTGCCTGGAGGTCAACTATATTCCTGACAATCATTTGGGCTTTGTGGCATATTCCTTTCTTCTTTTATCGTTTTGATTTTTCTTTGGGTATATCAATAGGTTTCTTCTTTGGGATTTTTGTTGGAGCAATAATTTTGACTTCAATTTATAATTCGAGCAAAGGGATGTTGTTACCTGTAATGATATTTCACTTTTTAAACAATTTATGTTCCGAGTTTGACAAAGAAATAATTGTAGCTGTATTAAGCGTGGGATTTGTTTTTTTAGCCATTTACATTTATAAAAAATTAGATACTGAAAATCTAAGTGAAAACAAAAGAACCCAAAATTATTTTTTGAACAATATAAATAATTGAAGAATTGAAATGGATTTTTTAAAATCGCATTACAACCTAATTGCCACAATAGTTTTTGTGATTTGTATTCTATTCGCTCATATTTTTTCTACCAACGATTATGACTGGACAAAAAATACGATTAGCGACTTGGGTTCACAAGGCTATGACCGAAAACTTATTATGCAATTCGGCTTTTTAGCGTTTGGACTGATTTTATCGGCAGGAATTTTAGCCAACGGCTTGACTTGGCGGACAACACCCATTTTAATTTATGGCTTGTGCGTTGGTTTGACAGGAATTTTTTGCACCAAACCATTCTTCAATCTCGACAATTATTCAGCATCGCAAGCGACAATTCATTCTGCCTTAGCCCAAATAGCAGGTATGGCTTTTAGCATTGGTATTTTACTACAATTATTTTACTCGGCAGACAAAAGTGAAAAATGGATACACTTCGTTTTTTTCATTTTGGTAATTGGTTTTTCTGCATCGTTTGGACTGATGAAAAATTATCAAGGAATTGTTCAAAAACTTTTGTATCTGACAAGCTTAATTTGGCTCGTCAAATTCTATAAACCTTAATCGACAAATGACAAATTTTGACAAACGAAAAAGACCGAAGAAGAAGGGCGAACGCATAACACGGGTTTGGCAAAAGTGGCGGTTCAGTGCTCCGCAGATACATTTGTGGTTAATCAAAGTTTGGTTCTCCGCATCAGCATTTGTGGTGAAAATCGCCACCTTCGCCAAGCCCGAAAACGTTGCTGCCATATTAAAAGACAACACCATAGACAATGAAATTAAAAGTAGGAGATTGGGAACTTGACAACAAGACACTGTTTCGTATCGAATGGCGTAAGACATTTCCGAAGGTTATACTTCACGAAAAATTCGAGAACAAAGTCAAATGGACATTAAGGATTTTGGCAGCTATCGGTATTGGAACAAGTTTAATTGCATTGCCGCCTTTATACAGTTTACTACTGTCAATCGGACTATTATTGGTAGAGCAGTTTTTTGAGAAAATACTATTTGAATATACTGTCTTTACAGTTCAACCATTTCCCGATTTTGAAATAGAATACAATCAATGGTTGACGAATGGTTATTTATTTCCTAACCCTGAATACAAGGGCAAATACGAACTTTTCAACCATTTTGGACCAGCCTACAAAACGAAAGAGTTTGCGACTAATTTTTTTACCTATTTGAAATCTTGGAACCAAGACAATGACGATGATAAAGACAATAATATTTGCTTGTCATTTGTTCTTGAGGATGATAAATCTTATACAACATATTTGTATGCAAACCCTAAACGAAAGCGCCTTGACACAATGTTTAATGAATATCGTGAAAACACTAAGTATGAAATACATGGTAAAAACCAACAATCATTGGTAATGCAAATGATATATTGGAAAAACTTAGAGCTACTTGACACTTCACACTTTCCTAAATTTCTGCAAGACCAACCTGATAAAGGTAAGTTTTACATTCTTCCATTTTATATGAACAACGGACGACCAATTCCAATTGAAGAACTGAAAATATCGAAATATCAATATCAATTAAAACACAGAAAAGATCTGACAAAAAATGACATTGAATTCCATTATAGATAGAAGTAATACGGCAGCTAACAGCAGTTGGCTTAATGGCGGGTGATGTGGTTAATTGAACATTCTACCTCGCATCAACTTTTTTGGTGTATTCACAGTTTGGTGCTCCGAAATCCGCCACTGTGCCAAGCGCCAAAATGTTAGCGGTCATTGTAGAGCGACCAGCGATAAAAACGACAAACAACAAAAATAAAAAGTATGTTGACAAACATAAATCCAAAACTGCTAATGCGGGACAAGACTGCTACAAAAGATTTTTATCTAAACAAGTTGGGCTTTTAGAATTTGGGAAGTGCTACCAATGACGGTTATTTGATAGTTGAAAAGGACAACATTCAAGTTCACTTTTTTGAGTTTCAGGAACTTGACCCAAAAGAAAACCATGGACAGGCTAATATCCGAACAGACGACATTTACAATCTGTATCAGTCATTGTTGAGCAACAACGTGAACACACACCCAAACGGACTTTACAGACAAAACCTTGGGGTCAAGAAGAATTTGCCTTGCTTGACCCAGACAACAACTTATTGACCATTAGACAAAGTGAAAACTAAATAATTTATATTATGACAGAAAACAAAAAACGAAATGTCGGAAACGGAATTGGAATTGGCGCTGCACTAGGAGTTGCATTTGGAGCGGCTTACGGTTATAAATCTGGTGATCTATCAAAAAGTATTGCATTAGGGCTAGCTATTGGCGTTGCTCTTGGAGCAATTTTTGACTTTGCAATTAAAAAGGAAAAGAGATAGTTGAATTAACAACGAACAGCCAACAACTAAGGTTTCGTTGGGTGAGCAGCGCCAACAATGAAACCGATGTTGAACGAAACCGGTTTTGAGAGATTGTCTATGGACTACTACACCTTGGGTAAATTTGTATTGACGAAACAGCGTAACACTCCGACTATTTAGCTACGTTTGTAAAGATATTTATTGCTTAACCCATCAGACATAAAAAATGGAAACTTTTACCGGTGCTCTACAATTTATATTACCTATTTTTTTCTTGCTCATTTTAATTGAAGCGCTTGTAGCAAAATGGAGAAACAAAGATGTAATAAATAGTATGGATACATTGTCCAGCCTTACTTCGGGGCTAACAAACATTCTTTTTAAAACATTAGGCTTAACCTTTTATGTATTTACCTACGATTTTTTATTAGAACACTTTGCTGTATTTACGGTGCAATCAAAAGCATTGCAATATTTTATAGGTTTTATTGCCATTGATTTTTATGCCTATTGGTGGCACCGGCTGAGGCATGAATACAACATTCTTTGGAACGAGCATGTAATACACCACAGCAGCGAGGAGTATAATTTACCGGTTGCCTTACGGCAAACAATTTCTGACACTGTAAACCCGGCAACAATCCTGTTGTTGCCCGCTGCAATTTTTGGCATAGGCTTCAATGTTATTGTCGTTTTGGGTATTGTAATGCTGTTTGGTGGATTTTGGTATCACACACAACTCATTGGAAAAATGGGTTTTCTGGAAAAAATAATTGTAACACCTTCTCATCATCGAGTTCACCATGCCATTAACCCGATTTATATAGATAAAAACTATGGCGGAATTTTAATTGTATGGGATAAACTATTTGGCACTTTTCAAGAAGAATTGCCCAATGAAAAACCTGTTTACGGTATAACTAGACAAGTAGGCACATGGAACCCTATCAAAATAAATTTCCAGCATCTTTCTTTACTAATAAAAGATGCCTGGCGCACGACAAACATTTGGGACAAGTTTCGTATTTGGTTTATGCCTACCGGTTGGCGACCCGCAGATGTAGCCGAGAAATTTCCTTTGCAATATACCAAAAATGCTAACAAGCAAGAAAAATATATGCCCTCTGTGAGTATTTATTTAAAAGTTTGGGCATGGATACAGTTAACCATAACATTTTTGTTGATGCTATTTTTGATGTCTAAAATAGCAGTAATTTCTAAAACAACCGTATTCATTTACGCTACATTTATCTTCCTGTCGGTGTATAGCTACACATCATTAATGGACAAATCCAGATATGCCTGGCTAACTGAAATATTGCGAATGATTTATGCACTGGCAGTAATCAATTTTTATGGTGGTTGGTTTACCCTCGATAATGATTTGCCACAAGCAACAATTATTTTATCAATCTATTTTGTTTTTTCTGCAATAGTTAGTTTAGCTTTCGAGTATTTTGAATTCAAGTCTAACACCAAACTTGTTGAAGCTCAAATATGATTGTGTGTTGACACAGTAAAAAAGAACAGTACTCGCTAACAAGAGATTTGAATAGGGTGGCTGCGCATTGCATACACATTTGTGCAGGGCCGGCAAGGCTTAGGGCGCTCCTCCCCGTTGCATATGCTCCTGCTTTTACCCCTATGCAGCCTGCCGCCCTATAAATAATGCAAGGCAAAAGACAGTATGCACAATTTGCAGGCTGCAATTAACAAACCTGCCGTTTATTTGTTGCGTTTTATTTATACACGGTTTAGTGTGCAAAAACACCAATAAAAGCCGTAACTTTACTTAGTCATTCTCTTATTGTAAAAAAAGGTTTCAAATGAGGGTTCAAGCATTGCGCAGCGGTTTGTTTTTTTTGCTTTTTATGTTTTTATTTTCTGCCGGCACAAGGGCACAGGTGGTTATTAATGAGGTAATGGCCTCCAACAGTACCACCGCAGCCGATGAAATGGGCGAGTACGATGATTGGGTAGAACTGTTTAACAATGCACAGTTTTCCATATCGCTCAACGGTTATTTTCTTTCAGATGATTCCTTAATTTTAAATAAATGGCCGTTTCCCAACATTAGCATTGCAGGGCGCGATTACCTGATAATATGGACCGATAAAGACCCCGAACAGGGTCCGCTGCACACCGGTTTTAAGTTAGATGCCGCCGGTGAAACGGTTTTGCTGGTAAACCCGCTGCTCGCCATTATTGACGGTGTAGCCTACAACACACAAGCTGCCGATACTTCCATAGGGCGCTACCCAAACGGTATTGGCGCTTTTGTGCCCATGCTTCCAACATTTGACGGGCCAAACCAGCAGGGCATTGTTACCGCCGTACATGATTTGCAACCCCAAAGCCGGTTAACGGTTTACCCCAACCCGGCTACAGATGCCGCCCTTATTACCCTGCCCGTGCTGCCCGCTGCCGGTAGCGCCGAAACTCTTTTGCAATTGTACGGCATAAACGGTACTTTGGTAAAACAACTCAAACTGCCGCCCAATGCTGCCGACACACAAATTGTGTTGCCCGTAAGCCATTTACCGCAAGGCCGGTATGTGCTGGTTTATACATCTGGAAACACACTTCTTACATCGGGGTTAAACATTGTACATTAACGTTTGTTGCTTAAAACGTTAGCTGCATCATCAAAATCATCATTCCTTGCACCATATATCATTTGCAGTCATGAAACATATTGTTACTGTCTTATTGCTCATAACTACCGCCCTGTTGCCGCTAAAGGCACAGGTGGTCATAAACGAATTTTCTGCCGCAAACCTTAGCGATCTTACCGATGACTTTGGCGAATATGAAGATTGGATTGAGTTGTACAATGCCGG
Organism: Sphingobacteriales bacterium TSM_CSS; assembly: GCA_002212985.1. Taxonomy (GTDB): domain Bacteria; phylum Bacteroidota; class Bacteroidia; order Chitinophagales; family UBA2359; genus UBA2359. The sequence continues at coordinate 14,048 of NBMY01000086.1, forward strand.
TTCAACAGCCGTAAACCTCGATGGCTACTACCTGAGCGATAAAATGGACAACCCCACCAAATGGCAGTTTCCGGCGGTAAGCATTGCCGCAAACGGCTACTTAGTGGTCTTTGCCTCTAAACGAGATATTACTACCGGTACGCTTCATGCCAATTTTCAACTTACACAAACCGCATCAGATGAAGCGGTAGTACTGGCCGATCCATCGGGTACAATTATTGATTTTTACCAAATTTATAAACCCAATCAGCTTAACCATTCAACGGGGCGCATTACCAGCGGCGCCAGCCAATGGGGCGTGTTTACCAACCCCACCCCGTATGCTGCCAACACCGGCGCCAAAAACGGCTACGCTCCCACACCCGACATAGCGCCTGCTTCGGGCAATTATGCCGCCGCACAAACGGTTACCATCACCGCATCAGACCCATCGGTTAGCATTTATTACACCACCAACGGCTATACGCCAACAGCCGCCTCAACGCTTTATACCGGGCCAATTGCCGTTAGCGCCACCACCGTAGTACGCGCCATTGCCGTAAGCCCCGACCCCAACATACTACCCGGCTTTGTTGAAACCAATACCTACCTCATTGCCGAAAACCATACCATACCCGTTATTTCTGTGGCCGGCGCCGGGGTGCAAACGCTCTTAGATGGCGATTGGGGCAGTGAACCCATTGGCTCGTTTGAACTTTTTGGCGCAAACGGGCAACTGGAAGACGAAGCCGTGGGCGAATTTAACAAACACGGCAACGACTCTTGGGCGTATGACCAACGCGGTTTTGACTACATTACCCGCGATGAAGCAGGGTACGACAACGAAGTTAGCTCTCTCATTTTCCCCACTTATACCCCCCGAAACCAGTTTCAGCGGCTAATTATTAAGGCTGCCGCCAATGATAACTATCCGTTTTCAAACGGGGGCGCACACATACGCGATGCCTATGTACATGCCCTGTCGCAAAGAGCGCATTTAGACCTCGATGAAAGAACCTATGAACCTTGTATTGTTTACCTCAACGGGCAATATTGGGGCGTGTACGAAATTAGAGAAAAAGCCGATGACCACGACTACACCGGCTACTACTATGATCAAGGCAAAGAGTGGATAGACTATATTAAAACCTGGGGCGCTACCTGGGAAGAATACGGCAGTTGGGACGACTGGTATGCCCTGCATGATTACATTTTGGCCAACGATATGACCGTGCCGGCAAACTACAACTATGTTACCGACCGCCTGAACGTGCAAAGCATTATTGACTACATGATTATTAACACCCATGTTGTTTGCATGGACTGGTTAGTGTGGAACACCGCCTGGTGGCGCGGCCGAAAAGATGAAGGGGTAAAATGGCGCTACACCCTTTGGGATATGGATGCCACTTTTGGGCATTATATTAACTACACCGGCATACCCGATACCAGCCCCTTTGCCGACCCATGTTACAACGAAGACCCCAACGTGAGCGACCCCGAAGACCATGTGGATCTGGTGGTGCAACTCATGCAAAACCCCGATTTTCATGCCTTGTATGTAAACCGGTATGCACAATTAAACAACTCTTACTTTACCTGCGATTACATGATTGCCCTGCTCGATTCGCTTGTTGACCGCATTGAACCCGAAATGCCTCGTCAGGTAGCTAAATGGGGCGGTACCATGACCGGCTGGCAGAATAATGTGCAGGCCTTGCGCGATTTCATCAACACCCGATGCACGGTAATTGACCAGGGCATTGTTGATTGCTATGAAGTGGACGGACCGTATGACATTACCGTTTCGGTAGAGCCGCCCAATTCGGGCTTTGTGAGCCTCAATTCGCTTTTATTAACAGATTACCCCTATACCGGCACTTATTTCGGCGGCCTGCAACTCGATTTGGAAGCCATAGCCCTTATGGGTTACCAGTTTGATTACTGGGAGGTAAACAACAACATAGTACTGCCCGGCATTACTAACCCCGATATTTGGCTCAACCTCACATCGGCCGATACCATTGTGGCGCATTTCAGCGTGCCCATTCCTACCTATAATATAACGCTAATAGTTGACCCGCCCGCAACCGGCACCATCAGCACCGGCGGTTTTGAGTTTACCACTTATCCGGTAAACCTCTTTTTGGCCGAAGGCACGTTAATTGATTTATTGGCAAATCCGGCTTCGGGATACCAGTTTGCCGGCTGGACCGCCAATGTAAACACCCTGTTACCCGATGTAAATACCCCCGGTATTTCATTTACCCTTACCGGAAACGATACCATTATTGCCCATTTTGAAGAGGTAATACCCGATTACAACCTTACCATAAACGCCCAACCCGATGGCGCAGGCAGCATTAGCCTCAACGGTGCCGATATAACTACCGCATTGCCCTATACCGGCACTTATGCCGAAGGGACCGAAATTACCCTTTCGGCTACTCCGCAAACCGGCTTTACCTTTGCCTATTGGGAAACCGGCGGTACCATATTGTTGCCCGACCCGCAGCAGAGCACCATTACCCTTGCCCTTACCGGCAACGAAACCATTACCGCACATTTTGAACCCATAGTGTTTGAAATTACCCTTACCAATGCCAACCCCAATGCTGGAACGGTTACCGTTAACGGAACACAAGTTTCAAACTGGCCTTACACCATAACCGTAGGCTACGGCGAAACCATTAACCTCGAAGCCCTTGCCGCACAAGGATTTGAGTTTGCATCATGGACATTGAACGGCACAACCCAAACTGCCGCCACATTATCTGTTACCGCCCTTGAAAATGCCACTATTGCCATAAATTTCAGCGCCATAGTTGTGCCCCCGCCGCCGCCCCCTGCCGAAATCAACTGCGAACCGGCAATGCCCTCCGCTTTTTCGCCCAACAGTGATGGGGTAAACGATGTGTTCAGTTTGCACCTTAACCCCGCCTGCACCATTGACGGGTTTGTGTTGCGCGTTTTTGACCGATGGGGAAATATGGTGTTTGAAACCACCAACCCACAGCGCGGTTGGGACGGAATAAACAAAGGTGCTAACTGCCTGGTTGGAACCTACGTTTGGTACATGCAGTATAATCTGGTAAACGAAGCAGGAAGCGTTGCCCAAACTTACAAAGGCAATGTAACGCTCATAAGGTAAATCTGTTTTGAAACAACTGTAAAAAACCGCCTGCTTAAAAACTAAACAGGCGGTTTTTTTATGGTAAAAATGGGACTTCAAAACAGGTAAAGTAAAAAAATGGTAAATTTGAGGCACAGAGAAATTAAAAATACACCAATCATTTCTGTTACATGCGGTTAATACAATACAACAGCCAAAAATATACCGATATTTCGGGTAAAGATGTGGCAGCGTTAACAACTACCATTGATAATGACTGCATCAACTGGATTGATGTGGAAGCAGCCGAAGAACAAGTGGTAAAGCAAATTGCCGCCTATTTCTGCCTGCACGAAATGATAATAGAAGACATACTCATACAAGACCACCTGCCCAAACTCGAAATCTTTGAAAACCATTTGTTTTTTACCCTTCGCATGTTGTATTACAACAGCAAAGACGAAGAATTGAACGAAGAGCAACTGAGCATTGTTTTGGGCGAAAACTATGTGCTTTCTTTTCAATCGGGTATTGAAGGAGATGTGTTTGACAATATTTTAGCAGACCTTAAACTCGGCAAGGGTATTATTCGGAAAGAAAAAACCGATTACCTTTTTTACCGCATACTCGATGCCGTAATTGACGAGTATTTCAATATTTTAGAACTATTGCGCGAGCAAATTGAAACGCTCGAAGAATTTATTCTCTCCACCCCGCACCCGTCTGAAGCAACTGTGGGGCAAATATTGGAGCTTCGCAAAAAAATTACCCTCGTTCGCAAATACACCATTCCGCTAAAAGATATTGTAAGCAAACTCAAAACAGCCGATTCGAAATTTATTAACCCCGGCACCATCACCTTTTTGCAAGACATAAGCGACCAACTTCTGTTACTCAATACCAATTTCGAAACATTTAGAGAAATGTTGAAAGACCTTATGGAATTATATTTGGCCAATTTAAGCCACAATCTGAACCGCGTAATGAAAACCCTTACCATTGTTGCCACCATTTTTATACCGCTTACCTTTGTTGCCGGCATCTACGGTATGAATTTTGAAAACATGCCCGAACTGCACTGGAAATACGGTTATTTTATTATTTGGGGCATAATGCTGCTGCTGGCTTTGCTCATGGTTTACTACATGAAAAAAATGCACTGGTTTGAGTAATAACTAAAATTTAAAACCGACTACTCTTTACCTTCTACTTTCCACCCATACCAAACCACTTTTCATGACCTACGATTTTGACAAACTCTGGAACTATGCCAAACCTGCCGATACGGAGCTGGCATTTCTGGAATTATTGCCCAAAGCATTGGAAAGCAACAACCCCGATTACCATTTGCAACTCCTTACCCAAATTGCCCGTGCCCAAGGGTTGCAGCAGCAGTTCGACCGCGCACACCATACCCTTGATGAAGTGGGAAAACTGCTCAACACGGCTGCTTTTCCTGTTGCTGCCATTCGTTATTTACTGGAGCGCGGCAGGGTATTCAATTCATCGGGTAAAGCAGCAGAGGCAAAACCGTTTTTTGAACAGGCATTAAAATTGTCGGAAGAAACCGGAAACGATTTTTACGCTGCCGATGCCCTGCACATGCTGGCAATTGTAACACCGCCCGATGAAGCCCTGCAATGGAACCTTAAAGCCCTGCAACTGGCCGAAAGCTCGTCAGACTCCCGAACACAAAAATGGCTGGGTTCTTTGTACAACAACATTGGCTGGACTTACTTTGAGATGGCCGATTACGAAAAAGCCCTTTCCTTGTTTAAAAAATGTCTGGAGTGGAACGAAAAACACCACCACCATACAGAGGCTTTCATTGCCCGATGGTCGGTTGGTAAAGCCCTTCGCCTGCAAAACAAGGCTACTGATGCCTTAATAATGCAAACCGCATTGCTCAAAGAAATGATAGACCATAACATGGAAGAAGACGGCTTTGTGTTTGAAGAACTGGCCGAATGCCTGCTGCAACTAAACCGCCCCGAACAGGCAAAAAAATACTTTGCGGCAGCTTATAACCTGCTTTCAAAAGATATATGGCTGCAAAAAAACGAAGTAAACCGGCTAACCCGGCTTAAAACTTTGGGTAGTTAAACCATTTTATCAGCAAATTCACTTTTTTTCAAAAAAATCGGGCAATTTAAAATATTGCCCGGTGTGGTGCGTCATTCTCTGTGTAATCAAATTCAATACACAAAAAATGAACGTCATCATGGGAAACCAAATTTTCAGAGCTATTGGCTTAGGCATTGCCGGAACGCTGTTGTTATTATTTGTTCTGCCTGCCCTTTTGAGGCTGCTAATTGTTGCCGCCGTTGTTTCTTTTGTTTACCGCCTTGTACAAAAACGCTACCGTTACAAAAGAGCCGCTTATTATTATCGGCAAGACCACCCTCAGGCAGGTTATCATTTACCCCCGCATACACATCAGCCTTACCGCCAAAGGTACAACCCCGTTTTTGAATCAAACCATTCAGAAGAACCGGTGACCATTAAAATTGGGTAAACCACAGGGTATTTTGTGTGCAATACCGGTCTAAGGCACTTGTTTTATCTTAAAATTTAAAGTTAAAAACCATTCATTTTTCTTATCATTAAAATTGTAAAAGCATTATGCACTACGGAAAATCAGCTTGTTATTCAAATGCATGGCAGCAACAGGGCTGCAAAAGTGGCCGTTTCATGCACGGCGGTTTTTGGGGACGCAACTTTTGGGCTGCTCCGCCGGTAAATATTGAAGAAAAACCCGAAAGTTTTGAAGTGTACGTTTTCGCACCCGGCTTCAGCAAAGAAGACTTTGTTATTGAGCTATCGGGCAATGTCATGCGCATATCGCTTAAAGAAGAAGCCGGCAATGTTTCGCAAAACAACTGGATACGCCGCGAATACAGGAATGCCTCATTTGAGCGCAGTTTTGAATTAGGAGATAAAGTAAACACCGCCGGCATTGCAGCCAAATATGAAAATGGTGTGTTGCAGGTAACTTTACCCAAAAAAGTGGCCGATACGCCCGCGCAAAGCATTAGCGTAGAGTAAAACCATGTATTGCTCAAAAAAAGCCGCCTCAAAAGGGCGGTTTTTTTTATGGCTTCTGCTCATCGGATTAAATTATACGGGTAGGGTAATGCCAAAATTGAAAAATATATCTCTTAACTTGTTCATTTACAGGTATTTACCACATCTAATCTGTTGTCTTGATACTTATTCTGCCTTGTAAATTGGTTCGTTTCGGGGTAGGAGAGGAGGTAATTTTGCACCATAAAACCAATTCACCTATTTTTTTCACCTTTCAAAATCCTGTTTTATGTGCATGTTAAAAAACCTTACGGCAGCAGTAGCATTATCTGTGGTATTACTGCTTAATGCTTGCAGTTTCAACTTTTCTACCGCAAGCGTAACCAATGTTAGTTTGTGCGAGGCACCCGATGCCGCCGGCAATTGCCCGGCAGACAAAGCACAGTTTAGCCCCGATGCGCCTATGTTTTACCTTTCCTGTAACCTCAACTTTGCCCCCGAAGATACACAGGTAAAGTTTCAATGGTACAATACAGACGGGCAACGTTACCTTATTGACGAAGCTACCCTACGCGCCGGCGATATTGGCAGCGGTTCTACCTTTAATGTTCATGCCAACCTCACAAAACCAACAAACGGTTGGCCAAAAGGCAATTATGAAGTGGTGGTTTCACTAAACACCGATAATTTTAAACCCATAAGCAAAACCTTTAAGGTCATGTAAAACCCGTAAGGTTTTATAGTGCATCAACTACGGCAATACCGCTTTCTGGCAGGATTGCCGTTTTTTTGCTCATATATGGTTATTGTTGTACTTAGCGGTTGCTGCTATCGGTTAATTTACTAATCATGCCCTTAAAAATAAACCCGTGAAAAGGTAAAACAGCATACCAGTATAACCTTCCTGCCAAGCCCAATGGTCTGAAGGTTGCTGTTTGAATTAAATTGTTACCCGAAACTTTAAATTCGAGCCAGGCTTCACCGGGTAGTTTCATTTCGGCAAACAGCAATAAACGCCCTTCCTCCCGGTTGGCATATAAAACCCTCCAAAAGTCTAACGTATCGCCGGTATGAATAGTGTTTGGGTTGGTGCGCCCTCTCCTCAACCCCACACCACCGGCTAATTTATCAATAAACCCCCTTATTTCCCAAAGCCAATTACCGTAATACCAACCGGTTTCGCCTCCAATGCGCCAAATTTTATTGATGCAACTTGTTTTATTTTGTATGCGTCTAATTTTTATGTCTTTGTAGCATCCAAACTCAGGCACTCGTATAAAATCGGAAATTTTAAAGTTGAAATTGCTGCTGATGTTTGCATCTTTCCAACTCGACACAATTTCATTGCTTTCTATTCGAAGGAATGCTTTTTCAATGGCTTCGCGGTAGCTTAGCGGTGTTATATTTAAAATTTGGTTTAACCTGTTGTCGCTGCAAATAACCTCTACCTTCATGCTGTCAACCAAATTTTGAGCAAGTTTGTAGGTGGTGGAGGTAACAAAATATAACCAATAAGAAGATAATTTTGGGGTCATTACCGGAACGGTGATGATTCTGCGTTTCAGATTTCTGGCTTCAGCAAACCCTGACAGCATATCTTTATAAGTAAGAATATCGGTGCCGCCAATATCAAAAACATGGTCATATGTTTCGGGGTTAAACAAAGATTTTGACAAAAAAGCCAGTACATCGGTAATGCCTATGGGCTGACATTTGGTATTCAGCCATTTTGGAGCAATCATAACAGGCAGCTTTTCTACCAAATCTCTTATGATTTCAAAAGACGCGCTGCCGGAGCCAATAATTATGCCGGCTCTTAATGCGGTAAAATGATAGTTGCCTTTTTTTAACTCTTCTTCTACATTTTTCCGCGACTCTAAATGTTTTGATAAGGCAGACTCGTTTACTATACCGCCAAGATAAATTACCTGTTTAACCTTTGTCTTATTTAGTGCATTTCTAAAATTAACGGCTGATTGTTTTTCAAGCGTTGAATAATTATCAGATGATGACATGGAATGAACGAGGTAATAAGCGCCGTCAATATCGGGCGGAATTTTATCTGCAAAATTTTCGTCCAAAAGGTCGGCTTCAATTACGGTAATATTTTCTTTAAGAGATTCGGGGGCACTAAATCTGTTTTCATCTCTTACACAACATACCACATGGTGTCCGTTGTTAACCAATACCGGAATTAGTCGCTTGCCAATATAACCGGTTGCGCCTGTAAGCAATATTTTCATATAAAGTTTTTAAAAAAGCAGCTAATTGCCTTTATTACAGTTTTTGGCAAAAAGTGCCGTTGGCAGTTTTTCATTTAACAGTATTAACAGCAAAGTTGGGTAGTTGTTTTTTTGCGTAGCGGTTAAAGTACATAAACCTTACCAAATTACCATTCCTGTAACAGTTGGCTTACTCAAAGGTTGCAGGTAATTTTTTATAAGTGGCGTTTTTATTAACCTTTCTAACTTTTTATGGTTGTTTTTCGTTAATTTCCGTTCTCCAGTCGCGCTTCAGTTGACCGGTTTTTACCCTCCAAAGTGTAATAATGTTGGTTCATAGTGCAACACGTTAAAGTGTTTCAATTTTTCACGGTGCATATTGCAGAAAATGACTCCAATAGATAGCTGTTTATTCGCAAAATAAGATTATATTTTTGCATAAATTACTGTAACCTTTGCGCAGTGGTAAAACATTCCAATTTTTTCTCCTGCCGGAACGAACCGGAGTATGTGGTTTATTGTTTAACATGAATAATCGTTCATTTATTCATGTTTTAAGGCATGGTAAACTATTTCGAGATATTTGTAAACGGCTATAAAAATTACGCCAACTATTTATGGCAGGAAATTACCCACCCCGGCTGGCACAATTATTTTTACTGGCTGCTGGGCGTTTCGGCAATTTTTTGGATGTTGGAATGGATAAGGCCATGGCGGCAGCAGCAGCCAAAATTCCGGAAAGATTTTTGGCTCGATTTTTTTTACATGTTTTTCAATTTTTTTCTCTTTTCACTCATCATTTACAATGCCGCTTCCGATGTGGTAGTAAATCTTTTCAACAAACTGCTGGCAAGTGCGGGCATTACCAATTTGGTAGCCCTAAATGTGCGGGCCATGCCCGTTTGGGCACACTTGCTGCTGGGTTTTGTTGTGCGCGATTTTGTGCAGTGGTGGATTCACCGCCTCTTGCACCGTTCCAACACCTTATGGGAGTTCCATAAGGTGCATCATTCGGTGGAGCAAATGGGGTTTGCCGCACACCTTCGGTATCATTGGATGGAAAACGTGGTGTACCGCAGCATTGAGTACATTCCTTTGGCACTTATTGGCATTGGGCTGAACGATTTTTTTGTAATACATATTTTTACTTTAGCCGTTGGGCACTATAACCACTCCAACATAACGGTAAACGGTTATGTTACTGCCGGCATATTGGGCTTGCTGCTGGGTGCGGTGGCGGCGGTTGGCGCTTTTGATATACAGGTGCTTCCTGTCGGTTGGGGTTGGCCATTTCGGGTAGCAGTGGTTTTAGCATCGGGCATATTGGTTTCGTTGCTGCTGGGGCGGCATATAAAATATATTTTCAACAGCCCCGAAATGCATATCTGGCATCATGCCTACCAAATGCCTTCTTCGCATCGGTATGGCATTAACTTCGGGCTTACTTTGGCGTTGTGGGATTACATTTTCGGCACTGCTTATATTCCGTATAACGGGCGTGATATACGGCTCGGTTTTCCGGGTGTTGAGCGTTTCCCTCATAATTTTATTACTCAAAACCTGCACGGTTTAGGCTTGCCCGAACAGGAACAGCCATAGCAAACTCAAAAGGTTTGTACGCTCCGAACCGTGTATATTTGCCGCTTTGATAAACAAAACGAGTAGAATTTTTGTTTTGCATCCACCTGAACTTATAAAACACCTGTCACATGAACACCGTAACAAAAGTTGTCAGTATATACACAGAGGCCACACCCAACCCGGCCACCATGAAATTTGTGGTAAATTACATGTTGCTGCCGCAAAACAGCGCCGATTTTCCAACACCTGAAAGCGCCAAAGGTATTGCACCCCTTGCCGAAGCGCTGTTTAGTAATTTTGACTATGTAAGCGGCGTTTTTATTATGAATAACTTTGTGACCGTTACTAAAAAAAGCGATAGCATTGACTGGTTTGACATTGTGGCGCCATTGCGCGATTTTATTCGCACCTACATATCGGAGGGAGGTGAAATAGTGAATGCGGCTGCACTGCAAACCAAATTTGCCGCCGACCCCGATGCAAACCCCAATGCAATTACCGAAGAAGACTCCGAAGTGGTAATTAAGATAAAAGATTTATTGGTTAAATACGTGCAGCCTGCCGTTGAAATGGACGGCGGCGCAATTGTTTTCCGTTCATTTAGCAATGGTGTGCTAACGCTTGGAATGCAGGGTTCCTGCAGCGGCTGTCCTTCTTCAACCATTACGCTAAAAGCAGGCATTGAAGGAATGCTCAAAAGAATGATACCCGATGTAAAAGCAGTAGAAGCCGAAATGCTGTAAGAATTTCTTAATGTTCCGAGAGCTAAAAAAAATCCGTTGTGTAGTTGCACAACGGATTTTTTATATAAGGCTCAAAATATTATTATTTTATTGCCTGCGAAACACAATTTCCTACTTTACCCACTGCAAATCAACACGGCGGTCGTAAGAGCTGCTGCCCGGCATGGCGTTACTGTTACCAAAGGCATTGAGTATCACCTGAGCAGGATTTAAACGGTACCCGTTCAGCAGGCGGTCTTTAACGGCTTCGGCGCGTTTTTCAGACAATTTGCGATTATATTCGGCAGTTCCGGTGCTATCGGTATAGCCGTTTATGGTAATGCGGGCTTCGGGGTAGCGGCGAATAACGTCAACCACCCTTTCAATTTTAGTTAGTTCGTTGTCTTTGATTACCGATGAGTTTACATCAAAAAAGATGCTCACACTGCCCATTTTATCTACCTCGGCAACATAAGCGGCAGATACCGCAGGGCGGGTTGAGGCAGCAGGAATATTGCTTGCCGGTTGCGTTGCCGGTGCAGGAACGGGCACGGGAGCCGGCATGGGAGCCGGCGCAGGCACAGGAACCGGCGGCGGTACAGATGCCTTTTTATCTAATTCGGTTACTTTGGCATTGAGCAACTGCAATTGGCGGCGCAGGTCTTCTACCATGCTCAGCAGCGCCTGATTAGCGCCAGCATCGGGTTGGGTTACAATAACCGGCGGCTGTGCCGAAGGCTGCGGCACAATGGTAGCAGTAGTTCCGGCAGGCCGCTGTTCCAAGGCAGCCACGCGGTTTCCAAGTTGGTATAGCTGGTTGCTGAGTGCTTGCAGAGCGGCTTCTAACTGCGGGTTCTGAGTAGGTTGTTGTACAATTACCTGCGGCTGCGTAACGGGTGGCATATAGGCCTGTTGCTGGTGCGCGGCGGTTTGCGCATTAACGGCAGCGGTAAGCAATGATATTTGTGTTTTGAGCGCTTCCATATCTGCCTGTATCTTTTGGTAGTAGGCAGCGCCGTTTTCGGGTGCAGCGCCGGCGGGTGCAACTTTTAGGGTTTGTTGTTGCGGCATTTGTACGGGCATTACAGCAGGTAAAGATGGCGGAGACATTGAACCGGGGGCGCTTTGCTGCACCGTTTTTGTGGCCGGTGGGGGTATTGAAACCGGTATAAGCGAAGGCTGTTTATCGGCTAACTGTTCTGCTTTCATGCGGTTAATTTCGTTGCGAAGCTGTTTCAGTTCATCGGTATAGTCAGCCTTAGCGGTTGTATCTTGTTTGGTGGTTGTGCTGTCTGTGTTTGCCGAAACAACATATAAATTTGTAACCGTTTTTTGCAGGGAATCCATGCGGCTGAGCATGGCTTCCTGTTTTTGCAGCATAACCGAATCTTGCAGGCTTTGGCTGGCTGCCAGTTCTTGTTGCAAGCGAACAAACTCGGCTTGAGCCTGTTTCATTTGCGTTTCTATTTGAATGTTGCTCAGTTGTACCTGTTGCAGCGAATCGAGCAATGCCTTGGCCTGCCCAACGCCCGAACTGTCGTACGTGGCCACGTACCCCTTTTCAATAACCCGAATGGTGTCATAAACCACCACTGTTTCATTGCCCACCTGCACTTCCGAGGGCACAAGCTGAATGCTTTCGGTGCCGGTATTTTTATAATTTTCGGCATAGAAAACCGGTGTAATAAAGGGTTCTTTCTTTCGCCCGAAATTATAACGGAGCGATACCGAAGTTACGGCATAGATATCGTTCCAGTCATCATTTTTACCGCGGTTGCCGGTGTATTGCGGGTTTGGTTTGCCTGCAAAAGCCTGCAACTCATTGCTATAGGTTTCTCTGAAAACCGGGCTGTTGACATCATCAAGGTAATCGCTGAAAGCGTATTTAAGGTCGGTTTGAACATTAATGCTGAAATGCCCGAACAAACGAAGGCGTAACCCGATACCGGCGTTTACATGCGGTACAAGTGTATTGTAATTTTCAGTGCGTTCGGTTCCGATGTTGGTAATATCGGTTTCGTAGGTGCCATCGTTCAGGATTGGTATGGTGTAATCGTAATAAGAGCCGTCGCCGTCTTTTAAATCGGCAAACACTTTAAAATTGGTTAATCCTGCACCGGCAAACAGGTAAGGAGCTATAAAAGCCTTACTTGACAGTATTTTGTCGTTATCGGTTTTAAAAAGGAAAGACAGGTTGCCATCGGTAATTTCTGAGCGGAAATTGAGTGCGCGCAAAAAATAGGGGTCGGTAATTTCCCGATGTCGGTCATTTGCAGAAATATACCCTCGGTTTCCGCTCAATTGCAGACTGATTCCGGGCGTAAGCCGGCGTTCAATAAAGGCGCTGAAAGAAAGGTCGCGGTCTTTATTAAATTGGTAATGATTTTTGAAAGCCTTGCCTACATTATTATCGGAAAGATCGCCGTAATAACTCATATAACCAACTCCTGCGCCAATCCGCCACCCGAAATCATCATTTTGGGCAACGGCTGTATGGCTGATGCCGCCAAACAGTAGTAGGAGCAGGGTAAATATAAATGGTAGGGTGAATGTTGTTTTCATGGGATAAATACCTGTTTAAGGTTATAAAATAAGGAAAATAACCGCAAATGGCAGCATAATGCCTGCTGCCGCGTATGCTATTTCCCTTTGCTGCCCAAACCAAGCCACAAATTTACCTCTGCACTTACACCAACAAAGGGGCGCACTTTTATGTCTTTGATGGCAAAGCCAAACTCATCGCGTTTTTGTTCAATAAATGTAGCGCCGGCATTGATACGAATAAACTGAAACACTTTATAACCCAACCCAAGGTAATAGGGCCGTCCGAAAATAGGACCTGTAACCTCGTTGCCGTTTTCGTCTTCAAAATTGTTAATAAATGCGCCAAGAGAGATTGAGGTGTTGCTCCAAAACGGCGATGCCAACGCGGCTCTGCCCAACGGAAAAGATAAACCCACATAAGGTGCGCTGTCATAAGAAAGGTCGTTCAGGTCGCCGTCAAAATACACCCCACCGTACCCGGCATTAATAGAAAGAATGTTTCGGGTTTTTTCTGTTGGATAGTCGTTCACTTCTTTCCAATCGTACAATACCATTAAATCGGTATTGAGGTATTGTTCCAGTTCGGTATGAAGGGCTGTTTTCAGTTCGCCAATCAGTTTTTCTGAATAAAGGCGTTTGCTTTCTTTGCGCTGATGTTTCTTTTCACCATTGGCAAATATAATATTACCTCTTTTAAGTTTGGCTTTATTGAGTTGTTCAATTTTGTTTTTAATAATGTCAGAAAAGCCCGGAAAGTCAAAATTGATTTTGTTTTCGTAAAAAATGGTACCTTCCTTAATTAAATCGTTCAAATCGCGCACTATAGCGCCTGCCGGTTTGGCCACGTTCAACCTGCGTCTTTCTACCGATATTATACCGTCAACATAAGCATCGAGGGTGCTGTTCATTATTTGTTTCAGGTTTTCCTTTTCGGTTTGGGTGGCTTTTCGATAGTTTTTCAGCACAATATCGTATTGATCATCGCCGCGAAGCTTATAGTTAAGCGGCAATTCAAATTTTTCGCCTGTGTTGCTGAAAGAACGTTTCCATGTACCGGTGTACAAAGGCTTTTTATGCTTGCTTCCGCCTTTAAAAACATCAATGGTTACTAAATCGGTACCGGCCTCTGCCTGTCCGCTAAACATAATAAAACTTTCGGCGGGCAGCGGGTTACCTTGGTTAAAGTAGTTTTTTTCGTACTCAAAAACCACCATTTCATATTGGGCAAAAGCAGCGCTCGTAATGCCCAACAACAGCAATAGCGCAAAAAGGTGTTTCATTATTGAAATTTGTTTAAAATTTAGGAATTTGTATGAAAAATTGGTCAATCTGACACTTATTTGACGAAAACGACTGCAAAGGTCACGTATTTTTTTCATCAAAACAAAATGCAGAAGAAAAAATATTTTTTATTGTTCTTTTATACTTATTTTTTCATCATGGTTGCCAGCATGTCCCATGTAGCATTGTCTAATGCTTCCAGATAGCTGAACTCACCCGCGCCTTTCAGCCATTCCCCGCCGTCTATGGTTACTACCTCACCATTTACAAATGCCGAGAAATCGGAAACAAGATAAGCGGCTAAGTTAGCCAATTCCTGATGGTTGCCTACCCTGCCAACCGGCACTTTCATTTCGGGGCTGAATTTTTTTCGCAACGGTTCCGGAAACAACCTGTCCCATGCACCCGGCGTTGGAAATGGCCCGGGTGCTATAGCATTACAGCGTATGCCGTATTTACCCCATTCAACAGCCAGCGAGCGGGTTAGCGCCAATACACCCGCCTTGCCGCAGGCCGAAGGCACAACATACCCCGAACCCGTCCATGCATAAGTGGTAACAATGCTGAGTATGTTGCCGGGTTGTTTGGCACCAATCCAGTGTTTTCCGGCTTCCAGTGCGCAATAATAGCTGCCTTTCAAGACAATATCAACCACCGTATCAAATGCCCGTGCCGAGAGGCGTTCTGTTGGACTGATAAAATTGCCTGCAGCATTGTTTACCAAAACATTCATTTGACCGAAAGCGCCAAGAGTTTGTGCAATCATACTTTCTACCTGCTCATAATTGCGTACATCACAGGCAACAGCCAAAACCTCGCCACCGGTTTCTGCGCGCAGTTCGGCGGCGGTTTGCTCCAATACATCGGGTTTGCGGCTGCTGATAACCACTTTCGCGCCAAGTTGCAGAAAATATCGGGTCATTGATTTACCCAGCCCCGTGCCACCACCGGTAACAACAATAACTTTGTCTTTTAGTGAGCCTTCTCTTAACATGGGTTCTGTAAAATGCGACATAAATTGTTTTTTAAGGTAATTTGTTTTTGCTAAATTGGGCCTCCAAAAGTAGGTAAAATTTTTTGCCATTGGGTCAAAACTATGGCTTTTGTTTTAAAGGTCTATCTATTTTGCAACCCCCGAATCCTTTTTATTTGGATATGCAACGGCTGTTTTGACACTAGCTTGCAAAATTTGGCAAATAATTTGCAGTGTGGTATAGCAGTGCAAAAAACACCAATTTAAGCTAACCACACTACAACCGGGCGCCTTATGAAACTATTTTTCCAGTTATCTTTTTTTATTTTGCTGTACTTGGGCAGTTACGCCCAAAACGGAATAAAACTGTACCTCGATAAAGACAAGCAACAGGTAGAAAATCCGGAAAATGCTGCTTTTTACCGCATTATCAGCTATACCGAAAGCGGTAAACCTTTAGGCATGGTATATGATTATTACCTGTCGGGAAAATTGCAGTTTCAGGGTATGTTGTCTCAAGTGCAACCCGATAAGTACGAAGGTAACTGTATTTGGTATTATACCAACGGCAACAAACAACGCGAAGCATATTACCTCAACGGACAACCCGCCGCACGTATGGCCGAATGGAACGAAGACGGTAAAATTCTGTACGAAGGCACATTCAGAAATGGAAAGCAATGGGGCAGGCATATATTTTGGGATGAAAACGGCAATTTCAGTCAGGTGGGCTTTTACCACGATGGTAAGCAGTTTAATATTACCGACTTATTAACCGCCGAACCCGAATCTCCTGCCGATACCCGGCAAACACTCAGTGTTTTATCGGAGGCTATGGATTACCGGTTTCTTAAAGATGCCGCTGATGCTTTTGCATTTAATAACTTTGGACAAATTATGTTTGAGCAGCGCAAATATGCGCAAGCGCTTTGCCTCTATTTTGTAAGCAAGGAAATAAGAGAAGTGCTGGCCGTACCCGCTGCCTTAAAAGAGGTTAACGCTAATATTGCAGCCGTTTATACCGCTACCGGCGATACTAAAACAGCCGAAATTTATTATAAAAAAGCTGGTGTTTTACCCAATACCGCCAAACCCGAAGCAACCGAAAACGGCATGGTAATGAAACCAAATGTAAAAGACCGAAACAAGGTTTTGGCAGCTTATGGAGAATCTATCAACCTCACCGAAGAATTGCTTCGCGAGAAAAAACAAGAGGCTTCCCAACATACCCTATTGTTAGAGGAAAACACCAAAACCGAAATTGCTGAAACAAAACCCGGGAATAATGTAAACGACATGCCTTCCGCCTTGGGCAACACAGCAACAAGTTTTCCCACGGCGGTTGTACTTGCCGAACCGATAGTTACTACTTTGGCACCGGTTGTTGCACCAGATGAACCGATAGTTACTACTTTGGCACCGGTTGTTGCACCAGATGAACCGATAGTTACTACTTTGGCACCGGCAGTTGCACCAGCTGAACCTGCAGTTACTACTTTGGCACCTACGGTTGCACCAGCTGAACCGGCAGTTACTACTTCGGCACCGGTTATTGAGCTTTCCGAACCCACAGTTGCATCTTCCAAACCGGCTGCTGCACCTTCCGCACCGGTTGTGGAACCCGTTGAAACAACTATTGCCTCGTTACCCCAACCCTCAACAGTAACAATGGCAACACCCCCTGCTCAAAGCAATACTCCGGTAGAAACTACATCTTCAGACATTGCAACTACGGCTAAAGCTGCTCCAGCCTTGCTGAAAACGGCACCCGTAGCCGCTTCCATACAACTTCCCGGGCAACAACAGCTAATTGCTGCGTTGGAACAATACTTTACCTCACAAGATAAAACAGCTTTGCTGCAAACGTTGTCGGAGCAAATGGGGGTAAACATAGGCAGCCTGAATTTGCAAGACGCCAAGGCTATAGGTACTATTATTGACCAAATGCTGGCATCGGGCGCTTATACAGGAGTAACTGCTGCTTTTGATATAAACAGTGCAACGATAAAAAACAATAAAAACCCCGAATCGCAGGCTGTCATCTTGCAAGGGTTGGCACAAGCCTATGCAGGGGAGCAACGTTATCCGCAGGCATTGGCTGCTTACGAGCAGACCGCTAAAATTACCCGCAACAAACCACAATTAGCTGCTGCCAATACTGCTGCACTTACCGGTATGGCACAAGTTTACCGCGCCGGTCAAGACTTTACCCGTGCTGCCGCCACTTTAGAAGAAATTAAAAGCAACAGTGAAAAAGCCGGTAACGATGCTACACTTGCGCTTGCTCATAATGAGTTGGGAAAAATAGCCTTCGACAGCGGCAACTATGATGCTGCCATAGGTCATTTTAAACAGGCGGCAGAATACTACGAGTATGTAGCCAACCGCGCCGCAGTTGCTGCTGCAACAAATGCAGCCGGTGCTATGCTTACGGTTAAAGGCAGTTATGCCGAAGCACAAAACCAATACAAACAAGCCAAAAGCCTGGCGGAAAGGCTAAAACTGAACAAAGAAATTGCAGCCATTAACAACAACACCGGGGTACTGTACCATATGCAGGGCAATTTTTCTGATGCGCTTGCACAATACCGGTTGGCTTTTGATGCATGGACAAAAGAAAATAACCCCTCTGCCGCATTACCGGCATTGCTCAATATGGCGGTTGTAAATGCCGACATGGGCAATTACCGCGAAGCATACCGCTTATACCAACAGGTTGAAGAATTGGTGGAGCAGGTTGGCGGAAAACTGCCCGATGAACCGGTGCAACTTAGCATGAAAAAAACCGAAACCGCCCTTTTGCAGGCAACTGACCTGGCGGTGCAACTCTCTGAACCCGATGTTGCTTTTACCCTTGCTGCCCGGCATAAAAACAACGTTGCTGCCCGCCTTATGCTGCAACCGGGTGCCGAAACCGTTTCGGCCGGATTAACACCGGCGCTTAAGGCAGAAGAAATCTATTGGCAACAAAATATTGCCGCTTTACAAAAGCAGGGTTTGCAACCTCAAAATGCAGGTAAACAACAACAATTACAGGCAACGCTGCAAACCATGCAAACTGGTTTTGGGCAATTTAAAGACAAACTTAAAGTTGCAGCCCCGGGTTATGCACAACTCAAATATCCCGATGATTTGGGGATTGAGCAAATTCAACAGGTGCTTGCACCCGATGAAACCTTACTGCAATACGCCGTAACCGAAAAAAAAGTCTATCTTTTTGCCATAGCCAAATCGGTTTACCAATGTTTTCCGCTCGAAACTTCGGCTGTATTGGAAACAGAGGTTATGAACCTGTTGCAATTGTTTAACACTGCTCAAGCCGGCAGCAAAGACAGCAAAAAAACTGAAAAGAAAACGCCTGAAACCTTTGTACAAGCAGCTTCCAAGTTGTATAAGAAACTACTTTCAAAGGCAGACGAAAGCGGTTTTACCGCATCCGGCAAATTGATTATTATTCCCGATGCATTTTTGCACACGCTGCCGTTTGGTTTATTGCTGCCCGGCGTTCAGGAAGAACAACAGTATAAAGATTACAACTTTTTGACCAAGGCACATGCCATTTGTTATTATCCGTCTGTGCAGGCATTTTACCTGCAAAGAACGGTATCTAACGGCAATATCTTGCCCGGCGGCGGGCTGCTTGCCGTGGCAAATGCTACTTTGGTAAACGCCAGACCGGCCGCAAATACTCCCAACCCGTCTTACTTTGACATGGCATCGGATAATTTCTCTTTCTCTGTTCCGGCACTTGAAGCCGACGATATTAAAACGGTAATTGCTCCGTTCGATGCATCGGGCACCTTACTTTTACAGCAAAATCAGGCATCGGAGGCCAAACTGAAACAGGTAAACTGGCAAAAATACCGATATCTTCATTTGGGCGTTCCGCTATTGCTTAACAGTCGTTATCCGCAGTTTTCGGGTTTTGCCCTTAGCGGGGCACAAAACGGTGCAGGTTTGCTTAGTCTGTCTAAATTTGCTGCTATGCAACCAAAAGCCGAAATGGTAGTGTTGCCGTTTTTAGCTGCACAGGAAACTGCTTTGCCCGCCTACACCGGAAACGAGTTGTTTACCCTACAATACAGCTTTATGCAAAACGGCATACCTGCTGCTCTTATGGCATTGTGGCAACTGCCGGCAAAAGATGCCAACCGCTTTGTTGCTGCCTTTTACCGCAAGCTAAGCGAAGGAAAATCCAAGACAGATGCTTTGCAAGCCACCCAACAGGAGTTTATACAGGCCGCCGAGACTGAACAGCCCTTCTATTGGGGCGGGTTTGTTTTGTATGGGCAGTAAAAAATCACTGCCAAACAGATTTTTGGCAAAAATAGGTTGCACTATCTTACCCACAAAATGCCTATTTGGCCGGCATTTAGTTGCCATAGGTCAAAATCCGAAAGGTTAATGGTGCCGTCAAAGTTACAATCTCCGTAGTTGTAGCCGGCCGAGTTGTTTATACCACTGGCAAAAACGTTAAAATCGGCATAATTAATTACTCCGTCATTGTTGGCATCGCCGGCATAGAGGGCAAACACGCCCGGCAAAACTTCGGTTTGTTGACCGTTTCCGTATGCCTGTGTTGCTGCGGTGGTAAAATCATAGGGCGTTGCATTGGGCAGGGTTACCGGCGTTGCGCTCATAACTCCGGTGTGGTTTCGGGCTTTTACCAAAATATAGTAATTTTGGCCGGCTATGGCATTTTTAAACAGCAATGGCGATTGACAACCACCCCAGGCTGCTCCGGCAAGTGTACCATCGGACAATAAAACAGCTGCTACCGAATCTATCAAGGTAAAAGTACCCGGTTGGCGCAGTTCTACCACCACCCAATCTACCGCATTGGGCGGAAGCGGGGCAAGACTTTCGTTCCCTGCATGCAGCGGCGGTGCAAAATTAAAGGGTTGTGCAGTAGGCAGGTAATAGCCGGTTAATAAATCGGTGCGCATAAGCCCAGAGGCAGGGTTATAGGCACCTTGCAAAAACACTTTTATATTTGCCGTTACAGCAGGCTGAGGTGCGGGAGGCGCTGGTGGCGTGTTGTTAACAGGTGTGGGCGAGCTGCCGCTGCCTTCGCGCAGGTGACGTTCGCCGGCATTTACATACCAGGTGGCAGCTAAAGACTGGTCGGTATTTACGTTAAGCACACTGGGCACAAAATACCACTCGCATTTTGTTTGGGTGGTGGTAATGTTAATGAGCATATAACCATGACGGTCCACATCATCCCATTTAATATGCGGGTTGAGCAGCCGAATAAGTGTTTCACCCACCGAAAAAGGAATGCCTGCCGAGGTAACACCCGAAATAACAAACTCTACACCGGCCGAATTGGCGCCGGTAGAAGCATTGTAACCGCTCAGAGGCAGGTCGTTTGCCCAGGAAGAGTGCAAATCGCCGGTAAGCGCTACTACATTTTGAATATTGTTGTTCCTAATGTGGTTGTAAATCTGGCTTCGTTGGTAAGCATAGCCGTCCCATTGGTCGGGGTTAAGCACTACGCCAAATACCTTAAGGGGCGCCATCATAATTTGTTGTCCCAGCAGTTTCCATTGTGCCGTAGAGTTGCTGAGGGTATTGGTAAGCCAGTTCATTTGGGTATCGCTTATCATGTGGCGTGTCGGGTCGTTCAGGTTGCCGGTAGCGGAGGGCTGAATGTCGCGTCCCTCTAATCGGGTGTCGAGCATAATTAAATCGGCCAGGTTTCCAAAGCTGAATTTTCGGTAAATTTGACCGTTGGTGGTCATATTTTCTCTTACGGGCAGCCATTCAAACCAAGCCTGCATACCGGCAGCTTTACGCACAAACCAATCGCCTTCGGTGGCGGGGTCGTGGTTTTCGGCGCCGCCATACCAGGAGTTGTTGGCGGTTTCGTGGTCGTCCCAAACGGCAATCATGGGGTGTTGCTGATGCAGGCGGCGCAGGTTTATTTCGGTATGGTATTGAGCATATCGTGTTCGGTAGTCAGAAAGTGTTACGCATTCATAAGGCGGGTCGTGGTCGTTCACGCCATAAGTAATATAAGTTGGGTCGCTGCCGTATTCGTAAATATAATCGCCCAAATGAACAACGGCATTAATATCGTTTCTGTCGGCAATGCGGCCATACACGTTGTAAAAGCCGTCGGTAATTCTGGCGCAAGAAACCACAGCCAGCCTTACATTGTTAATGTTACCTTCGGGCAGTGTTCGGGTTCTTCCTCTGATGGAATATTTGCCGTTGGCAAAAAAGCGGTAGTAATAGTAGGTATTGGGTTGCAGACGGTCAACATCCACTTTTACCGTATAATCCCGGTTGGCATCGGTAAAAAAGGTGCCGCAGTTAATGATGTTGGTAAAGGCGGTATCGGTAGCCATTTGCCAGTCAACCGGTATAGTTCCCGATACATCGGAAACGCGTGTCCAAATGATGACCGACTCCTGCAGCGGGTCGCCCGAAGCAACGCCGTGGTAAAATGGCGCCAACGTTGCATCAACTACTACCTGCGCTTTTAGCGTAATATTGGGTAAAATAAGGCAGAGCAGGCAAAATGCGGTGCAAAGTACTGTTTTCATAAGACAGAATGGAATAAAATCGGGTAAAAAAATGATTTGCAAATTTAAACTTTATGAGGCAGAAATTTGGAGGATACCCGATTTTTTGAAGGTAAAAGGCAATAATTTGGCAGAATGCGCTAAATTTACAAGTGCATACTACTAATGAGGGTATTTTTTTTATCTTTACCCAAACATTGACACAATGAGTATTTGCAGAAAGTGGTTTTTCTTGTTTTGCTTAGGGTGGTTACTGCTCACGACTGCTTGTAAAAAACAGGAAATAATAGACGTTTCCGGCAATCAAAGCCCTTATTACCACGAAATACCCACGCTAATTGTGAACAATTACGTGAATAAAGTATTCATTGACCTCATTGGCAGGGAACCTACCGATGAAGAATTGGCAGCAGAAACAACCGCTTTGCAGACTGATGATTTATCTTTCAGCGCACGCGATGCACTCATTGATAAACTGCAAAACAGCAACCAATTTGTGCCGGTTGACAGTTCTTACCGCCGTGCTTATCACCGTTGGTTTTATGAGCAATGCAAAGCCCGTTTTATTGAAGGAGCTTCTATTGATGCCATTAACGAGGAACTTGGACCCCTTTATTTTGGATTAAGCCTGCTGGTGGCGCAGGGCGACACTTCATCGGCCGACTATTTCGGATTGCTGGAAGCTATTGAAGACCTTAACCGGCTTATCAGCGCCGATACATTATACGAACAGGGCAACATTGATGTTATTGAGTTTTCGCGCAGAATGGCCGATAATGCCGTGTACGATAAAATTAACATGAACGCTTTTAACTTTGTAAACGCTACTTTTAACGACTTCTACCACCGTTTCCCTACCCAAAACGAATTTACCCGGGGCTATGCTATGGTAGAATACAATGATACCGCCCAGCTTTTCGGGCAAACCGGTTTCAGCAAAAATACCTATCTTCACATTATGGTAAGTTCGCCCGAAATGTATGAAGGCATGATAATATGGGCTTATCAAACATTATTGGCACGAAAACCAACCACGCAGGAAGTTTATACATTGTTGCCCAGATTTACAACCGACCGCAATTTTAAAGATGTTCAAAAAGCCATTATCAGAACCGATGAATACGGACATTTTGACTAATTTAAATCGCTAAACAAGTTGCGTAAAGTTTTTTATAAAAAATACCATCTCATGAACCGCAATCAAATCACTTTCCTCTTGTTGCTTGTGCTATTACTTGGTTCTCCCTCCTGTAAAAAAGATTACATTTACCGCTACGGTGTAGATGAGGTAACAGCCACCAACAGCAGCGCACAAAAAGGAAAGCTCAAAACCCCCGAACAATACATTGCCATTTTGCATATTAACCTCTACAACATACCCATGTCGAGCAATGATATGTACCGCCTTGGGCAGGTGTATCAGTCAATTGGCGACAAGGAAGTGGCGCAGGAGCAGATTTTGAGCAACTTCATGAATGATGATAACCCAAACTCCTATGCCTACCAAAAAGGCTATGCAGTGGTTAAACCCACCAATGCCGAAATGCGCAACAATCCCGATTCCTTTATCACCGATACTTACAACCGTTTTTACCTTCGCTATCCTACTCAAGCCGAGTTGGAGTGGTGGCGGCAATACCTCAGTGCTCATACCAACATAACACCCGAAATGGTGTTTTTTTCGTTTGCCATATCAAACGAATATCAATATTATTAACAATAGCTTTAACAAGTTGCAGGGTGCCTGTAACTTACAAAAACCGAAAACACTTTACCCATTGTTTGTTTAAGACATCATACACCTTTTTAGCATGAACCGACGCGAATTTTTAAGAAATGCGGCTTTGGCAGCAACAGGTAGCATAGTAGCGCCTTATATCTTACCATCGGGCAGGCTTTTTGCCCAAACCGGCAGCCAACTGGCACAGCATGTGGTTTTGGTAATGTGCGCAGGCGGAATCCGGCATCAGGAGTCTATCGGGCAGCGATATTTGTTTGACGCGCAATACACCTATACCCAAGACCCCGATTTGCTGGACCTTACAGGCAACATAATGCCAAACCTGTTTGTTGGCAGTGCACCTGCCGATAAAATTGTATATGGCAGCGGCAGCAACGGGCAAACACCAATTGCTCCCATATTGGGGCAACCACTGCAAATGCAGGGAACCGTTTTTGCCGAAGCAACCGCCGGCAGCGCCAGCCATTATATTGGGCTAAGCCAAATGCTGAGCGGCAATTTACTGTCGCATCAGGGGCTTAAAATGAAACCCCTTACCCCAACCATTTTTGAGTATGTGCGCCGGTTTATGAACCCGCAGACCGAAGGCGCCGCAACAAAAGTATGGTTTATTGGCAATACCATTGGCAATTCGGTGCCTTTGCTTAACTATGGGTTAGAAGCAAATTATGGCGCTAAATACGGCGCTAACTTTTTTGCGCCTACCGTTACCTTTGGCGAACATGGCCGCCGTTTTTTGGCCGCTGCCAAAAATTACCACCCCGAAGAAGATTTCGGGCGGATGTACGAAATGCGCAATTTCCTGAACAACAGCTTTTTAACCACCGGCGGCGTGTTGGAAAGTTTAGGCAATACACCCGAAGAAAAATACGATATTAAACAGTTTATGAAAAAAATGTTTGATGCCGATTTTGAAACCATTATGCAATATGTACCCGAAAACCCCAACCAAACCGGCAACCCCGAAAACGTGCCCGTAATTAACCGCGATGTGAGCGCTTTGGTGTATGCAACTGAGGTAATGGATTATTTTGAACCCACACTCATTGCCCTTAACCTCGATGGGGCAGACTCCTGCCACAGCAATTTTACTTCCTACCTCCAGGCGCTGCACCGGCAAGATTATGCCGTTGGTTATTTGTGGAATTTTATTCAAAATCACCCCGTTTTCAGAGATAATACCATTATGATTGTAGCGCCCGAATGCGGCCGAAACGAATTTCCGAATGCGCTGAAAGATACCAACGATTGGTATGCCTATGACCACTCCGACTGGAACGCCGCCCGAACCTGGATTGTAATGGCCGGACCCAACGTGCCGCAAAACCTCTTGCTGCAAAGCCCCGGCAATAATGGCAATCAGCCCATTCCGGTTGCACGAAATACCCAAATAACCCTTACCATTGCCGAGATTCTGGGCATTAGGCAAGATGTTGCCAATGCAGGATTTACCGATAGCCAAAGTCTGTTCGATGTGATGTAAACAACCGTTTCACGATTTTAGGAATTAAATAATTTGTCAATTTCATGCAAATCAAGTTGAGCATTCTCGTTGCGGTATTATTGCTGGCGTTGGCCGCCTGCGAAAAAGAAGCCCCGCCGCCCGACAACCCTTTTACCAACCAACCACCGCCCGATACCTTAAACAATGGCAATACCCAATTGCCCGAAATTCCCGACTCGTCTTTTGCCTGGCTGCATGAGCGTGTTTTTTTGCCCACTTGCGCCAATTCGGGCTGCCATGATGGTACTTTTGAACCCGATTTCCGCACCATCAACAGCGCCTTCCATACTTTGGTCAATCATCCTGCATTAAAAACCGACAGTACAGCAACACCTGCCATACTTAGGGTTATGCCTTATCAACCGGCTAACTCCATTTTGTATTACCGGCTCACTAATTTTATGCCCAATACATCGGGCGTTATGCCGCTTAATGCCAACGATTCTGATTGGGAACAAAATAAAGAATTATATTTGCAAAAAATTTACCAATGGATATTAAACGGAGCGCCAAACGCAACACCTTAAACCTATTTAGCGGCAGGAAAGCCACTTATTTACCTGCAGTAATATGCATTGGCATTTTATTAATGACCGCAGCAGGTTGCAGCAAAGAAGAAATAAATTTTAGCATAATACCTAAAATAGCTTTTGTTGGTATTACCCCCCTTCAGGTGCAGGAATATACCGATAGGGTAACCATAACCATTTCTTATGAAGACGGCAACGGCGATATTGGACAGCCCAACCCCGATGTGCCTGTGGTGTTTGTAAAAGACAGCCGCCTGCAACAACCCGATGGATACCACGTACCACCAGTTGCCCCGGTTGGAACGCAAGTAATTATTAACGGACAATTGCAAATACCTCTTAAAAATCTTTTTGTTTTAGGCAACACCCAACAAGAACAAGTGTATTTTGAAATTTATATTACTGACCGTGCTGGTAATCAAAGCAATGTTATAGAAACACCTGCCCTAACTGTTTACAAGTGAGAAATGCATTTTAAAGTATTCTATAAAACTATATACTTTTCAATGGACACTTTTATTCCGCCTAATCCTATTCGCCCCAATATTTACGTTAACATATCGCCCGGAAAGGGTAGGGGAGTGTTTGCCGCACACCCGCTTAAAGCCGGTGAGATAATAGAAATTTGCCCCGTATTGGTGCTTCCGCCCAACAACCGCCCGCAAATAGACAACACCAAACTGTACGACTACTACTTTTTGTGGGGTGAAGACCAATCTGAAATTGCCATAGCTTTGGGTTACGGCTCTTTATATAACCACTCCTACCAGCCAAACGCCGAGTATGAAGCCGATTATGACAGTAATACGCTTACTTTTATCTGCTACAAAGATATTGATGCCGACGAAGAAATAACCGTAAACTACAACTGCGATACCGATGACGATACACCAGTGTGGTTCGACAAATAAACAATCAACCTATTCATACATGAAATATTTTTACCTTTTTCAACTCTTCCTCCTCTGTTGTACACCCCTTCAACTGGATGCCCAACAAACCGGACTACTGGTTTCGGGCCCCATGTTGGGTTATGCAGAGCATCGCGAAGCCCTTATCTGGATGGAAGTTAGCCCGCAGGTAACATCTGTGGCGGTGCAATACGGGGTTAAAGGCGGGGCTAAAACAGCGCAAAAAACTGTTGTATTTGAAGGTAAACTGCAACAACCGTTTAACCCGGTAAAGATTGTATTGGGCGGACTTTCCATGAATACTACCTACGAGTACTCCGTTTTACTTAACGGAATTGTACAAAAATTTCCATACTCACTTACCCTTACCACCAAAAAACTGTGGGAATGGCGTGAAGACCCGCCCGCTTTTTCTTTTCTGTTTGGCTCTTGTGCCTATATTAACGACTCGGTATATGACCGCCCGGGCGATCCATACGGGCAAAACCCGGGTATTTTTGAAAGCATGACCAAACAACCCTCGGATTTTATGCTGTGGGTGGGCGATAACGTCTATTTGCGCGAAGCCGATTTTAGTTCTGCCTATGGCATTCAGTACCGCTATCAACATGTGCGAAAACTGCCTCAACTGCAAGCATTTTTAGCCTCCAGACCACAATACGCTACCTGGGACGACCACGACTACGGACCCAACGATTCTAATTTTTCTTACGAACTTAAAGACGTTGCGCTGCAAACATTTATCAATTACTGGGGAAACAAATCTTACGGCGAAGCCGGTTACAACGGGGTTTATGGTAAGTTTACCTGGGGCGATGCCGAATTTTTCCTGCTCGATGACCGCTATTACCGCTGGCATGAAAAAATACCCGATAGCTTGTCCGAAAAATCGTACATGGGGCAAAGGCAGTTGCAATGGTTGCAAAATGCCCTGCTTTCTTCTACGGCAACATTCAAATTTATTGTTTCGGGCAGCCAAATGCTCAACCCCCTCAACGACTTTGAGTGCTTTACCCACTACACTCGCGAATACAACCAACTCATCGGGTTTTTAACCCAAAACAAGGTAAAAGGCGTACTTTTTTTAAGCGGCGACCGCCACATGACCGAAATTATTAAAATTCAGCCCAATGGTTTTTACCCTTTGTACGATGTTACCAGCTCTCCGCTCACTTCGCGCGCCTATACTTCGGTACTTAAAGACAAAGAGGGGAATAACCCTTACCGACTGCCCAACACACTGGTTGCAGAGCAAAATTTTGTGCAAATAGCTTTTTCGGGCAAAAGAAAAGACAGGGTTTTAACCATTTCGTGCTACAATGCCAATAATGAGAAAAAGTGGAGCATGGACATCAAACAGTCAGAGTTAGGGTATTAGGTATCCTGTCTCCCAGGTTTTTTAGCAGCAGTACAAGCGCACTTTTTCATGCAAGAGTTCATCTGTTTGCCCTTTGAACTTGTTCTTTAAAAAGAGCAAATACATGGCTTAATAACAATTTGCAGTATAAAATGCCCGCAAGTTGCTTAACTTAGCACCTCGGAAATTTTCTAACCAAATACAACTTACAATGAACCAAATCAAAACACCCCGCTATGTCTTCTCTTTTAAAGAAGGCGACGGGAAGAACAAACACCTGCTTGGCGGTAAAGGCGCCAATTTGTGCGAAATGACTCAAATTGGGCTAAATGTGCCTCCGGGCTTTGTTATCAGTACCGAAGCCTGCCTTACATACCTTGCCCACCCTCAACGCCACCTGCCCCATACGGTAATGGAGGAAGTGCGCCGGCAAATGCAGGCAGTTGAAGCCGCAACAGGTAAAGCTTTTGGCAACCCCCAAAACCCGCTGCTGGTTTCTGTGCGCTCTGGTTCCGCTTTGTCAATGCCGGGCATGATGGATACCATCTTAAACCTGGGGTTGAACGAGCAAACGCTTCAGGGGCTTATAAAACAAACCAATAATGAACGCTTTGGGTATGATGCCTATCGCCGTTTTATACAACTCTTTGGCAAAGTTGCCCTTGGCGTGCCCGATGAAAAATTTGATGCCCACTTTGAGGAAGTAAAACATCAGGCGGGCGTAAAAAACGATATAGGACTGAGTGCCGCCGACCTTAAAGAGGTAAGCCAACGCTTTTTGGAAGTAGTGCGCGAACATACCGGAAAGCCGTTTCCACAAGATGTGTTTAACCAATTGGAAATAGCTATTAAAGCGGTATTTAACTCTTGGATGGGAAAACGAGCCGTCGATTACCGCCGCGAATTTAAAATAACGCCTCAAATGGCTAACGGTACCGCCGTTAATGTGGTAGCTATGGTATTTGGCAATATGGGTAACGACAGCGCCACCGGTGTGGGCTTTACCCGCGACCCCGGTACCGGCGAAAACGCCATGTTTGGCGAGTACCTGATAAACGCACAGGGCGAAGATGTAGTAGCAGGCATACGAACCCCCAAACCGGTGTACCAATTAGAGGACGAAATGCCCGAAATGTACCGGCAATTGGCAGCATTGAGCCAAAAACTCGAAAATCATTACAGAGAAGTACAAGACTACGAATATACCATAGAAAAACAAGTACTGTACTGCCTGCAAACCCGAAACGGCAAAATGAACGCCACCGCCATGGTGCGCACATCGGTTGAGATGGTTAAGGAAGGGCTTATTACCAAAGAACAGGCATTGCTGCGCATTAAACCCGATATGCTGGAGCAATTGCTGCACCCCCGACTCGACCCCAAACACAAATACACGCCTCTGGCGCAAGGATTGCCGGCCTCTCCCGGAGCCGCATCGGGGCATTGCGTATTTGATGCCGACCGAGCCGAAGCTTTGGGCAGGGCAGGTCAAAAAGTTATTCTGGTACGAGAAGAAACCAAACCCGAAGATATTCACGGCTTTTTTGCCTCGCAGGGCATTCTTACCAGCCGCGGCGGTAAAACCTCGCATGCGGCCGTAGTGGCACGTGGCATGGGTAAACCCTGTGTTGCCGGTGCCGAAGGTATTACTGTAGATGTAAAACTGCGTCTTGCAGTTGTGGGAGATACCGTGCTGCACGAAGGCGATGAAATTACCATTGACGGTGGAACCGGAATAGTTTACCGAGGTACCATACCCACCGTGCCGCCCGTTTTTTCCGGTGAACTGAAAACCCTGCTTTCCTGGGCCGATGAAATTGCCACCTTAAAAGTAATGGCCAACGCCGATACACCCGAAGCCGCCAAAAAAGCGGTTGAGTTTGGCGCAATGGGCATTGGGCTGTGCCGTACCGAGCGCATGTTTAACGCCTCCGACCGCCTGCCCATTGTGATTGATATGATTTTGGCAAACACTACCGATGAACGCATGCGCGCCCTTAACCGCTTGCTGCCCATTCAAAAGCAGGACTTTAAAGAAATTTTTACCGCCATGTCGCCACGGCCGGTTACCGTTCGCCTGCTCGACCCGCCCATACATGAATTTTTACCCGAAGCCGAACAACTGAACGAAGAACTGGCACACCTGCACCAGTTGAAAACTACGGTACAGGGGGTCAACAACCTCTACAACAGCCTGCGCCTGATTAATGGCAGTGCCGATACCAATTTTACCAACGCATCGCCCTTTAATTCCGATGGCGAAGATTTGGTAAACCAAGCTATTGTTAAAAAAGAGCGAATGCTCAAAAAAGTGAAAGAACTGCACGAGGTTAACCCTATGCTTGGCCACAGAGGGGTGCGTTTGGGGCTTACTTTTCCCGAAATTTACCGTATGCAGATACAAGCCATTCTGGAAGCTGCCGCCGAATGCCAATTGGAAGGTATTGAAATTCACCCCGAAATAATGGTGCCGCAGGTATGTACCGCCGAAGAACTGGAGCAGGTAAATGTGCATGTGGAAGACATTAAAAAACAGGTTGAAGCCAAATACAAAGTATCGCCGGTGTTTAAATTCGGAACCATGATTGAGGTGGTTCGTGCCTGCATGGAAGCAGACGAACTGGCTAAAGTTGCCCAGTTTTTCTCTTTCGGAACCAATGACCTTACCCAAGCCACTTTCTCTTTCTCCAGAGAAGATGCCGAAAACAAATTCTTACCCCTTTACACACAGCAAAACATTTTGCACGATAACCCATTTGAGTCTATTGATACCAAAGGCGTTGGCAAACTCATGCGCATAACCGTTGAATGGGGCAGAAAAGCCCGACCCGACTTGAAAATCGGTATCTGCGGCGAACAGGGCGGACACCCCGAATCGATTCAGTTTTGCCACCACCTTGGATTGGACTACGTGTCTTGTTCATCGCCGCGTGTGCCTATTGCCCGATTGGCAGCCGCACATGCCAAATTAGGTGAGCGTACCTACACATCGGATTAATCCCCGCAGGTGCCACTTCAGTAACCAACAACAAACCCGCTGCTGTATGAAAAACGGCAGCGGGTTTGTGTTTTGTCTAATAATCAATTGGCTACGTTACTTAACTACACCAACACGGGCAGTATAAGTTTTATTTTCTGCCGTAACCTGTACGTAGTAGATGCCGGCAACCGGCGGCAATTGCAGATCAAGCACTTCGGCAAGTACATTCTTTTGGCTGTTTACCACTAATTGCCCCAAGGCATTAAATACCTGTATTTCAACGGGTGTTACTTTGCTGAAATTCAGGTCAATAAAAATTTTGCCATCTGGGCTGGGGTTGGGAAACACGTTTACCAGCGGATTGAACTCATTTCCGCCGGCAGGTTCATGCGTTCCGGTAATGTTTTCGCATTCAATGGCGTTGTACTCCATACCCAGGTTATATCCTATGGTAAACTGGTGTACAATGTTCATGCCGTAATCGGGTTCAAAGGTAAGGTAGTAGCCGCCGGCAGGGTTTTTAAGGCGCACCCAGCCGGTGCCGTCGCTGTTTGCCCACCACGAAATGCCGTCTTGTCCGGTATCGTTAAACCGCAGGGTGTAGCAGCCGTCGGGCAGGTTAAAAACATCGTCGTAGGTGGTGTTGTTGGTCATGCCGGTACGGGTATAAACCACATTGCCCTGGTCGTCGGTAACGGTGTAAGAGTTTTCAAATGCGGCGCTGTTGGTTCTGAAATACAGGCTTAATCCACTTTGGTACTGTGGTGGCAGGGTAAAGCGGGTTTCCATAAAGTTGTTGTTGAGGTATTGGTCGCCGCCAATTACGTAGTTGGGCTCGCTCAGTTCAACATAAAAAACCGGGTTATCGGGGTTCAGGTTGGTCCAGTTAAACAGGGGCAATGTAATTTCTGCTTCCTGCATAAAAGCCAGTTGTCCTTCCCATCGGAAATAACAGGGGAAAGCCTGTGCAATAGCATTCCAGGAGCGAACTCCGTAGGTAATGAGCACACTACGCAGGGTATCGGCACCGGTGTTGCGTATTTTTATGCGAGGGTTATCGCAAACAGGATTTTTTCGGCGGTGCATATCTTCTATGCTGGGGTTTATGATGTCTTCAACAGATGCATCGAGTTGGTAGTTTGGCTGGCTGTAGCTGATAAGGTGTGCGGCCAGCACATAATTGCCATAGGGAGTGGGCGAAGTTTGAATGTCGTAATCAAAATTTACGGTTTCGCCCGGATTTACAAACGGGGTAAGTTCATGGTCGTAGGTTTTTACAATAGCGCCCGGACACCAGCCGCCACGGTCGTAAATCCAGGTTCCGCCCTGTGGATACACAAAGTTGTCGGAGCATTCATTCCACAAATACCAGTTAAAACGCTGTACGCCGTCAATTTTAAACTTGTGGAATTTGGGACAAAATTCGGCACAATTTTCGGAGGTTGCGCCAAAGCCGTGCCCGCTGGTTCGGGTTTTAATTCTAAACATGGAGGCATTTTGCGGCAGGGTTATGTTGGTAGGCGCCAGTTGTGCATTGGTAAGCATGGCGGCATAATCGTAGCTGGCATCGGGGTATATTTGTTTGAGGCCAAGCACGTTTCGGGGGGGCGTTCCTTTTATGAACAAAAATTTCAAATCGAGCAATTCCTGATTGTTTCCGGCTCTAAGGTCAACGGTTCCGCGCAGCAGCGGGGCGTAATCGGTTACATCAAAAATCCAGCGCGTACCTTCGGGGCCAAGATCGAGGTTGATGCCGTAGGGGGTAATATAGCGACCCATTTCATACGTAACGGTGTTGCTGTAATACTCATGGTCGTTGCGCACAATGGTAACTTCGGGCAGAACCAGCGTAGAGTCCACTTTTACCCCGTTTAACCAGGTGTAGGTATAAATATTAGCCGGCCAGGCATAAAAGGAATCGGTAGGTATGGAAGGATGGTTAGGCGCATCATCCAGAATAATGCCGGTTGAGCCCGGATTTTGGTACAGCACAATATAAGCCATATCATTTTCTTCGGTTTCTTCGCTGATGAGGGTGTTGATAACCGATTCGTATTCACCCTGTTCAAATACCACATTGGGTCGCAGGTTTGTTTGTGCAATATTCCAAACAATATCCGAAGGGTTTATTTTTTTCCATTGCGGATAGCCGTTCATGGCGCCATGGTTGGCATTGGCGGTAACATCGGTAAGTGTGGTTCCGCTGCTTTGGTTCATGGGGTAATAGCCAATGAGGTTGGCATAGTCGGGGTGAGTGTTGTCAATGGTTTTGTTTACCCATGCAGCAATGGTAGCCTGCGGAAGCGCCTTGTTAAAAATGGCAAATTCTTTCATGCGTCCGTTGTAATAATCGCCGGGGTTGGTGGTATTTGCACCAATTCCTATATAAAATCGGGTAATACCTTCCATGGTTTTGTATTTGGCGGAGCCGGAGTGCCATAAAACGCCGTTTTTGTAAATATACATCATGCCGGTTGCGGCGTTTTTGGTAAAAGCCCAGTGCACCCATTGACCTTCGTATTCATTGGCGGTGGCGGCTTTTTCAATACGGTCGTAAGAACTGCCGCTGCTGTTGCCGGCATCCCAGTAAATACTGCCGTTGCTCCAGGGCAGGTGAACGTTGAGTACGCGGTTATTGTTGGCATCAACGCCTTCAAAATTATAGTTGTTTTTAGGTTGCACATCGGGGTTGCCATAAGTCCAGAAACTAATGGTAACTTCATTGGATAAAGTACCAACGGCATTTACCGGAATGTCTATATAATCGGCGCCTTTAAAATCGAGGCAATACTCTGCTTGTTCCGATTCTATACCCGATGCAAAAGCGGTTTCTTCGGCAAGCAAGGTATTGCCCGAACCGGCATCGGTATTGTTATAGGTAAATTCTACGGCAATATTTGATGTGCCGTTCCACGAAAAGGGGGTGCTGAACTGCAAAGATTGCCAGCCCGAAGCGGCGAAGGAAGTATTGAGGTGGTACACTTCAATAAAATCGGAGGTTTCGTAGTCATCGGGGCTAAGGGTGGTATTAAAAGTATGCTTCATTTTAATGGTCAGGTTGCGCAGTTCGGTTCCCGGCGTTTCAACTTGCAATTGGAGCCCGGTAATATCGCCGCCTGTAAGTCCGGCAGCGGTTAGTTCACTGGCACGCCAGAGGAACTGGCTTCGGCGGGTGGTGGCTGTGCCCAGCATGTCGGCGTTTTGCTGTGTACCTGCCCCTACAGTTGCCGTATTGAGCGAAATAGTGTTGTTATGTACTATTTGTTGTTGTTCTGTTTGGTAAATGGTAAAGGTTGGCTGGTTGGTATATTGCAGCAGACTTGGCGTTGCGCCGTTAATGGTGTAATTGGGCTGACTTTTGAAGGTAGAATCCACAAGTCCGTCGTGGTTGGTAACGGCAAAGTAGGTAATATAGTCCCACTCGCCGCAGGGGTACGAGTCGGCATTGGTAGCGGGGTCGCATTTAAGGGTTTGGTACATCAGCACTTTTTCATAGGTTTCAGAACCATCGGGGAAAGTAAAAGTACCCAAATAGGGAGCGCCCCAACCAATGGGGCTGGGGTCGTTAAAGGTAAAAGTTTGGACCAATACTGTATCGCCGGGTTGGCGTTGGGCTTTTAGAGAACCTGCACATAACAGCAGGAAAAAAAATAGGGCAAAATTGGCATGAAGCAGATTGTCCGAAATGAGGGAGAGAGTGTATTTTTTCTTCATAAATTATGGGTTTGGCAAATAGTTAAATGAAATGCTTTACTTAATTTGCAATGTTATTAGCTGTAATAATTTTTAAGGGTGGGGTCGTCTTCGTAGGCGGCGCCTATATGGCAAAGGTGGTCCAGCATTTCAGCAAACAGGTCGAACAATAGTTGCAGTTGTTCAAGGTCTTTCATGACACCGCGCACTTTAAACTCCAGTTGATCAACATTTTTCGGATACGGGTTAATGAATGCATCGGTAGTAGCTCTGTTTACGGTAATTTTTACCTGTGGCAGCATTTTAATGATGGTTCGAATTCGCTCATTGGAGAAAAATTTCCACAGTTTATAATCGTCGTTACCCTTAATAATAAAATCGTAGTCAAACTCTTCATCGGTACCGGTTTCAATGTCTTCTGCTCCAAAAAATGTGGCAATGTCAGAGAAAAAAGTGCGCCGGAAAACGGTAAACCTAAATCCGTCTTTGTTAATATAGGGAGCCCTCATTCGGGTGAACCTGATATGGGTATTGTTGGTGTGAACCACGTAAGTATCTAATATAATGGTCCACTCTTTATGGCAAACCACCACTTGGTCTTTACCAAACCAGCCGCCGTCAATAAATTCACCGCCAATGCGCTCGCTCAGCAGGCGCCAGATTTCTTTTTTACTTGGGCCAAACAACTGTCGTAGTAGTTCCATAAAACGGGAGTTCTTTACCTTGTGATAAAATTAAGCAAAGTGCTGCACAAAGAAAGCAAAAAAACTGCTTTTTTATGCTATTCTTGCAACTACTTCGACTGAAACTCCGTTTTACGGCAGTTCCATAATGGTGTGGTACAGCAACCGTATGCCGAATACCAGCAGCAGCAGTCCTATAAACCGAAACATACGAATAAGCCACCGTTCATGTAAGATGCCCGATAACTTGGCTGCAAAAACAGCTTTCAGCAAGTCGGTGAGCAAAATGCAGGTTAAAGTGCCTGAAAGATATAGGAACAGGTTGCTCCCAAACCCGTATTTACCCGATGCCACCCCTATAATGCCCAGCCAAATGGCAAATACAACAGGGTTAACAAAGTTTACCAGAAACCCTTTGGCAAATGCCGTAACATAGCGCCCCTTTTGCAGGATTATTTCAGATGAAGCTTTGCCGGCAGCGTTTCCGGGTTTAAGAAGGTAATTGAAGCCAAACAGCAACAACAACACAGAACCCAATAATCCAAGGTAGTAACTATTGCCGTTGCCGGCAAGCATTTCCGATGCCCCATAGGCGCAAAGCAGTACACAAATAACATCGCTGCTAAAAATGCCAAGCACTGTCCATACGCCCGTTGCTACCCCCTGCCGAATGGAAATGGCAAGCAACGTAAAAAAAACCGGACCCACAATAAAGGTTAACAGCAAACCGGCTCCAAAACCTTCAAAAAACGGCATCATGCTTTGTTGGATATAGCTTTAAAAGGGGTAAGAAATGTTTAAGGCAGAAATTCGTTTTCAGGGAAACTGCTTTTTGGTTTCGTTCCAAATCAAATCCATTTCGGCAAGCGTCATATTACTGAGTTGTTTACCCATTTCCTGAACGGCACTTTCCATGAGCATAAACCGCGACCTGAATTTTTTGTTGGTTTTTTCCAGCGCATTTTCGGGGTCTATGTCCAGAAAACGGGCATAATTTACCAGTGCAAACAGCACATCGCCAAATTCCTTTGTTTGTTCGGTTTTATTGCCGTTTTGCATCGCTTCTTCCAGTTCATGTAACTCCTCTTTTACCTTGTCCCAAACTTGGTGCGAGGCTTCCCAGTCAAAACCCACCTTGCGCGCTTTGCTCTGAATTTGAACCGCTTTAATGAGCGCCGGAAGCGAAACCGGAACCCCCTCCAATGCCGATTTTTTACCTTCTGCCAACTTCATTTGCTCCCAATTGCGTTTTACCTCCTCCTCGTTTGCTACCGTTACATTGCCGTAAATATGCGGGTGCCGCCTGATGAGTTTTTCGCAAAGGGCGGTAATAATAGTTTCAATGTCAAACAGGTGCTGCTCTTCGCCTATTTTGGCATAAAACACAATATGCAACAGCAGGTCGCCCAATTCTTCCTGAATGCTTTTGGGGTTATTTTCGGTTATGGCATCGGCCAACTCGTAGGTTTCTTCAATGGTAAGCGGGCGAAGCGATTCTAAGGTTTGTTTGCGGTCCCACGGGCATTTTTCCCGAAGGTCGTTCATGATGTGCAGTAGCCGTTCAAAGGCTGCCAGTTTTTGTTGCATAACAGATTGGGTTAAGTAGCAAAACGGGTAGGTTTGCAATTAATTTGGGGCAAAAGTACGTCAATTTAAACTTAACTTTGCACTCAAACGTTTACTAACTAAATCTTTACACCATGTTTCTGGCAACTTTGCTACTTAGTATTGCATTAATGACTTTGGTAGTTACAGGTATAGGGCTTCGTATTTTATTGGTAAAAGACGGTCAATTCAGAGGCACCTGCGCTAACAACAACCCAATGCTGGAAGAAAAAATAGGAAAGTGCACCGTTTGCGGCCGCAGCGCCGGCGAAGCCTGTAAAGCCGATGAGGTAAAACAGGGCGCTTAAAGCGGCAATTAATTCTGTTTGTTAAAACTCACCATTGCAAAATAGCGATAGTCTTACCTTTAAGAAGATAAATTGCTTTTTTGTTTAAATCTTTTTAAACGCCAAACTGCCGTTTATTTTTTCCAGCGCTGCAACTGCGGTATGTGCATGGTATAGAGGTAGCGGGTAAAAAGCCAATAGCCCTGCTTTTTAAGTTGTGCTCTTACAAACTCCTGCATTTCTTTGGCAGAGGTAAAGTTGCCAATAAAAGCGCCGTTTTCGTAACAATAGCTGCAATATTTTGCGCTTTTAGAGCCATCGGCATTGGTGCCGCCGTGGTTGGGGTCTTTCTCTAAGGGCATTCCGCAACTTTGGCAAAATTTATCAAGATTTCCCATAATGTTATGTTGAGTTAATTTTGTCTTTGAAAAATGCAAAGTTACGTAAACAAACTGTTAAACAGAAACAGCAAATATTATTTTCCGGTTTTGTACTGGCATCTGTCGCCATAATAACCCTCATCGCAATCGCATTGACCGGTTTGGCGGTTACATCTGCCGTGTGCGCCGCAAACAATACCGGCGCAGGGGTTGGGTACGGTTTGCTCTACACCGGTTTGCGGCGGGTTTTGGCAACGGTTTCCGGTGTAGCCGTCTTTGCATTCGCATTTACCGGTTTGGGGGTTGCAAGCGCCGTGTGCGCCGCAATAAATGTTGGCGCAAGGATTGACGGGCGGGCAATTGCGCACACATTTACCGGCTTTGTCAATATAGTAGGTTTGGTTGTTTACGGTTACTTTGGCAGTGCCGTTGGTAAATTCATTGGCTTGGTCGTAGTATTGACCCGGAAAAGCTGGGTTGCCGGTACGGTTAAGGTAAAACCATTTGCCTCCATTGTAAACCAGCAATAAGCCATCGGAAAAACGGTTGGCGACCTGTTCAAATTTATTGCTTTCGCGCAGGCTTCCAATAAGCCGACTTTCGGATTCTGTATTAGGATTTGTAATGTTACCGCTATTGCCTTGTTGTCCGGTTTCAATTGTTCGTTCATTGCGGTTGCGAACTTTCACTTGTATGGGAGGGTTTTGCGGCTGTTCTGCCAGTTTTACCTTAAACGGTTTTGGTGATACCAACACCCACTGCGGCGGATATCGCAACTCCAGTTCTATGGTCTGCCCTGCCCGGAAATACTCTTTCGGGTATTCAAACCTGAAATATCCGTTTTCAAGGGTAACGGTTTCCATTGATTCGGTGTTAGATTTTTCGGCAATTCCTAAATCGGCAACTGCATTTCCGCTCACATCGGTAACAACACCGTATATATACAGGTAGTCGGCAGGGTTTGGCGGTTCTATGGGTACTACATTTTTATAAATAGCTGTTTGATATAAGCGCAGTTGGTTGCTATCGGCGCTATGCAGCACAATGTATTGCCCGTTTGGCGAAAAAGACGCATCCAGCAATTGGTTATCGGGCTGGAAAGAAAAGCCACGGTCAAGAGATGCTGCACTCCAAAGGGATGGGGTGTACCCCAATAAGCCGATTAGCGTTTGAGCATCTGCCGAAAACCCGATGCTACCCGTAAACTGTTCTTTTAGCTCTGTCTGTTTTACCTTTTCAAAATTTCCCGATGTACGGTATAAAGTAAGCCTGCCGCTTTCGGTTGTTGCTGCCAAGAGTTTGCCATCGGGTGAAAAAGCAAGTGCGGTAAACGAATCGAAAGCGCCATCGGGGACAATTTCAGTTAATTTGATTTCCCTTTCTTCGATTTTCCATAATTCAATTAGCTTGTTTCCCGAACGTATAAAGGCCAGCAAATTGCCCGATGGTGAGATGGCAAACGCATTTTGTTGTTCCGATACAGGGGTAAAGGCAAGTTTTGGATTGGGTTGTTGCGTGGCAAGGTTGTAAAACTGCAAGGTGCCGTTTTTAAAATTTGCGGCAATTTGTTGCCCATCGGGCGTAAATTGCAACTGGGTAACCGGGCCTTTATCATCAACTTTTATGAGTTCGTAGTCGCCCATGTACCAGCCTATAAAACCGCCTTCGCCGCCTACCGCTTTCAGGGCTGAATTGTATGAAAAGTCCATGCAAGTTATGTTTCCTATGCTGGCTTCAAAGGATTCTAAAAGGGTAAGAGATGGCAGGTGCCAAGTGCGGCAATGTCCTTGTTTGTGCCCGGTAAAAAGGTATTGTCCGCTCTTCGATATGGCATAAGCGGTTACGGACGGTGTTTCTGCGGGCAGCCGCCGTGGTGGAAAGTCGAACTCCAGCATTTGTTTTTTACCCAATAAAACCGATAGATTAGGTGCAAAGCGTTGCAAGTA
Organism: Sphingobacteriales bacterium TSM_CSS; assembly: GCA_002212985.1. Taxonomy (GTDB): domain Bacteria; phylum Bacteroidota; class Bacteroidia; order Chitinophagales; family UBA2359; genus UBA2359. The sequence goes on from NBMY01000086.1 coordinate 53,633, forward strand.
ACCGGGGTTAGCGTTGTTTAAACTGTCGTAATAGGCCAGAGCAGGGTTGGTAAGTTGAGCTGTGTCGTTTTCCTGTAGCAGCATACCGGCATTGTTGAGCAACTGGTAACAAACCCCCAGGTTATGCCATACATTATACCGCAGTTCGGAAGTGTCCACTTCGGCAGCGGCTTGTTTAAAGGTTTTTATTGCCAGGGTATAATCATCGTTGCCATACATTTTTACAGCCTGTGCGTAGTGGGTAATACCCAGATTATATTGTGCATAGTAGTTGTTGGGTTTAAGGTTAAGGGCGAGGGCAAAATTGGCTTCGGCCTTTTGCAGGTCATTTGCATAAAAGGCATCAACGCCCTGGTTAACCAATACCGCCGACCGGTTTTCTGTTTCCGATTTTAGTAGATCGCCGTCGGTATAACCGGCCCATGCAAACAGCCCATACATCCATAATAACAAACCCGGAATTGTAGCCGCTAAAATGCCGGCCGGCAAATCCATTTTTTGGGTTTGTTTGGTTATGGCAAGATACAGCATGTATATAGAAACAATTACAAAAGCCGGTAACCCCAAAACCATTACCAACAGGGTAGCCGGTATATAATAAGGCAGTTGTTTAAGCCAAATTGAAAATGCACTGTTTATGCTTTTTTTCCACAGCGATTTATTGCGCAACTGACGGGCATACTCCTGTTCAACATCAGGAGCGGCCTCTTCTGAAGCAGGTTGCTGTCGCACAGTAAACCATTGTTTAAGTAATTCCAGAAGTTGCGGGTTTTCCATGCGGGGTTTTGCATCGGGCATTTTTTGCTGCTCATATTGCTCCTGCTGTTGGGTATTTCCCTTTACTTTAAGCCGCATTTGTTCTTTTTCCCTGCTCACAATTTCGGTTTCGGCAAATTGGAGGGCATTGCCTGCTTCGGTGAGTTGTTGCTGTAAAAACTGTTCTTTTTTTCGGCGGGCAAAAGAGTCTTCTTTCAGGTCAATACTGTCTAACAATTCTATGGCGGCTTTTCGGGCAACCAGTTCTGCTTGCGGCATTTGCCTTAGTTCATCGAGCAGGTATTGCCTTACAGAAGGCGGCATATACGCCTGTTGCAGCCAAGGTAGCCTTGTGAGCAGCAGCAGGCTGTTGTGCGTAGCAGTTTGCCCCGATATAATGCCGTTGTCTTTTAAAGCTTTGGCTATGGCCAAGGTTATTTCCCATGTAATGGGGTCAAAGCATACCAAAGCACAGAGCAGTGTATATAACCCTTCATCGGGATAGCCGTTTTGGTCGGGTATGGTGAGGTATTGTTTAAGGGCAGTCCAATCTACATCGGGGTTTTCGGCGCTGTGCACGGGCATTGGCGCGTGGCGCTGTGAGCGCATAAAACGGGTGTGAAGATTTTTAAAATCGGTAGCTTCATCAGACGAAAGCAGTTCTGCCAGTTGTGCCTGTCCCTGCAAATTGGCGGGCAGCACCACAAACACGTTGCTGAGTAACCGTTCGCGATACATCCAGTGTTCGGGTTCGGCGGGTGTTACCAATGCGCGGCGGTTCCAGGTTTCAAAGGCAGCAAGTACCCAGTCTTTCAGTTGCGGGCGCAGGGGGTTAAGGAGGTAGTCGCCATCATCTAATACCACTAAACGATGTTTTGGATACAGGCGCGCCAGTTCTTCTATAGCTATGCCATCGGGGTGGGCATTGTTCCAGCAAATACGCGGGTCTTGGCGGAAGAAGAATTTTTCGATGAGAACATTTTCGCGGGAAAGGGTATCAATCCAGTTTTCAAAAAAGCGTGCCCGATGATCGTTTCGGCAGGTATGGTCAATAAGGGCAAGGTATTCGGTTGACTGGCTTTGTTGGTCGTAACAAAGGGTTACTATGCCACCCGCCTGTATGGTTTTGCGTATGGTTTGCACCATGTTGAGTTTTACCGCGTCACTGCTTTGCCGTTGTCGCATGGCATTGGCAACCTCGTACACCTCTTGCACAGCTTCAATATTGGCCTCCTGCGAAGGGAAAGAAATGTTGAACGGCGCTATATTGCCACCTTTGGCATTTTTAGCCTGTTGCCGGCGCAAATATTCCGAAAGTTGATTATCGGCTATTTGTTTTGCCATTGCCCTTAGTTGTGTGTACCAGTCAGATGCGAGAAGAAATAGGAGTAGCAATACCAGTGCTACGCCAAGAATGGAGAGAAATTTAATCCAGTTGAATTGATAGATTGTTAATTCATAATCGGGATGCGGAAACATTTGGGGCAGGGCAATTTTTTGGTCAGATGCTGATATGGTAACATTGACTCGGTAAGTGCTATCGCAGTATTGCACTTCATCGGGGTAGAAGGCGGTTAGTGAAACCGGCAGCACGCCCGAACGCATAAACACATGCGAAACGGTATCGGCATTGGTTTGTGCCGATTGTCCATCGCCAAAATTCCAAATAAAAGTAGTGTTTCGGCTGGTTGTTGTTTGGTTAAGAAAGGTAATTTGTTGCCCTGCTTGTATAGTATTGGTACTTGCCTTGAAATAAGCCGGCGGTTTTTGGTCGGGTACACAAGGCGCTTCGGGCAGAGGGCGGATAATTTCTTTTGGGGGTAGAATTTCTGTTTGGTCATTATTGGCCAGCCAAAAAGAGAACCCCGAAGCCAGCAGAAAGGCCGCAAGTACAATTCCCAACAAAATGAACAAGAATTTTGGCCCGAGGCGCGACCGCTTAACCGGCACCGGCGGCAGGGGCAGTTCGGGCAAGATATCTGATGCCTTAATTTGTTGAAGGTAATAATCAAACAATCGGTTAAATTTAACCTGTTCCGGCTCGCTGTTGGCAATAATGGGGCAAAGAATTTCTTTCAGGCCTTCGGGGTTAGCGCGGTATTTGTTGCCGGTTGCCAGTAAAATTTGTTCAATTCGCAACAGGGTATCCATGCTAATGGCAAACCCTTCTGCCTCAAGTTGTGAAAGCAGGGGTTGCAAAAATGGGTATGTGTGTTGAACTGCCAATTTGGGTAATTAGGTGACAACCAAAAAAACGTTAACGTTGAGCAATCAAAATTTGCAGGTCATCAAAGGTTTTGGCAAGAATGGAGTAGCTGATACGCATAATTTTTTGCTGGTCGTCGGGCGATTTTTTGAGGAAATCGCGGTTTTCGAGCATTTTTACCCAGTTGAGCAGTTCGGCGGTGGCAGGTTTTTTCTTGGTTAAAATGCGGCGCACTTCCATGAAAATGTTTATCAAATCCATGCTGGCATAGGGCGAGCCGGCGCCAAGGTGACTTTGCAGGATAGAAAGCAGTTTGCTTTCATCGGGAAACGGAATGTGGTAAAACACGCAGCGCCGAAGGAAGGCATCGGGCAGGTTTTTTTCGGAGTTGCTGGTCATTATGACAATGATTTTATGGGAATCGTCTTTAACCAGTTCTGTGTTATTATCTTCCTTAATTTCAAAAGCAAACCGCTCAATTTCGTATAAAATATCGTTGGGAAAATCGCGGGGCGCCTTGTCAATTTCGTCGAGGAGCACCACCGAGCCGCCGGTAAATGCGGTAAAAGCCGGGTCTTTAACGTATTTGCGGTTATTGGCTGTGGCAGGCATGGTAAGGGCAATGGCTTTACCCAATGCCTGCAGCTCAATGTATTGGCTAACGGGCGGCAGCGCCTGTTGGGTTTGTTTGTTCAGCCCTGCATCGTAAAAATGCCTGATGGCATCGTATTGGTAAAACAAATCGGTAGAAGAGGAAGTGGTTTTGGTATGAAAAACCAGCGGGTTGGGCAAAAAAGCGGGGTTAATGCGGTTTAAATCGTAGGCTACTTTATAAGCCAGTTGGGTTTTACCAGTACCGGGTTCGCCGGTAATAAGCAGGGGCATTCCTAATTGTATGGCTACTTCTACGGCAGCCTGCAAAGCGGTGTCTAACTGGTACGCCTGGGGTTTGGGTTTGTTAAAGCCGGCTTCCTGTATCTGGTCGAGACGGAGGTTAATATCAGGCATTTGAGGCGATATTTAAATATTTGAAATGATTAAATTTCTGAATTGTGCTGGCGTATAATTTCTTCTAATTTTTGTTCTACTTCGCTCATATCAAATTCATCTTGCGCTCCAAAGTATTGATGGAGCAGGTGAAGCCGGTTGGCAACATCGGACTGGCGCAGCGTAGATTCGAGCCATATTTCAATGTCAACCCGCGGCACTTTGTCGAGCGGTGAAAGCAACTGAGCGGTTATGTTTTTTTGTAAAAACTTTTCTTTAAGTGTTTTCAATTCGTTTTCAATTGATTGACGGTGTACTTCGCTGGCATAATCAATCATGAGGAAAAAGAAGAAAACTGGCATATCGGGTTGGTTGCAGTTGCAGAAATCGGTTACCAACCATTCCAGAAACAAAGGTACCGAGGTATTCCAATGTTCGCTTTTCAGTTTTGCGCCCACACACACCACATCGTAGGTGCGTACACACAAGGCGTTGAGCAGGTGCAATATATTGCCGTTAAAAAATATTTCCTGGTCGGTACATTTCAGTTGGTCATACAAATCAGAAAGGAAATTGAGTTTAAAGACTTCAAGGTCGGCATCGGGCACAAGCGAGATATAGACAAAGTTGGGTGAAATGTTTTTATTTCCGAAAATGGGGTTTCCGGGAATTTCGCGGTGGTAAAACCGTCTGCTCAATCCTTCGGTAGATTGTTTTACCAACCCCCTGATGTAGTAATAATGTATTTTTTGATTGCGGTTTAACAGGGTAGCTTTTAAAAACTCGCCCTTTTGAACGGTTCGGTTGCAGGTATATTTGAGTTGCAGCAATTTTGGGTTATCTGTATCGTGGCCGGTTGGAGGCGGCGGTATGGATGCAAAGGGTTTATCTGGAGCAGGAATTAAACCGGAAATTTTTTGAAACAGCTTTTTGAGTTCTTCAATAACCTCGTTGTACAGTTGGTTGTCGGTTTTATCGCTCACAGGAATGTTATCGGCGGGCAGTATAGTAAGTTTGGCAAGTTCGGGTACGGCTTTCCAATCGCAGTTACCGGTTAATACCGGCACAATGCGTTCGCGTGGCAGGCGGTTAAGATTGCCGCTTATAAACAGGTATTCATCAGACAAAAGATAATCTATACTAATGAGCAAGAGCAATACTTGTGCAGATTGAATGGCTTTCACCATTTCGGCTTCCATATTGGAGCCAAGGGTAATTTCTCCCTTACTCCAAAGTTTTACAAACCCTTGGTTTTCAAGCAGTTTAAGTTGTTTGTAAATGGCGGTATAGTATTTCGCATCTTCGGGCGAATAACTGATTACCAAATTTAACGGTTCGGGCGGCATAATCTACTGGCTGAATTACAAAATTGCTATCTTTTTTACAAAGTATGGCAAATTAGGCAAAATTATTGGAAAATAAAGACAGTTTTATTCAGATTTACTAAAATTTACCTTTCTTTTGTGCCGTTTACTGCTCAAACTATGTCTGTTAATGAAACCTGTTGTTGCATTTTGTTTGTTGTTGCTGTTGGGACATAGCTTTACCGCTCATGCCCAGCAAACTACTATTGGTACCTTGCCGCCTGTCATTACCGAATCATCGGGGCTGGAAAATTTTACCGGCAACGACTCCCTTCTTTGGTCGCACAACGACAGCGGCGGCCAGCCCGATGTATATCTGTTTAGCCTCAACGGGCAGTTGCTGCAAACCATACACGTAAGCAATTCTGCCAATGTAGATTGGGAAGACCTTGCGCAAGACTACGGGCAACATCTGTATATTGGCGATTTTGGCAACAATGCAAACAACAGAACCGACCTGAAAATACTTAAAATTCCTTTGGAGGGTTTGCCCGATACCGTTGCTGCCGAAGTTATTGCTTACTATTATCCCGACCAAACGGCTTTTCCGCCGGCCGGCAACAGTGGCCGCAATTTTGATATGGAAGCCTTTTTTTACCACAACGATACGCTTTACCTCTTTTCAAAAAATGTGTTTTCGCTCACCAATCCCGGCACCGGCTATACCAAAATGTATGCCTTGCCCGCCACGCCCGGAAACTATGCGGCCCAACTGCTCGACAGCCTTTCTACGTTTTTTCCGGTAACGGCCGCCGATATTTCGCCGTCGGGTAAGGCGGCAGTACTGTTGTGTTATACCCGCATGTATGTTTTGTACAATTTTTCGGGCAACCAATTTTTAAACGGGCAGCACCGGTTATATAACATACAGCCCATTTTTCCGCCCAAACAAACCGAAGCAATAGCTTTTAAAGATTGTGCATCGGTATATATTACCGCCGAAGATGGTGATTTGTTGGTATATGATTTTTCGGCAGATTTTCCTCCGCCCATAGTGCAAACCGGCAGCAGCCATGTTACCATTTGCGCCGGAGATACTGCCCAACTGTTTGCATGGGGCGGCAACAGCTACGCCTGGCAACCACAAACGGGGTTAATATTGCCACAAACTGCTGCCCCGTTTGCACACCCGGCTCAAACTACGCTTTACACCTGCGCCGCCTTTAACGAAATTGGCTGTACCGATACTGCACAAGTGCTGGTAACGGTAGAAAATTGCCCCGATGCAACCCCCTTAACCTGCAAAATTTGGTTAGAAGGCGCTTACCAAACAGGTATGCCAACGATGAATACTTACCTCAACAGCGCCGGTTTGCTGCCGTTAACCCAGCCTTTTAACCGCCCGCCATGGAATTATAACGGACCCGAAGGTTTGAGCGCCCCTTTTGTTTTACCACCCGAAGCCGTAGATTGGGTACTGATTGAAGTGCGGAACACTACTTCGCAAACCGTGGTAAGCCGCCGCGCTGCCTTGTTGCTCAACAATGGCTTTGTGCAAGATGCCACCCAAATTTTGCAGGGAACCGCTAACCCGCAAACGCTGTTGTATGGGTTAAACAGCGGGCAAAATTATTATGTTGCCGTGCAAACCCGAAACCATTTAGCCGTAAACAGCTCCAATGCCCTACAACTTGCACCCGGCACAATAGTAGATTTTACCTTGCCCCAAAATGTGCAAAGCGGCGAAAAAGCCCTTAAATTTTTGGGCGCTGCCTGGGCAGCCTGCGCCGGCGACGGCAATATTGATGGCGTTATTTCGTTTGAAGATTTTAATAAATACATTACCGGCGCCGGCGCTTCGGGTATTTATTCCGATTTGGATTTTAATTACGACGGCATGGTAAATATTGCCGACTATCAGTTGTACCAAAACAACGTAAGCCGCATTGGCGTACCTGCAATAAGGCATTGAAAATGTGATACAAAGATGTATTTTTGCGCCTTTAAAATATTTTGCCCTGAATTGCCTTAACCCAAATCTTAATTTATTTGCCCGATGACACAACGCTCCAAACGAGTAATTCTGTACCTGTTTGCCTTTTTGGCAATAGCAGCAACCGGCGTTTGTACTTTTTTGTATTTAGCCGTTTTTGGCAATAACATCCAAAAGACCGACAAAGAATATCGGGAGCTTTTTATTCGCACCGGCTGGACCTTTGAGCAGGTAAAACAGGAATTAACCGACAGCAACATTATTAAAAACGCCAAAACATTTGATTGGGTAGCCAAACGCATGAACTACCCCAATAAAATTTACCCCGGCCGCTACATTGTAAAACCCGGCATGAGCAACCGGAGTTTGGTAACAATGTTGCGTTCGGGCAAGCAAACGCCCTACAATTTAGCCATTAACAATATAAGAACCAAAGAACAATTGGTAACGCTGGTTTGCGGAAAATTAGAAGCCGATTCGACAGAACTGAAAAGAATTTTGTCCGATACTGCCTATCTTGCCCAATACAATCTTAGCCCCGATAAAGTAATTGCCATTTTTATAGCCAATACTTACCAGTTTAACTGGAATACCGGCGCCGAAACCTTTTTTAAACGAATGAAAAAGGAATTCGACGATTTTTGGACCGATGAGCGCAAGCAAAAAGCCGAAAAACAGGGCATTACCCCGTTTGAAGTTATTACCTTAGCCAGCATTGTTGATGAAGAAACCGCACAACCCGATGAAATGAACAAAATTGCCGGTGTGTATTACAACCGCCTGCGCCAAAAAATGCCCCTGCAGGCCGACCCTACCATTAAATTTGCCGTAGGCGATTTTACCCTGCGCCGCATTCTTACCGAACACCTTGCCATTAACTCGCCCTACAACACCTATAAAAATATTGGCTTGCCTCCCGGCCCCATACGCATTCCGTCTATGGCGGCGCTCAATGCCGTGTTAAATCCCGAAGAGCATAACTATGTTTATTTTTGCGCCCGCGAAGATTTTTCGGGTTACCACAATTTTGCGGCTACTTATGAAGAACACCTCATTAACGCCCGCAAATACCGAGATGAGTTAGACCGCAGAAATATTAAGTAAAGGTAGGCTGTTTAACTGAACCTTTTATCCTAACCTGCAAACAACAACGCCGGCTACATGAAAAGTAACCGGCGTTGTTGTTTGTACAATAGGGGTTTACAACTCAAAATCAGGACTCTTTTACCTGATTAATAATGTTTTCCCAACGTTTAAACTGTATGCCCATTTTATCGGCCTGCTGAAAGCGCACCGATTTTGCCAGCAGGGCATCAATAAACTCGTTGCGTTTTTCGCGCGCCATTACTTCGCGGTAGCTGCCGTAAACCTGCTTAAAATAACCCGAAATTTCATTGAGCAACAGTAGCAACAGAGTTTCGCCGGTTTCTACAAGGCGGGCGTTGCCGGGGCTGCCATCGGGGTAGCGCAAAACAAGGTCAATAATGTTAATGGCGCCTTCAGTTCCGGCGGCGGCATAATAAATAGCCTGCGATTTTTTGTAGAAAGTATGCTGCTCCATTTTGTCGAGCAATTCGGTGCTGTCGCGTTGTTGTTGTTCGGCGGTGCGTTGCAGGGTTTTGTCCACAATAATAGGGTTGTGCAGCAGGGCATCGCGCAGGGAGTGAATGTAGCGGTCAACCGCTTTATCGCCAATGGTAATGAGGCGGCTACCTTTATCATCGTAAAAGAGCCAGGTAATGCGGCCGTATTCGTTTATGTTTTGAAGATAACCCATAATGATACCCCACAACAAGGCGCGGTTAATTTTGAGTTCGTCTTCGGTAATACGTTGCGGCGATAATTCGGGTAAATATGCCAGCAGGTGCCACCGTTTATCGAGGTGTGGCGTAACAGTATTGCCCTGTTGGGTAAGTTTCAAAATTCTGGATGTATAAGCCTTGTAATATTCGCCGGGTTGAGCGCCTTTGTCGTCGCCGCAGTAAAATTTTGGAAACTGGTCAATGGTAAGGCCGTAAATGGTGCGGTTTCTTATAATCTGGTAAGTAGAAAAAGCCTCATCGGCTACCAAATCGGTTCCGCTAAAGATTTCACCTTTGGCAGCCTCCGACAATTCTTTTACCGAATCGGGGTGAGCGCCCCATGCATTAATTTCGGTAGAGGCATTTACGGCAGGCACAAACGGGCGGGCGAGGTTGTTTAATACCTGAATTCTGCGTTTAATGTACTGATCAATCTGGTCGTCGGGTGTATTGGACATTTCGGCTTCGCGGCGCAGGGCGCGTATGCAGTTCAGGTTCAGGCTGTCTTCTTTGTAGAGTTGTTTTTGGCACCAGCCCACTACATCGGTGCGGTACATTTCTTCTACTTTTTCCACGCTGATGTCGGTTATATAATCGCCTTTGCGGGCTTTACCAAAGCGGGAATATTGCCCTTTATAGATTTCGGCCGAAATTTCGGGCGGCATTTCATCGGTACTTACACGCATACGCATGTTTTCCCAAAAGCGCTCTTTATCGGCTTTTTGCGAAAGTACATAACTAACAGTGGTATCGCCCGAATTTTCGTGTTTTACCGCCAGCAGGTTTAGTTCGTTGTTCAGGCTGTTGCGGGTATCGCGCAGGTTGCGGAAATATTTTTCCCAATCTGCCTGCATTTCCTGCAGGGCTTTTTGCAGTTCGCGAAATACCAGTTCGGAAAGGCGGTCTTTTTTAAATCGGTTGAGGTTGTTGAGTTGTTTACCCGATTTGTCAATGTACTCGTTCAGGAAGTCTTTTAACTGGTTGCCAAATATTTTGCCAAACATGCCCTGTTTAAGTGCCTTGTCTATACGGTCGTCTGCTGTTTCAATAACATCATCGGTTTCATCTAAATCGTAGGCTTTTTTGTAATAGTCAATCCCCTGGTCTAATTTGTCGTTCAGGGGGGTAAGGGCGTTAATGCGTTGTTCCAGCAGGTAATCAATATGGTACAACATATACCGAATAGCTACGGGGTGCAGGGGTTCGGTTTGTTTCAGCATCCAGGTATTGAGTTTATAGTCGTCGCCGCTCAATTTTTGCGGGTGGTCGTAGTCTTGCAGCACAATTTCGTTGAGGAGGTAATTTTTGGTGCTGTGTATAAACTTGCGCACTTCCTGTTCAAAGAAAAACAGGGCTTGTTCGCGGTTTCCCACTTCGTTTCGGGCGGTTAATTTGTCAGTCAGCCGGTTTTCGTCTAAGTCGCATTGCCCTTGCAGTTCGCGCAGGCGCACATTGTCGTTTATGGTAGTTTCTATGCGGCGTTCAATGGCTTCCAAAAACAGTTCGGCTTTAGGTCTTCCAATTTCGTTAAATTTGTCAATAATATGCACGGAGCGGAAAGCCAGTTTGTAAAACGGTCTTGGGTTTTGCTGGTTGGCCAATCCTTGCAAAATTTCGCGGTAACGGTCGCGCAGCAGTGGTTTGGAACGCGGAATGCCGTTTTTCAGGTCTAATTCATATTGCTTGTAATCGGCATCAAATTGTTCGTCAATGCGCAGCCAGTCGTTAGAGAGGCTGTCGGTACTCCAGCGAAGGGAGCAATAATAAACAATGTCGTCGTAAGGATATTCGAGTGAGGCAACACCGGCGCCGCAATACCGGTTCATGCCGCCTTTTTCAATAACCGAAAGAATTTGGTTATCTTGTTTGGAAAAGCGGTCGTTGCTCATTGGGCTGAACAGGTCGAGGTAAGTGGCGCGGGCTACCTGATTAATATAGTTGCCAAAGAACTTGAGGTTATTTTTTTCGGTGTTTTCAAAATCAAACATAAACCCGAAATTGTACGGAAGGTTTCGGGAGGTAATTACGTGAGCCAGCCTTCCCTGTGCATCTACCTGATTGGGTTTGTATTCTAATTCTATGGCTACGTTTTGCTCGTCGTTTTGTCCGCTGGCATTTCGGGTAATGGCGTTCAGTTCTTTTATGGAAGCATAGGCATTGGCGCGTATGCTTTCTACTTCATCGCCTTTTATAACGTTGGTAAGCACAAAGGTATCGGGCAAAATAAATGCACCCCTGATGAGCACATTGCGGCGCTGAAAATCAAATTCCAACACATCGCGCATATACATGGCAGTTTGCAGGAAAATGCCGGAGCCGGTGCCGCCAACAATAGAGCAAACAATCATAACCCGTGCGCTGCTGGAAGCATCATCGCCTGTTTCGCGGAAGATGTGGTTAATGCTGTTGTGCAGGTTGCCCAATTTACCGCTTTCCATAGCGGCACGGTAGGCAAGGCGAGATACCGAGCGGATTTGTCCGGCGCCATCGGTAAGCGATTTGCGCAGGATTTCTTTTTGTTCAAAAGGGAACCAGTCTTTTACCGATGCATCGGCCATGCGCAGGTATTCTTCCACTGTCCAGTTGGTACTGGTTTGGGTAATGTTTTCGCGGTTCAGGTTTTTAAGTTTGGTAATATCGTTTACGTTGGTATCAAAGGCATGAACAGCCACAAAACTGCGGCGGTGGGGGGGTATCCAGCTATAGACTTTGTCAACAATCTGGGAGCCTATGCCACCTAACCCAATGAGAATGGTTGGAACGTTGCTCATAATGTTATGGGGTGTATCTGGTTTTTGCCGGTAAAGTAAGGAAAAATTGATAAAGTACGCTTAATGCGGCGGTCATGAATAAAAATTGGTACAAACCTACGCAAATATAAGTTCATTTTTGCAACAAATATAAACCCGAAGGCAGGTTTACCTTATTTTTATTTTGCAAATACGGTATTGTTTGGTAAGGTTGCCTTTGTTCATATAAGGTATGGGGGGGTAATCAGGCATACATTTGTTCGCGCAGGGCTTTAATATCGGGGTTGGTAATGTACTCGTCAAAGTCCATTAGTTTGTCAATTATTCCGTTGGGCGTAAGTTCAATAACGCGGTTGGCTAAGGTTTCGGTAAAGGCGTGGTCGCGCGAGGTGAAAATTACCATGCCGCCATATTCTTTCAGGCCGCTGTTAAAGGCGGTAATAGCTTCCAGATCAAGGTGGTTGGTGGGTTCATCGAGCAGCAGCACATTGCCCTGTTGCAGCATCATGCGCGACAACATGCAGCGCACCTTTTCGCCACCCGAAAGTACCGATACGCTTTTTTGGGTTTCTTCGCCGCTAAACAACATGCGCCCCAGAAAACCCCTTATAAAGGCTTCGTCTTTTTCAACAGAGTACTGCCTTAGCCAATCTACCAGATTTAGGTCGGAGTTGGCAAAGTAGGGGTGGTTTTCGTTGGGCAGGTAAGTAGGCTTTATGGTTTGCCCCCATTTAAAACTGCCGGCAGTGGGCTGCAATTCTTCTATAAGAATTTGGTAAAAGGTAGTGCAGGCACGGCTATTGCGCGAAATGAGGGTAATTTTATCGGCATGGTTCATATGAAAGGTAATGTTGCTAAACAACGTTTCCCCTTCGGGCGTGGTATAGCCCAGTTTTTCTACTTCCAATATTTGTTTGCCCGCTTCGCGCTCTTGTTTAAAAAATATGGCCGGGTAACGGCGGTTTGATTGTTTGAGTTCGTCAATATTGAGCTTTTCGAGGGCTTTTTTACGGCTGGTAGCCTGTTTTGATTTGGAAGCATTGGCGCTGAACCGCTGTATAAACTCCATTAATTCTTGTCTTTTCTGTTCATCTTTTTTGTTTTTTTGCGACTGCTGCCGTTGCAACAGTTGGCTCATTTCGTACCAGAAAGTATAATTGCCGGTAAAGAGCTGTATTTTACCAAAATCAATATCGCACACATGTGTGCAAACCATATCAAGAAAATGGCGGTCGTGCGATACTACAATAACCGTATTTTTAAAATCGGCCAAAAAATCTTCGAGCCAAATGGCCGTTTCTAAGTCAAGGTCGTTGGTAGGTTCGTCTAAAATAAGCACATCGGGGTTGCCAAACAAGGCTTGCGCCAGCAGTACGCGCACTTTTTCATTGTTGGTTAGCTCTTTCATGAGCCGGTAGTGGTAGTCCTCTTTAATACCAAGGTGGCTTAGCAGTTCGGCGGCATCGCTTTCGGCGTCCCAACCGTTCATTTCGGCAAACAGCCCTTCTAATTCGCCGGCAAGGTGGCCGTCTTCTTCGGTAAAATCTGCTTTGGCATAAAGGATTTCTTTCTGCTTTATTACCTCATACAGTTTTTTATGCCCCATAATTACGGTTTCAATTACCGGAAACTCATCGTACTCAAAGTGGTTTTGGCGCAACACGGCCATGCGCTCGCCGGGGGTAATTTCTATGGCGCCGGTGGTAGGGTCCACATCGCCCGATAAAATTTTAAGAAACGTAGATTTACCGGCTCCGTTAGCGCCAATTATGCCGTAGCAGTTGCCGGCGGTAAATTTGAGGTTTACCTCATCAAACAAGGTGCGCTTGCCGTAGCGCAAAGACAGGTTAGAAACCGAAATCATGGGCAGCAGTGCTTTGGTTTAAGTGCAAACAGGGCAATATGTTCCCCTTTTGGGCGGCAAAGGTAGTAATTTTTGGCCACAAGTTCATTAAAATATAAAACCCCATGAAGGTAAAACAAACCCAACTTTTTTTGCCTGTTATGCGCGCTAAGCCAAATGTATAAAAGAGCAGCAATTTTATGGGCAATGTTTTTGGCATTATTCTTATTATTTTACTGCAAAGACCGCAAGGGAGGTAAAAAGCGCTCAATTAGGTTGTAAACTTTATTTGCGTTTTTTGCGGGTAAACGCTTTAAAGTACAATGCTGCTAAGTAACCATACTAAATTGATAGGTAGTTCTTTAATAGTTACACAATATTTAACAAGTTTGTTAAAATTATTAACACTTTTATTAAACGTTTAACACATTAAATTAAACATTTAAAATAAAGGTTAATCTTTTAATCAATTATTAAATAGTTTAACATATTTGTTAAAAACATTAATAGCAATATTAAAAAATTTATATAAATTATTAAACGTTTAACTTAAAAATTAAATAATTTAACCTAAATTTTAAACAGCTAACAACTTTATTAAAGCAATTAACGTTATTGTTAAAAAACCAACTTTGTACATTGCCCTTTTTTTATACCTTATACAATAGAGCAACCTGCCGTATGCCTTATGCCAATTTAACCCCCGTATTTACAGATGCACAATTGCAGCTTGCCCTGCAACAAATAAACGATTGCCGCACACAGTTGCCGTTTTTGGTAAACCTTACCCCCAAAGAACGCACCGGCTATTTGCGCCTTGGGACAAATGCCGCCGCTTTTTTTAGCAAAGCCATTAACCATTGCCAAAACAACCCCCACTTAATTCCGCCCTTTTTAGCGCTTGCCGAATGGCAAAACGACCATGAGGTGTATAAACGCTTAGAGGTACTGCTGGCGCAGGTGCGTGTATTGGAACAGGCAATAGCCGATACCGTAATTGCCCTTCGGCAAGAAAACACCGTGGCGGCTACAACGTTTTATAAAACGGTAAAAATAGCCGCCACTCAAAATGTACCCGGTACCGATACCATTATTAATGACCTGCAACCCATGCTGCCCGGCATTAAAACCAATAGAAAACCTAAGAATGCCAAAGCAGAAGCAACAAAGCAAGAAGTGTAAAAACAGCAATTACTTCTTGTACTACATGTATAAGGTTTACCACTCTGTCTTTTAATACATTGGCAATATCGGTCAAGGCGGTGGTAATGGTCAGCAGTTCGGCATCGGTAAGTTTGGCAGCAATATTCTGGCAAGGCATATTAAAGTTGCATAAGAATTAAAGCCCTTGTAAAAAAATACATTTCTAAAGCAAAACCCCATTGCCGCCAATAAAGGCAGGGGTAAATTTTTGCTGCGCATAACTATACAGCTACATGCGCAGCATTACAAACACCCAATGTTAGCGCTGCAAGCCTTATGCAAAGTTTACTTGCCTTGCGGCAAACCACCATGCCAATTAGTTGTAGCGCCAATAAAAAATAAGCGGTTTAAGTTGCCAAAAAAATACTTAATTTTGAGGCAAATTTAACCAAAGCTATATGGCTAAGTATGATGTAGTAATTGTTGGAGGCGGCATTGCGGGGTTAACCGCAGCCATAGAGTTGCAAAACGAGGGGCTTACGGTAAAATTGCTGGAAGCCGCCGACCGCATTGGCGGAAGAGTAAAAACCGACACGATGGACGGCTTTTTGCTGGACCGGGGCTTTCAGGTATTGCTGACCGCTTACCCCGAAGTGTTCAGGCTGCTTGATTATAAGGCATTAGGTTTGTTTAATTTTGCACCCGGCGCTTTAATTTGGCGCAGCGGTAAAATGCACAAAATGGTTGACCCCTTTAAACAGCCGGCTGCCATTATTACGGGCTTGCTTTCGCCAATTGCCAATTTTGCCGATAAACTTAAAATTGTGGCGCTTCGAAACCGCTTAAAACGCTTTACTCCCGAACAAATTTTTGATAGACCCGAACGGTCAACGGCAGATTACCTGCGAGAGTGGAACTTCTCCGCTACTTTTATACAGGCTTTTTTTAAACCCTTTTTCGGGGGCATTTTTCTTGAAAGCGGTTTGCAGACATCGAGCCGAATGCTTGAGTTTGTTTTTAAAATGTTTAGCGCCGGCAATGCCGCCCTGCCCGCCGAAGGCATGGAGGCAATACCCCGTCAAATAGCTGCCCGACTTAAAGAAGATACCATACAAACCAATGCCAGAGTTACTAAGATTACCAAAACCAAGGTAACCACCGAAAATGGCAATACTTATGAATGCCGCGCTGTGCTGATAGCTACCGAAGCGCCTGCCGCACAGCAACTTTTGGGTAAAACAGATGTGCCAACAACTGCCAACAGCGTTTCGTGCCTGTATTTTACCACCGATAAACCGCCTATTTTGCGCCCGTTTCTGGTGCTCAACGGCGATGGCGAGGGGGTGGTTAACAACATGTGTGTGCCAAGTTTGGTAAACCCCAATTATGCTCCGCCCGGGCGGCATCTTATATCGGTTTCGGTTTTGGGCACGCCCAACATAACCGATGAACAACTGCTTAATCAGGTACGAAGCGAGCTGCGGAAATGGTTTAAGAAGGAAGTTCGTTTTTGGGATCATCTTAAAACCTACCACATACCTTATGCCCTGCCGCAACAACGCCACGTTACCCTGCCCGATAAAAACAACATAAAACCGGTGCAACCGGGTATATACCTCTGCGGCGATTACCTGTACAACGGTTCGCTCAACGGAGCTATGGAATCGGGGCGCTATACCGCCAATGCCTTGGCTTGGGATTTGGCTTTGTCTGTGTCATCGGGCAAAAAAAAGTAGCAGGTTCTGTTCATTTACCATTCGTCGTAATCTCAGCAGGCTGCAACTATAGCGTTGCGGTGTTATTTTAAAGGTGTGCAATGCAGCTTTGCAGGCTATGCCGCCAATAAGGAATAAACAGGTTAAAATGCGACCGAATTTTTTGGGTATCTAATACGCTGTAATGCGGGCGCTGAGCCGGAGTTGGGTATTCGTGCGTTTGAATAGGAACAACTGCACAGGCAATACCCGCCAAGGAGAGGGTTTCTACGGCCAGGTCGTACCATGAAGCAATTCCGCTATTGGCGTAATGGTAAATTTGCCCTTCCTGAATTTGTTCTCTGAAACCCAGTATGTGCACCAATGCAATGGCAAGGTCGGGGGCATAGGTGGGCGAGCCGGTTTGGTCATATACTACCCGCAGTTCGCTGCGTTCAAGGCCTAAGCGCAGCATGGTTTTAACAAAGTTTTTTCCGTAGGGCGAGTACAGCCACGAGGTGCGTATAATTAAGGTATGCGGGTTAAATCGCAGCGCAAGGTGTTCGCCTTCAAACTTGCTTCGGGCATACATGCCTTTTGGGTTAGCGGGGTGGTCTTCGGAGTAGGGAGTATTTTGGCAACCGTCAAATACAAAGTCGGTAGAAATATGGAGCAGCAGGGCATTGCAATGTGCACATTCACGGGCAAGGTATGCCACACCGGTAGCGTTGGTAAAATAAGCTGCTTCGGGTTCGTTTTCGGCATTGTCCACCTGTGTATAGGCAGCGCAGTTAATAACTGCGTAGGGCTTTAACTGCTGTATAACTGCCTCCACCTGTTCGGGGCAGGTGAGGTTAAGCTGGCTGCTGCTCAGAAATACAAATCCATAGGGCAAATGAGGCGTTTGAGATACCAGCGTTTGCAGGCATTGCCCCAATTGACCGCCGGCGCCGGTAACCAGCACAATGGGTTTAGTGGTTGGTAATGGTTGCATGGCAAAGAGTGGTTAAAGTGTAAGGGCGTTCCATACCGTTTCTTTTGGCGGGTTGGCCGTTATGGTTAGTTCGGTTTTTTTTACCGGATGCATAAAGGTAATGCTTCGGGCATGGAGATGAATAGATGCATCGGGGTTTGGGCGGTCAAATCCGTATTTTATATCTCCTTTTATGGGGCATCCAATGGCAGCCAATTGCGCTCTTATCTGGTGGTGTCGGCCGGTAATGGGTGTTATTTGCAGCAGATAATAGTGTTGGCTTTGACACAATAATTCGTAATGCAGTTCGGAGCGTTTAGTATTGGGGAGTGGGTCAGGGTAAGCCTTTGATTTATTGGTTTTGGAGTCTTTAATAAGGTAATGTACCAGCGTTGCCTGTGGCGGATTGGGTTTGTTTTTTACAACTGCCCAATACATTTTGCTGATGGTGCGGTCTTTAAACATTTGGTTAAGCCGTTCAAGCGCTTTGCCGGTTTTGGCAAACAGCACCACACCCGATACCGGACGGTCAATACGATGTACTACTCCTGTAAATACGTTGCCCGGTTTGTTGTACGTTTTTTTCAGGTACTCTTTTACCATATCGGCCAAGCAAATGTCGCCGGTAATGTCAGATTGTACAAGCATGCCCGGCGCTTTGTTAACCGCAAGCACGTGGTTATCTTCATACAATATTTCTATACCGGCACGCATAGAAGGTTTTTAGAAGGGCATTATTGCCATTTTTTGCTTACTAACACCATTTAGGCACACAAATTACGGTAAAACCGCTATCTTTATACTATAATTTCAATTTTAGTTTTTAATAAACACTCTTTTGTAATGAAAAAAGGCAGTTTAATTGCAGTTTTGTTATGTTTTTTTGTGTTTGTACAGGCACAGAGTTTACGAAAATGCAGCACCATGGAGGGGCTGGAGGCCGAAAAAATACTCAACCCCGAAAGAGCGGCAGATTTAACCCGCATAGAAACCTTTACTCAAAAATGGATACAGGAAAACGGCCCTGCCAAAGAACAAATGACCGTTATTACCATACCCGTAGTTGTGCATGTGTTGTACCTGCCCGGTGTGCCCCAATCCAACATTAGCGAAGCACAGATATTGAGCCAGATAGATGTGCTGAACGAAGACTATCGCCGCCTCAATGCCGATACAACACTTACTCCCGATGTGTTTGAGCCTTTTGCTGCCGATGCCGAATTTGAATTTTGCATGGCACAGCAAGACCCCAACGGGCTGCCCACTACCGGCATTACCCGAACCCCCACCACCGTTACCTCTTTTAATACACTTACCAACGATGCCAAATTTGATGCTACCGGCGGCTATAATGCCTGGCCTGCCGATGATTACCTCAATATTTGGGTGGTACCGGGTTTAGATGATGGGCTTACTTTGGGTTATGCCCAGTTTCCGGGTGGCGCCGATGCCACAGATGGCGTGGTCATTGGCTACCGCTATTTTGGCAGGGTTGGTAACCTGGAGGTTCCGTATGATGAAGGCCGTACCACCACACACGAAGTAGGGCACTGGCTGAACCTGCGCCATATCTGGGGCGATGACGGCGGCAGCTGCTCGCAAGATGATCTGGTAAACGACACGCCACGATCCGGCGATGCTTACTACGGTTGCCCCACCGGTAGCCCCAATACTTGTACCGACTCGCCCACCGATTACCCCGATATGTTCATGAACTACATGGATTACTGCAACGATAACTGCCTCAATATTTTTACCAACGGACAAAAACAACGCATGAGAGCCTTGTTTTCGCCCGGCGGCGCGCGGTACAGCATTACGCAATCTGTAGGATGTGTGCCGGTAGAACAAGGCGCCAATGATGCCGTATTGGTAGAATTGCTTGAACCTGTCGGCACCGGTAACTGTACCACCGTTGAACCGGTTATTACCGTGCAAAACTTAGGTACCGAAGGACTTTTTTATTTTATTGTAGAGTATAATTTTACCGGCGGACCCGTGCAAACCTATGAGTGGACCGGCTCCATTAATTCACTCGGATCGGCGCAAATTACGCTGCCGCCTATTAACACTGTAGCAACAGGCATTATTCACAACCTGCATATTAACATTATTTCGCCCAACGGTTTGCCCGATTTTAACCCCGATGACAACGAAGATACCTACACCTTTGCCACTATTAGCGGTGGCAGCGCCCTGCCGTTCTTTGAAGGGTTTGAACCGGGTACTAACTTCAATAGCTGGTTCGACTCGAACCCCGATGGGTTGATTACTTTTGAACTTACCAATACTGCCGCTGCAACCGGCACAAGTTCGGTGTTTATGAACAACTTTATATACAATGCTTCGGGCGCTACAGACGAATTTGTTTTACCGCATGTAAACCTTAACGTATCAAACCCCTATTTGCATTTTGATATAGCTTATGCCCTTATACAGGCTGCAGGCGCTTCAGATGTGTTGCAGGTGCTTATTTCTACCGATTGTGGCGCAACTTACACCAATATTTACACCAAAGCCGGCGAACCCCTTAGCACTGCTTCACCCACCGGCGCTTCATTTGTGCCCACATCGGGGCAGTGGCGTACCGAAAGTGTTTCGCTGGCTGCTTACCAAGGGGTGCGCAATGCCGTGCTTAAATTTAAACAAATTCACGGAACAGGCAACAACCTGTATATTGACAACCTTAATATTACCGATGGCGCGGTGGGCATTGCACAACCCGATGCACAGCAACCGGCAGCTTTGCGGCTTTACCCTAATCCTGCAAAGGAGCAGGCAATACTTCAATATTATGCTGCTCAACCTCAACCCGGCAATGCGCTAATTGTTGTTACAGACCTTAGCGGCCGCACGTTGCAAACCTTTGACCTTAGTTTGCAAGCCGGCAGCAACATCACGGTATTACCTTTGCAAAACCTTGCCAACGGCATGTATTTGGTAACTTTAACAAACCAAAACGGCGTTGTTGCCACTCAAAAAATAACGGTATTGCGATAAATTGTTCATTATTTGTTAAGTATATACTAAAGATATCGGATGTTTTTAAAACATCCGATATCTTAAATGGTATAGGAAATGAATATTTTAAAAGCTTTTGTGTTTTAAAATGTGCCTTTGCAAAACTTGGCCAATGGCATGTATCTGGTAACTTTAACAGACCAAAACGGCGTAGTTACCACACAAAAAATAACAGTATTGCTATAAATTGTTCATCTTTTATAAGGATACAGACATCGGATGTTAAAAAAGCATCCGATGTCTGTAATGTCTGTAGTTTTACAAACCATCCGGTGGCAGTAATGCCTGTGTGTCTTAAAATGTCATTACTTAAAACTTAAAGGCTAATCTGGTAAAATAAAAAGCGCCGCTGAAACCCATTTGTACGGCATCCCAAAGTCCGCCGCTTTCGGTTTCGGTATCTTGTTGGGTGGGGTAAACGTTAAAAATATTGGCGCCGCCAACAGTAAGGTTCAGGTTATCGGTAAGGTCGTATCCAAGGGTAATGTCAGTAACCCATCGGGGGTCATATACATCTCGTGTGCCAATCCAGTCTTCCAATTCAACTCTACCAAACCCGGTAAGCCGAACAGTGGCATTAAAACGCTTAATTTTATAATCGAGAGAAAGGTTGGCTTTAAATGGTGGCGCCGATGCCAGCAGGAACAAACTGTCGCGACTGCCAAAATAAATGCTTTCTTTTCCTTGCAGTTTATTGTTGGTTTTAACATCTTCTACCGTCATTTTGTTAAAGTTGCCGGCAAAAGTGGCCTGCAGCCTGCCCGAGCCAAGGCGGCGCGTATAGGTAAGAATGGCATCAACTCCAAGGGTTCTGGTATCTACGGCGTTGGTAAAGAATTGTGCAGCGCCTACGCCAAGCGCTTGCAGGTCGGCGCCAATATCGGGGTCGGTATCTTCAAAAGCGCCCGTAAGGACAATTCGGTCTTTGATATCCACAAAATATCCGTCAACCGTAAGGGTAAGCCCGTTTACAGGTTTAGTGGTAAAACCAAAACTTGCATTGAGCGAGGTTTCCTGTTTCAGCTTAGGAATGCCCAATACGCGCGTAATGGGGCTGTTGTTGGGGGCAATAATTTTATCAACCGGCACACCGCCCACAAAGTCGGTAAAGGTAGAACTGAAATAGATTTGCGGAAGCGAGGGCGCTCTGAAACCCGTGCTGGCCGACGCCCGCAGGGCAAATTTTTTAGAAAACTCGTACCGTGCCGCCAATTTACCGGTTATGGTATTGCCAAAATCGCTGTAGCGCTCTGCCCTAACGGCAGCGCCAACCATAAAAGCATCGGTAAAGTCGAGTTCGGTATCAATATAGCCGGCTAAGTTGGTTCTAAACTCATCGGTAACATCTGAAGGCTGGAAACCGGGAAAACCCTGTGAGCCGCCGGGTCGCCCCAAAACATCGGTTTGCGTTATCAAACCGTTTACAACTGTGTCAATTAAGCCGTAGTTGCGATAAGAGCCTTCTTCGCCTGCAAAAATCTGGTAGTTATCCACCCGATACTCGGTACCAAAGGCAAGGCTGATGCCCGAAAGCGGTTCGGGAAAGAATTGGGTAAATCCGAGGCTGGTAGTATTTTGGCTTAGCTGAAACCCGCCGGCATCGAACCGTGTGGGCGATTTTGCAAGCAACGAGGCATTGAGCGTACCGTCAACAAAATAATGGAAGCGGTTTGCCCCGAAGGTGTTGTTAAAATCTATTTCCCACTTGCGCAGTTTACCCCTTAACCCCGCCGATAGCGAGCGGTCTGTAATGGTAGATTGAATACGCGGGTTAAAGCCGTTGGGGTAAATTTCGGGCACATTGCGTTCGCTGTCGGCGGTGCGTGTCCAGGCGTAGGCATCGGTAAAGCGGTGGTTAAGTCCGCCAAAGGCATAGGCATGTATGTTGTCTGAAACAGGGACTTTGGCATTAAAATAAGCGGCAAAGTTATCAGATTCGGCATCGCCGAATTTTTCGCGGTAAATATCGTATTCATTGGGGTTTGCCGGGCGGTTGGTTTTGTTTTTTCGCAGGTAATTGGTGGTAAAATTAATAAAACCGCCATCGCCCACAGGCAGCCCGTAGTTGCCGTTTACTTGTACGGTTTCACCGTCAAAATCCTTATCGGTTCTGTATTTTGCTTTGTTTGCGCCGGCGGTAATACTGCCGGTAAACTCGTTTACGTTAGATTTGAGCACAATGTTAATTACGCCGGCAATAGCATCGGAACCATACTGCGCACTGGCGCCATCGCGCAGTATTTCAATGCGTTCAATGGCGGCGGCCGGAATGGTGTTGAGGTCGGTGCCGGTGTTGCCACGCCCGCGGGTACCAAAAATATTCACCAGCGAAGACTGGTGCCGGCGTTTGCCGTTAATGAGTACCAGCGTTTGGTCTGGTCCTAAGCCGCGCAGGGTGGCAGGGTCCACGTGGTCGCTTCCATCGGCTCCCGATTGGCGGTTGGAGTTAAAAGACGGCGCAGCATATTGCAGCAGTTGGTTAATGTCAACCTGACCAACCGAGTTCATCACCTCTGCAATGGGTATAATATCTATGGCTACCGGCGTTTCGGTGGCAGATCGGTTAAGGCTACGGGTACCTACCACTTCAATACCCGAAAGGTTGAGTACATCGGCCTTTAATACCACATTAATTTCGGTTTGCCCTGCCGGAATAACCTCCTGTGTAGCAAACCCGATGTAGCTGAATACGATAACCGACTCTGTATTGCGGTAATTAACACTGTAATTGCCGTCGTAATCACTTACGGTTCCCTGGTTAGTGCCTTTTTCAAATACATTTACCCCAACAAGGGTAAAACCGTTTTCATCTGTAATATTGCCTTTTAGCGTGTATTGTGCCCTCAAGGCAACGGTTGACAGGCAAAGCAGAACAAAGGTTAGTACAAGTTTTTTCATAACTAAATTTTAATTGGTGAGTAATTTTGGTAAATCCAATACTGTTTGCAGTTTAATTGTGAAGGCTAAAGTAGGAAGAATTGTTCAAACTTCGGCCAATGATTGTGCATTTGGGGCTTTTTACAAAAAAAGTTACCGATTGCAGTGCAGACGCAGCGATTCGTAGTAATTCAGGTAATTTTGAAAGTCTTTGTTAAGTTTGAGTACCTGTTGTTTGGTCAAGTTGCTTTGTGCATACTGCCGGCGGTTGGTAATGAGGGCATATTTGCCGGTTGGTGTAATAGTGCCATAAACCAGTTCAATGCTGTTGCCCAATATGTATATGGGTTGGGGGGTAATGGTAACCGGCAGGTTGGTGGCAGTTTGCAACACTATGTCTTTAAAATTGAGGTGCGACGTAAAAACCTGATTGGAAGTGGTATCGGTAATATTGGTTGCATATACCATAAACGGTATATGGTAGTTTTCCAAATCGAGTGCATTTTCTTTAGGGCCGTGGTCAGAGAGTATAAAAATGAGGGTGCTGTCGGCAATGCCTTTTTGGTGAAGGTTATCTACAAAGTTGTTAAAATAGCGGTTGTAGTAAGTAACGGGGTCGGTGCCAACTAATTTCAGCCACTCGGTCATATGTCCGTAAACCATTTCCTGTAAGGCAAAAATTTGGGGATATTTGGCTACGGTATCGGTAAGCGCATCTAATACGGCATTGTCTTCGCAGGCTTTTTCAATGGGTGTAGTGGTAAGACAGGTAAAACGGGTAATACTTTCCAGGCTGTCGAGGTAGAAAGAGGTACTCCACTCATTAACATCGGGTACAAAAGTGGCCTGTTGCCGGCCATAGGATGTGATGAAAAAAGTGGCATAATTGTTTTTGTTGAAAAACCTTACAAGGTTGTTGCAATTATCGGAAAAAGCAAACTTTTCTTTGCTCAGGTGCGATTGATAGGGCACAAAAATGCTGTTCATCATGGCCATAAGGCTGGTATAGCTGTCAATATTAAGCGTGTGGTAGTTGCTGTATTGCTTTATATGTTGTTTATGGCGGTTCAAAAAACTGCTGCTGTCTGCCAGCGATTTTTGCATAAAATCGTTGTATTTAAGACCTTCCATTACCAATACTACAATGCGGTTATACTTAAAACGGGCATCGGGCAATGTATCAAAAGATTGGTTGAGATGGCTAAATTTACCGGCTTGAGTTATGGAAGCAACAGGGGGCTGCAATTTTTTAATATTGGCATCGGCGCGCAGCGAAAGCAATATTTCTTCGGATACAGAATGCAAAATAGGGTTGATAAACGGCTTAAAAATACTTGGGATGAACATTACAACCAATATGATACCGATGCGTTTAGACCATTCCTGATAGACCTGTTTTTTGGGGAAAAAGTACGAAACCGTAAACAAAGCACCCAATCCAAGTAAAAACCCGGCAACGAGCCAGAAATTGGTAAAGTAGGTGATGAAAAAACTGAAATTATCGGCCGATATGCTAAAAATGTTCATAGGGAAATGATACAAATCGAGCAGGAAGAATGTATATACAATAGACAGCACGCAGATTGGCAGGAAAAAGATATAAAAAAACAGCAACCCTATATAGGACAAGGGCCGGTTAAAACCGGTACAAGCAACAAACAGAAAATAGGTTACCACAAACAAAAAAGCATCTTGCACCCATGAAATGAGATACAGATAACTCGATTGGAGGGGTGTGGTAATAAAAAAATAGATTTTTAGCAGCAAGAGCAACAGCAGGGTATTGCAGGTAACCCGGAATGGAAAATTGGTGGACATAATAAATGATGCGTGTGCAGGAATGGTTAAAATGAGTTGCCCGATGCTACCATATTGCGCAACTTTAGCGGCAATGCCTTCAAATGATTCGGGCGTCAAACATAACCTTTTTTGAATAATTTTTCATCTGTTTGTCAGCATTGAATTTCCAGGGAAGAACAGTGTACAGGGTTGGTGAATGCCAAATCAGGGCTTTTCGGGATAAAAATACCGGACAGGCTAAAAAAAATCAATCGGTGGGTTGGCTTGTTAAAAATTGCGTACATTTGCTTTGAACCAAAAAACAACCAAAAGTGATACCAACCATTCCTTCCGACCTCGAAATTGCACAAAGCGCTCCTATAAAACACATCAAGGAAATTGCCGCGCGGCTGCAAATTTTGCCCGATGATTTGCATTACTTCGGAAAAACCAAAGCCAAACTGCCGCTATCTCTTATTAACGAAGAAAAGGTAAAACAAAGTAAACTTATTTTGGTAACCGCCATTAACCCCACGCCTGCCGGTGAGGGTAAAACCACCGTTGCCATAGGCCTTGCCGACGGCTTAAACAAAATAGGAAAAAATGCCATTGCAGTGCTGCGAGAACCTTCGCTGGGACCCGTTTTTGGCATGAAGGGTGGCGCTGCCGGCGGCGGTTATGCACAGGTAATACCCATGGAAGACATCAACCTGCATTTTACCGGCGATTTTGCAGCTGTTGAAAAAGCCAACAACCTCCTTTCTGCCCTTATTGACAACAACCTGCAAAGCAAAACCCGCTCCCTTAACATTGACCCCCGTACCATTGTGTGGAAAAGGGTAATGGACATGAACGACCGCGCCCTGCGCCAGATTGTCATAGGGTTGGGTGGCGCCGCAAACGGCATTCCGCGCGAAGACGGCTTTAATATCACCCCGGCATCGGAGGTTATGGCCATTCTCTGCCTTTCAAAAGATCTTGAAGACCTTAAAAACCGGCTCGGCAATATTTTAATAGGCTTTACCTACGACAAAAAACCGGTGTTTGCCCGGCAATTGAATGCGCAGGGTGCCATGGCGCTGCTGCTTAAAGATGCCATAAAGCCAAATCTGGTACAAACTTTGGAGGGCAACCCCGCCATTTTGCATGGCGGACCATTTGCCAATATTGCCCAGGGAACCAATACCATAATTGCCACAAAAATGGGACTTTCGCTGGCAGATTATGTGGTTACCGAAGCAGGGTTTGGCGCAGACCTTGGAGCCGAAAAATTTATGAACATTAAATGTGGATATGCCGGACTTGCCCCACATGCCATTGTGTTGGTGGCCACCATTCGCGCATTGCGGCACCATGGCGGCGCAAAAAAAGACCAGTACAATACCCCCGACATGGTTAAAGTAGCGCTGGGATTTGAAAATCTGCAAAAACATATTGAAAACTGCCTCAAATACGGCATTGCCCCGGTAGTAGCCATCAACCATTTTTATTCCGATTCGGAAGAGGAAGTGCAGTATGTTAAAGACCGATGCGCACAAATGGGTGTAAGGGCAGTGCTTACCCAATGTTTTGCCCACGGTGGGCAAGGAAGCGCAGCGTTGGCAGAGGCGGTAACTGCCGCCATAAATTCCAATAAAAATAAGTTTAAACCCTTGTATGACTGGAATTTATCCATTGAAGAAAAAATTATTACTATTGCAACTCAAATTTACGGAGCCGACGGGGTGGAATTTTCGGCGCAGGCACACACACAGTTGAAAATTATTAACAGCCTTGGATTTGACAGGCTTCCGGTGTGTATGGCCAAAACCCAGAAATCTTTTTCCGATGATGAAACCAAAGTTGGCCGCCCTCGCAATTTTGTTGTTCATGTACGCGAGTTTGAATTTGCCGCAGGGGCGGGGTTCGTTATTCCTATATTGGGCGAAATGATGCGCATGCCCGGCCTGCCTGCCGTACCTGCCGCAGAAATTATGGATATTGACAAAGATGGCAAAATTACGGGCTTGTCGTAAACAAACCTGCTACGGGCAGTTGTGTAACTAAATATTGTACCTACACCCATTCATAATTGTAGTAACCTATGCAAACAAACGCCTACCTTGCCTTAAAATACAACGACCACTCCTTTGACCGCGTATCTGATGTGCTGGCAGTAGAGGAAATGTTGAGTATTAGCATAAACCGGGTTCCGTTTACCATTACCATGCGCACTCCCGGCTCTGAAGCAGAGCTGGTGCGCGGCCTGCTTTTTTCGGAACAGCTTTTTACCGATATCGGAACCGACCCGGTTATAAATTCGGTTGAACACAATGACGCGGGGTATATCACATCGGTAAATGTTGTAATTCCGCCCGAAAAACTGCAGAAGGCCTTTGCCGGAAAACGCAGCCTTACATCGGTATCGAGTTGTGGCATATGCGGAAAAACCGAATTGGATATTACACCCGGCCCGCAATTGGTGAAGGGCGCCGAACTGCTGCAACCCGAAGCAGTAGCCCAGATGTTTACCGAAATGAGCCGGCATCAAAACGCCTTCAACATTTCGGGCGGTTGCCATGCTGCTGCAGCTTTTACCCATGCCGGGCAATTGTTGTCGGTGCAGGAAGATATTGGCCGCCACAATGCCGTAGATAAGGTAATTGGCAGCCTGTTGCTGCAACGAAAACTGCACCTCGCAAAATGCCTTACAGTTAGCGGCCGCATTTCTTACGAAATTGTAAGCAAAACTTATTTTGCCGGCATACGCTACCTTGCAGCAGTATCGGCGCCATCAACCATGGCTGTTGATTACTGTAAACAAACAGGCATAACCCTGCTGGCTTTTTGCCGAAACAACTACTTTACCATATACGCCAACCCTGCAGGCATTGCCATTCCCTGAAAACTTTGCAGGCCGGAGGTTGGTTTTAGGGTGCATCAGGGTTTATCGCTTGGCGTTTCTACCCAATCTGCAATAAAAATATTGGTATCGCGGGTGCCGCCGTTGTTGCGGTTTGAGGCAAAAACCAGTTTCTTGCCATCGGGCGAAAACATAGGAAAGGAGTCAAAGGCTTCGTCGTAGGTTAGTTGCTCTAAGTTATTGCCGTTCAGGTCAACCATAAAAATATTAAAAGGAAATCCTTTTCCCTGTGTATGGTGGTTAGAGGCAAACAGTATTTTTTGTCCCGAAGGATGAAAGAACGGCGCCCAATTGGCGCCCCCAAGTTTGGTAATTTGCCGAAGATTGGTGCCATCGGCATTGCACACATAAATTTCCATATTGGTAGGAGCAACCATGTTTTTAGCCAGCAGTTCTTTATATTCGGCAATTGCTTCGGGGGTTTGGGGGCGGCTGGCGCGGAAAACCAATTTTTTACTGTCGGGAGAGAAAAAGGCTCCGCCGTCGTATCCAAGCTCGCGGGTAATACGGCGCAGGTTGGTGCCGTCAATGTTCATAGTGTAGAGGTCAATATCGCCGTCTCGGGTAGAGGTAAAAACAATTTTATTGCCATCGGGGCTAACGGTTGCTTCGGCATCGTAAAATTTATTGTTGGTAAGCTGCTGCACCACCTGCCCGTTCAGGTCGGCATAATAAATTTCGTATTCGCTATAGAGTGGCCACACATATTTGCCAATTTTGCGCCAGTCAAATTTTTCGGGACAGGCATCATTGCTTTTATGGGTAGAAGCATAGAGCAGGGCATTGTCGCCGGGTAAAAAATAAGCGCAGGTGGTGCGCCCCTTTCCGGTGCTTACCATAGTGGGTGCAAACGTATCGGTGGGCAATTGCGGTATGATGCCGTAAAAAATCTGGTCGCATTCAATGGCTTTATTGGGGTTGGCAATTTGCAGCACCAGTTTTTTGCTGTCAAAACTAAAATAAGCCTCGGCATTATCGCCTCCGAAAGTAAGTTGCCTGATGTTGGTTAAATGTTTTTCATTCGGATATTGAAGTTTGTCCTGAGCCGGGGCGGCAGGTGAATTGGGCTTTGCTAAGCGGCTGTTTTGGTACAAATTTTTACCAATGGCCAGCGAGAGAAACACTAATAAAATCAGCGGAATAAGGTAAAAAGTGCGTTTCAACATTCTAATAATTGTGTTTTCAATAGGAAAATAATACAAAAACAACTTAATTTTGCAGGTTCATGAACAGATATTATGTCACAAAGAGCAGTTACAATTGCATTTTTGAACTTTATGGCAGGTACAATTTGTTTTAAACTGAGCTTGCAAAGGTAATAAAACTCTTAAATAAACTACCCGGAAGTGCATAAGGTTTTATGCAAGTTTTAAAGGGTAAAATTTAACAATTAAATGATATTCAGTAAAGTTAGGAAAGCTTGTTTCGTAATCATATTGCCATTGCTTGTACTTGTTTTTGCCTGCCGTAACGACAGAAACGCTGCAACATGGCAACAAGCCGATCAAGCAGATACTACAGAAGCAGGCATTGCCGATAATATTCCGCAGGTTAAACAACTTACCGCCCAAATAGCTGCCGACACCGCCAACGCCGATTTGTATTTTTTGCGCGGCAACGTGTATTTGCAGGCCAACAGCCCCAAGCAGGCCTCTGCCGATTTTTACCGCGCCCTTGCCTTAGACTCGCTCAACAGTACCTATTATTTAGCGGCCGCCGGTGTGTTTTTTATGCAAAAAGATTTGCCAACCGCCATTAAACTGCTTGAAAAAGCCCGCCAAACACTGCCCGACAGCCTGAATATTAAAACCGAATTGGGCAAATATTATTTTTACGTGCAAGCCTACGATAAATCGGAAACCGAACTTACAATGGTTACCGGCAAACAGCCTCAAAATGCCGAAGCCTGGTTTTGGCTGGGCATGAACCATCGGGATAAAAAGGAAAACGGCAAGGCTATTGAATGCTTTAACCGTGCAGTTCAGGCCGATGCATCGTTTTACAATGCTTATATGGTAATGGCCAATCTTCAGGCAGCTAACAAAGACAAAAAGGCGCTCGATAATTACGCCAAGGCCATTGCCCTTGATACCGCAAGCGTTGAAGCCCGCTACGGAAAGGCATTGTTTTTGCAGAACAATGGCAAAACCAAAGAAGCGCTCACCGAATACCGGCAAATAGTGTTGATTGATCCGCAACATGCCGATACACATTATAATGTGGGTTATATTTACTTTAACAACAAAGACTACGAAACTGCCCTTAAGAGTTTTACCATGGCCATTGGCACCTCGCCTACTTTTGCCAAAGCCTACTACATGAGGGGCTTATGTGCCGAAAAACTGGGTAAAACAGCCAACGCCCGAACCGATTATGAAAGCGCCCTAAAATTTGACCCCGAACTTAGCATGGCAAAAGAGGCATTAACTCGTGTGCAATAACTAACTTTGCAAACTTTATTACTGACACCGAATTTGAAATCCGAAATTTGTAACCGAGATACCAATGATTAACATTACTTTTCCCGATGGCAATGTGCGCCAATATCCGCAAGGTATTACTGCGCTCGAAATTGCAAAATCCATCAGCAACAGCCTTGAAAAAAAAGTGCTGTCTGCAAAAGTGAACAACGAAGTTTGGGACGCCACACGCCCTATTAACACCGACGCCACCCTTAGCCTGCTTACATGGGACGATAAAGAAGGTAAATCTACCTTTTGGCATTCATCGGCGCATTTAATGGCCGAGGCGCTGCAAACCATTTACCCGCAGGTGAAATTTACCATTGGCCCGCCTATTGACAACGGTTTTTACTACGACGTAGATTTTGGCGGCGAAATTCCCAAACACGACGACCTGGAAGCTGTTGAACGCGTAATGCTAAAACTTGCCTCACAGAACAATCCCTATCAGCGGCGCAATGTTTCCAAGGCCGAAGCGCTGGAGTTTTACCATACCAACGAGTACAAAACCGAACTCATTAACGACCTTACCGATGGGGATATTACCTTTTACACCCAAGGTAAATTTGTTGACCTTTGCCGCGGCCCTCATGTACCCCACACCGGTTATATTAAAGCCGTAAAACTACTCAATATTGCAGGGGCTTACTGGCGTGGCGATGAAAACCGTCCGCAACTTACCCGAATTTACGGCATTACCTTCCCCAAACAGCAGGAATTAGATGACTATTTGCATTTGCTGGAAGAAGCCAAAAAACGCGACCACCGGAAATTGGGTACGCAACTTGGCTTGTTTGCCTTTAGCGACAGGGTAGGGCAGGGGCTTCCGCTTTGGCTGCCCAAAGGAACCAAACTGCGCGAAATATTGCAGGATTTTTTGCGGCAAGAGCAGGTAAAACGCGGCTATAAAATGGTTATGTCGCCCCATATTGGTAAAAAAGACCTGTATGTTACTTCGGGGCATTATGCCAAATACGGAAAAGACTCGTTTCAGCCTATACATACACCGCGCGAAGGCGAGGAGTATTTCCTTAAACCCATGAACTGCCCGCACCACTGCGAAATATACCGCACCCAGCAGTATTCTTACCGCGACCTGCCACTGCGACTGGGTGAATTTGGCACCGTTTACCGCTATGAACAAAGCGGCGAATTGAACGGACTGCTGCGCGTGCGGGGCTTTACTCAGGACGATGCCCACATTTTTTGCGCTCAGGAGCAACTGAAAGGCGAATTTAAAAATGTAATTGACCTGGTAACGCTGGTTTTTGGCAAACTGGGCTTTAAAGAATTTACCGCACAAATATCGCTGCGCGACCAAACAGACCGCACCAAGTATATAGGATCGGAAGAAAACTGGGAAAAAGCCGAAAACGCCATTATTGAAGCCGCACAGGAAAAAGGACTAAATACCGTAATAGAATACGGCGAAGCTGCTTTTTATGGACCCAAATTAGACTTTATGGTGAAAGATGCCCTTGGACGTTCCTGGCAGCTTGGCACCATACAGGTAGATTACAACCTGCCCGAACGCTTTGACCTGGAATATATTGGCGCCGATAACCAACGCCGCCGGCCCGTTATGATTCACCGTGCACCCTTCGGGTCGTTTGAGCGTTTTATTGCCGTACTCATTGAAAACTGCGCCGGTAATTTTCCAATGTGGCTGGCACCCCAACAAATTGCCATTTTGCCCATTAGCGAAAAATTTACCGAATATGCCGAAAAAGTACAACGCGATTTGACGGCAAACGGTTTCAGGTCTGAAATTGATTACCGCAGCGAAAAAATTGGACGAAAAATTAGAGATGCTGCCATGCAAAAAATACCCTGCCAGCTTATTATTGGTGAAAAAGAAGCCGAAGAAGGCCTGGTATCGGTACGCCGGCAGATAGAGGGCGACAAAGGCGCCATGACCTTGCAGCAATTGATGGAAATGCTAAATCAGGAAATGGCAGATTGATAATGTATGCCTAAAAACGGGCTTTGGCGTTATTTTTTTCCTTCAAAGCCCGTTTTTTATTGCAGCAATTAAAAAAACGCTATCTTAGACCTGCATTTTATGCAGGCAGTTCTTAACTTGTGCCCTGTTGCGCCTTTTTACGCGGTTGCAGAATATAATACGAGAACTATTTAAACCGACCGACCTAAGAAGAGTTAAAACAACAACAAAACCGGATTAAGATGTCATAACACCCGGCTGCTAATTTCGGAATTACAAAAAAGCTCATTACTCAACAATTTACAACTTATTTTTTTCACTAAACAATTTTTTACTTGGCCAAATTAGTAAAACCCGGCTTTAAGAAACCGGAGGACAATGGTAAGTTAGATTTCCGTATTAACGACGAAATACGTGTACCCCAGGTTCGCCTTGTTGGCGAAAACGTAGAAGAAGGCATTTACCCCACTTCGCAGGCATTGCGCATGGCAGAAGAAATGACGTTAGACCTGGTTGAAATTGCTGCTACAGCAACTCCGCCCGTTTGCCGTATTATTGACTACAACAAGTTTCTGTACGAAAAGAAACGCAAGGAAAAAGAGATAAAGGCAAAAACCCAGAAAACAGTGGTGAAAGACATACGGTTTACCCCCAATACCGATGACCACGATTTTGAGTTTAAAGCCAAACATGCCGAGCGTTTTTTGAAAGAGGGCGATAAGGTAAAAGCCTATGTGCAGTTTAGAGGGCGCGCCATACTTTTTAAGGAGCGCGGTGAATTGTTGCTCCTTAAATTTGCACAACGCCTTGAGGAATTTGGCACACTGGAAAATTTGCCCAAGTTGGAAGGTAAGAGCATGATTATTTTCATCTCTCCCAAAAAGAAGAAGTAATTTTTCAGGCTAAGGTGGCTTTTGGTACGGCAATGCTGCAACTTGCAATAACCTGTTATTGCAGCGATGCGGCTGTATTGCTAAAAAACTGCCGGTAAACCGGTTTGCGCCACGCAAATTGCACATAGAGCAAGGGGTATAGCAATAAGTTTAGCAAGATATGATGGCTTTGGTAGGTAATGCAGTCGGTAATGAGGCTTTCGTTTGGGTTGTCCTCTGCAGCGGTAATGCTGTGTTTATGTTGCCATGAGCGTAGAAAAAAGGGCAGTTTTTTACCTTTATCGATAAAATAATGCCCGTTGGGCGTGCTGCCCGATTCGGTAATAACACTTATCCACTCCTGCCCAAATCCAAGGTTCAGGTGCACTTCATCGCCCGTATTGCACCCGTCGAACCGGAGCAATTTCATTGGAATCAACGGCGGTTTTAGGGCAAGAAACAAAGCGCGGTTAAAACCGTTCAGCACAGTTTTGTAAGGTTGCCCCACGCGGGTGGTTATGGTAAACTGCATCATATAATTTACGGGTGTTTCACTTTCTAAGGAAACACCCGTAATTACATTTTGTTCGGGGCAGGGCAGCGCAGAGAGCCTGCTGCCGTGAAGAAAAAGTGCGGGCACATGCGCTTACATCAATATGTCATCGTCTATAATGTTGCCGTTTACCTCTTCGGTTTCTTCTATATCTTGTTCATCACCCTCGCTGTGTTCAGTGTCAATGCAATGCACATTAATAGCCATAGGGCCGCGTTCATTTTTTCCAATTTCAAATGCTACGCGCTCACCCTTTGACAGGTTGAAGAAGTCTTCGGTACGACTTCTGAAAAAGATGATGTTCGGAAACTTATTGTCATCTGATTTAATGTTTCCTAAACCCCGCTCAAAGTCTATATGAATGATAACGCCTTCAAATTGTTCCGATTCAAATTCGGTCATACGGGGCTGTTCTATCTGTATTTTTTTCGATAATTCTTCTTCTTCATCTATCGTAATAAACATGTTCTCCACTATTTGGTTCGATTTTCGGGAACGCATAATTTCAGCCATATTTACCTCGTAAGTAGCTTCATTGATCAGTCCGATATTGGTTCTTACAGGCGGAATACTGACTTCGGGCGGAAACTCCAAATCCCAGTAAAGCAGCATTACGCGTGTACCAAGGGTGTTTAGTTTTTTTATAAGCGGGAGGTAGTCGCCATCGCCGGTTATAAGCACTATCACGTCAAACTGTTTGTAAACTGCCAGTTCAAAGGCTTCCAGGGCAAACCAAACATCAATACCTTTTTCAGAACGTTCGGCTCGTTTTGATTTATCGGCAAACATGGGTAAATAGTGGGTAACTACGCCGGCATACATGAGAATGTCATCAAAAATTCGGTCGTACAGCAGTTGATTTTCGCGTTTGGCTGCATCATATGCGCTAAACCGCCCCCTGAAATAATGTGCATCTACTACCTGACAATAATGAATTTGGTCAACCGATTCTTCTTCCATTACCTTTCCTCTGATAAATTCATGCAACCCTTTAATACTTATACGCGATTTGCGCTCGTAATACCGGTAATACTGGGTAACTCTTGAAAAATAACCGCCGTCGTAAAAAACGCCGATTTTAATAATTTTACTTTGTTGTTGCGTTGCCATACATAATAAGAAGTTTTAAAATTTTCAATTTGTTCAATTTTTATTGAATAAGAAATGTTATTTTCCGGTTTTTATGCCGGTATAGTTTTGAGTGAAGCCAAATATGCTTTATATAAAAGTGCAGATCTTAATGCCATAAGTGAAACCAGAAATATAAGTGAATGATGTAATTGCTGCGGCAGCCAAAGCCAAAAGACGAGTAAAATAATACAGACAACAGAAAATATGCCAAAATATACACCCACCCATTTAGGCGCATTTGACTTTAGCAACAATAATGCTGCAGGCAAATGCAGCGGAAATGCCCAAATCAAATTCATGTTAAAAGCCAGTTCTTTGTGGTTGGTTGCAAACCAGAGCAAAAGTAGTATAATTCCGAGTAGGCCGGTTATGCCGAACAGAATTAAATCGAAAATTGCAGAAAATTTCTTTCTTTTCACCTGAAAAAGGGTGACCAATAACCCCATTGCCAGCAACAGCCCAAATGCAAGATAGGGGTTAAACAGGTTTTTTGGGGCAGGTGGCAGTTGTGCATTCACTACCTGTAGGGTGTTTTTTACCAGAGGTATGCTTTTGCCCAAAGAGTCGGTAATCTGTGCATCGGCAAAGGCGTTCATAAGGTAATCGGGTAAAAACATGTATTGGTAGGTTGTGGCTTTATGGTCGGCTGGGTAACCCAAAATAAGGTCAATGCCAAAATCAACCCATTCGTTTTTCTTAATATAAGGGTCAATAAGCTGCCTGAAACTAAGGGTTTTACCGTTTAAAGTATCGGCAAAGGTAACTTTGCCTTGCAGGCTTTTTTCTATAATATCGCGCGGTCGTGTGGCGCAGTTGTCATAAAAAAAATCGTAGAGATAGGCTCTGTTTTCGGGCAGTGCATTGGTTAGCAGCAAATCTGCCAGGTTTTGCTTTTGCGCCGGGGTAAGTTGCAGAATTTGCTCATACACCCATCGGTTTTCGCTTTCATATTCGGGCGCAAAACGGCTGAATGGCGCAACCGAGAGGTAGTAATTCAATTTTCCTTTTATAAACTTGAAATAGAAATTGGGTTCGGAAAAGTTAAAAGTGCCGTAATTAAACACTTTATCGTAGTTGTTTGCGGGGTCGTTTATTCGCAGCGCACAATGCCCGAAATAAGAGTAAACTTCGTTGCCGGGAGCGCAGGTGAGCAGGCTAACTTCTGCTTGTGGGCTAAGTTGCAAGGTTTGGGCATTTACATTTGGAACAGTTGCCAGTAACAACAGTATTGGAAAGAGCAACAGGTATCTGCTTTTTTGCCTCATACGGTGGTAGCAATAATGGGTTAGCGGGTATAAAACCGGTTGTCGGAGTGGGCATAAAGGGGCAAAATCCAGCCAATGCGCAAGGCAAAGAGCAAATCAATGCGGGTATTGGTTTCTGCATTTCTGGTATCGAAATTAAGGGCGCGCCGGTTTTTGGTAAAAGCCTGTGTACATTCTAAAGCGGCGAAAAAATTGATGCGGCGGTTTTTATCGAGGTTCATAAACCCGATGGTTTGCGACAATGCCGGTCCATTGCTGAGGCGGTCGTATCCCTGACGGTACTTGCCCGACAGTTGGGGGACCGATTTGGCACGATCTTCAATGTGAATTTTGTGTTGCAATACACCGGCGCCGCCCGTTACAAAAATACCCGAATTAGGGTTGTTGCCAATGGCAAACAATTTACCCGCCTTTACCTGTAACCTGAACCCGCGGAGAAAAAAATTGACATCGGCGGGCAAGCCGTCTGTTCCTGTAATATAGCCTTCGGAAT
>NBMY01000002.1 GCA_002212985.1 Sphingobacteriales bacterium TSM_CSS
AGCGCGGTTTGGGGTTGGCAACCGTAAGCGCATGAATAATTACCTCGGCAATGGCGGCGGGCGGGTTGGCGGCTTTTATTTGTTTTACCAAACTTTTATTGGCCGGTTGTAGCGCCTGCTCATATTTTTGCCTAATGGCAGCGCTCATTTTCTCCCAGTCTTTTTTCAGGTTTTGCTCGGCATTATCGGTCATGGGGGTGCGCACTGCGCCGGGTTCTATGGCGGTGGCGGTTATGCCAAACGGGGCAAGTTCCATGCGCAGGGTTTTGGTAAAGGCTTCAATTGCGCTTTTGGTCATCATGTAAATGCCCGCCCCCGGTACCGGCACCCGCACCGCCCCCGACGACATGTTTACAATTCTGGCCTTGTTGCCATACTGGTGCAGCAGGGGTAAAAATGCCTGTGTTACCCTTAGTGTGCCGAATACATTAATTTCAAACAGGCGGCGCACTTC
Organism: Sphingobacteriales bacterium TSM_CSS; assembly: GCA_002212985.1. Classification (GTDB taxonomy): domain Bacteria; phylum Bacteroidota; class Bacteroidia; order Chitinophagales; family UBA2359; genus UBA2359. The sequence goes on from NBMY01000002.1 coordinate 455, forward strand.
GTCCATTGACACGCCTTCCAATACGCCGCTGCCAATATTGGCCACGCCCGCGTTGTTTATGAGCGCGCTCAACCCCTCTTGCCCAACCAACTGCTGCACTATGGCAACGGCTTGTTTTACCGTTGTTTCATCGGTAATATCTACCGGCACCACAGTAAGCCGTTCCGATACCTGCCGGGTTAGCGCATCGGTGTTTTGCCCCGGCAGCACCCCTGCAAATACATGCCACCCCATCTGGTCTAATTTCTGGGCGGTAACCATGCCAATTCCTGTTGCAGCGCCGGTAATAAATACGGTTTTACGGTTCATACTCATGTAATTTTTAGCAACAAAATTAAAACTTCCCAAATGAACCGGTAAGATACAACAACTAACCCAAAACAGCCCATAAAAACAAAGCATATTTTCTCTGTCTGCCTCCTTGGTTGCCGCAATTCTGCTGCTGATTATTTACAACACCTCAACAGGCTTACCGCTCCATTTAACGCCGTTATTTGTATCTCCCCGCAAACAACAGGCTGCCGCTATTATAAAACATGCTATGACCTGCTTTAAAACATAACCTGTTTGCAAAAAAATTTTATGGCTTTACTTACCTATACAAAATTTACTAAAAATATTTCCCAGTAAATCGTCTGGTGTAACTTCTGCACCGGTAATAGAGGCAAGGTGGGCAAGTGCGCGGCGTATATCGGCTGCCAGCAGTTCGCCGCTAATGTGCAAAGAAATGCCCTTTAGTACCTGCTGCAATGCTTGGCGGGCATTTTGCAGGGCTTCGGCATGGCGGGCGTTGCTTACAATGGCATTGTTTTGCAGCAGGGCGGCGCTGTTACTGTTGTTGGCAGTTTGTCCGGTTACTATTTGATACAGCGCTTGTTTAAGGGCTGCAATGCCGTTGCCCTGTTTGGCAGAAAGCGGCAGGTATGCTTCGGGATATAAATTGCCGAAATTATTGGCTGTATTTTCGGTCAATTCATCTATTTTATTGGCAATTACCAGCAGTTGGGCATCATTGGGGTGCAGTTGCTGCAGGTCTTTTTCTACTTCTTCGGGGCTAAGCTGGGTTACGTCAAACACATATAGCAGCAGGGTAGCCTGGGCTATTTTCTGCATGGTTTTTTCTACGCCAATCTCTTCAATGCGGTCTTGGGCTTCGCGTATGCCTGCGGTATCAATGAGGCGGAAAGTAATGCCGTTAATGTTGAGGGTTTCTTCAATGGTATCGCGCGTGGTGCCGGCAATTTCGCTCACTATGGCGCGGTCTTCGTTGAGCAGGGCGTTGAGCAGGGTGGACTTACCCGCATTGGGGCGGCCGGCAATAACCGTTGCCACGCCGTTTTTAATAACGTTGCCCAGCGCAAAAGATTCTATCAGCTGGGTAAGGGCGTTCAGCAGTTGTTGCACCAATTGGGTAAGCTGGGTGCGGTCGGCAAATTCAACGTCTTCGGTACTAAAATCGAGTTCCAGTTCTATGAGTGAGGCAAAATGAATGAGCTGCTCTCTAAGTTGCTGCAGTTGCCCCGAAAACCCGCCGCGCATTTGGTTGAGGGCAATATGGTGGGCGGCTTCGGTTTCAGAGGCTATGAGGTCGGCTACGGCTTCGGCCTGGCTAAGGTCTAATTTGCCATGTAAAAAAGCGCGCAGGGTAAACTCGCCGGGTTTGGCAAGGCGTGCGCCGGCATTTAAAAACAACTGTATGACCTGTTGCAAAATATAGGGCGAGCCGTGGCAACTTACCTCCACCGTATTTTCCGATGTGTAGGAGTGCGGCGCTTTAAACACGCTAACCAGCACCTCGTCTATGACCTGCCCGTTTGGGTGTACAATAGCGCCAAAATGAAGGGTATGGCTGCGTTGGCGGGTAAGGTCTTTGCCTTTAAATACGCTGTTGCAAATGGCAATGGCATTGTTGCCGCTCATGCGCAACACACCAATAGCGCCCACACCGGGTGGGGTTATGGGCGCTACAATGGTATCGTTTAAATCGGCGGCTGCGTAAAAGGACATTATTCAACCGGCTCTACTTTGTCAACAAAATATTTGGTTTCGCCCTGCCACGGAAAACTGCGGTAACGTTCTTTATAGTGCAGCGTTACTTTTTTACCTTCGTATTTTTGCAGTTCCTGATAGGTGGCTTCGTTGGCAGCGGTAAAAGCCCATACGTTTTCACTGCTCATATCGGCAAGGCCGCTCATGCCCAATCCGGCAAGGTTAAGTTGCCCTTCGTAGGTTTTAAAGACCATGCCTTTTTTCGATATTTTTACCAGATAACCGGCGCGGTTGCCCTCGCTAAAGGTCATGCCCGAAATAAAATAATAGGCCACCGATGCCAGCAGGGTAAGAATTACCAGCACAAGCAGCAGGCGTTTAACAAAGCGCATGGTTTTTTGTGCACCGCTTTGAAAAGAAGATTTTACATTGTCTGTGAGGTTGTTCATGATAAGAATTTAACGGGTTTTTGATTTGGTAAAGTGCTGCCTTATTAATAAGGCGGCGTGTTAACAATAAGACGCAAAGTACAGTTTCGAAGATACAACTTACAGCAAACGGGTATGAAAAAAACAGAGGTAAACCAAAATTTTATCGCAAAACAACTTAAAACCGATGTACATTACATCTACCTAACTAAACCGTTTTTGTGCCGAAAAAAGTTTGCCCGGCATCATTATTTTTGCCTTACAATATCTTACAATCAAGCAGTTTGTGGTCTCCTATGTAGCCTTCCAAATGGTCGCCTATA
>NBMY01000130.1 GCA_002212985.1 Sphingobacteriales bacterium TSM_CSS
ATATCACCAGGCGGTGCTGCTTTCGGAAGCAGTGGAAGCATTAAACATAATGCCCAACGGCATATATGTAGATGCTACTTTTGGTGGTGGCAGTCATTCGCGGGCAATATTGGCAGCGCTGCAAGAAGGGGGTAAACTGTTTGCGTTTGACCAGGACGAAGACGCTCAGCAAAACATACCGGCTCATGATGCGCGCTTTGTATTTGTTGCTCAGAATTTTAAACATCTTAAACGCTTTCTGCGCCTGCACGGTGTTAGCCGCGTAAACGGCATTCTGGCAGATTTGGGCGTTTCGTGGCATCAGTTTAATACACCCGGGCGCGGTTTTTCCATAAGGTTTAACAGCGAGCAATTAGATATGCGTATGAGTACCGAAGTGACGCAAACGGCCGGCGAAATAATTAACCGCTACTCTGTTGCGCAATTAACCGAAATGTTTGGAAACTACGGCGATTTGCCCAACGCCCGGAAAATAGCCGAAGCCATTGCCGCCGCAAGACAAAAACACCCCATTGAAACCGTACAGCAGTTAAAGGGCATTACTGCCCCTTTTGCCATTGGCAAACTGCCGCAGTTTTATGCCCGCGTGTTTCAGGCAGTGCGCATGGAGGTAAACCGCGAGGAAGAAGCGCTGGAACAATTGCTGCAGCAAAGTGCACAGGTATTGGAAAAAGGCGGCCGGCTGGTTGTAATTGCCTACCACTCCGTTGAGGACCGCATGGTGAAAAATTTTATTAAAACAGGCAATACCACAGGACTTGAAGAGAAAGATATTTTCGGAAACAGCGAAAAACCGTTTAAGGCAGTTAACAAAAAAGTAATTACCCCATCGCAAACCGAAATAAAAGAAAACCCTAAAGCAGCAAGCGCCAAAATGCGCATTGCCGAAAAGCTATAAATACTGAAAAAAAGAAAACTTGCACAATAACAATTTGATTGGCATTAAATTTTAACAAAAGCAAACATTCAACACCGTGTTCAGGGAATTGGTAAAGTTAATGAAGGTTTTTACCTACCGCATGAAAATGGCCATTTTAAGCGGCGAGGAGTTTGATGAACGCAAAATGCTTGCCAACAACCTGCGCTTCATCTTGTTTCTGGCGCTGCTGGCAGTATTTTATATTGCCAATACCCGTTATGCAGAGCGAAACATGCGGCAAATAAACAACCTGAACCAAAACCTGAAAGAACTGCGATGGCAATATATGACCGCAAAGTCAAAACTAATGTATCGGAGCAAACAAAGCGAAGTGGCAAAAATGGTAAAACCGCTTGGATTGGAAGAACTGAACGAACCGCCCAAAAAGATAGTCATCGGGCAGTAGCGCCTAACCGGTTATTAACCCCGGCAACAAAAAAAGGCAAACATACCTCGAATTGTATATAATCAAATAATTCTCAACATTTTACCCGAATAATCATAGGCATCTGTTAAAATGAGTATAAAACGCGACATAAGCTGGCGTATTAACCTTGTTTTCCTGCTGTTGTGCGGCATGGGGGTACTCATTTTTGGTAAAGCGCTCAAAATTCAGGTATTGGAGGGTGATTACTGGCGAAAACAGGGTGCAAGCACTACCCGCATAGATACCATTGAGGGCGACAGGGGCAATATTTACTCCGAAGACGGGCGGCTGTTGGCTACCTCACTGCCTATTTTTGAACTGCGTATGGATATGCGCGTATTAGACGACAGCTTAGTAGGGCAACTCGATACGCTGGCAGCCTGCCTTGCCGGTTATTTTAAAGACCGAAGCAAAGATGAATACTACCAACGGTTTCAGAAAGGGCTGGAAGAGCCGGTAAATGCCTATTTGTTTATTAAAGACAATGTAAACTACGATGATTTGCCGGTGGTGCGCAGTTTTCCGGTGTTGAAGTATGGCAAGTTTAAGGGCGGTCTTATTATTGAAACCAAAAACAAACGCGAACAACCCTTTGGCATGCTTGCCCGGCGCACCATAGGCTACATGCGTGAAAACGCCCAGCCCATTGGTATTGAAGCTACCTACGATGCCTACCTTCGGGGAACACAGGTGCCGCGCTCTATGTACCGCATGGGGGCAAATACCTGGGTGCCGCTTTTCGACCAGTTTGACAACGAGCCGCAAAATGGTAAAGATGTTTATACTACCTTAGATGTTAACCTGCAGGATATTGTTGAAACATCGTTGCGGCAGGCGCTTCAACTGCACGGGGCCGACCATGGCTGCGCTGTTGTAATGGAGGTGAAAACCGGTAAAGTTAAAGCCATTGCCAACCTTGGGCTAAACGAAGAAGGTCAATATACAGAAGATTTTAACTACGCCATTGGCGAAAAGGGCGATCCCGGCAGCACCTTTAAAATTGCCGCCCTTACCGCCCTGCTCGACGCCGGTTTTGTTACCGATACCACGCTGGTAGATATTGAAGGTGGTAAAAAGAAATATTACGACCAATGGATGCAGGATGCCTCGTGGTATCCGGATGATACCATTACCCTGGCAAGGGTTATACAAATATCATCAAATGTGGGTATTTCCAAACTGGTTGATCAATTTTACCGCAAATCGCCGGGTGAGTTTATTGCCGCCCTGCAACGAATGGGCATTACCGAACCAACCGGTATTGATGTACAGGGTGAACCCAAACCTCTGGTTAAAAAACCCGAAGACAAAGACTGGAGCGGCATTTCGCTCACCCAAATGTCTATAGGTTACGAGGTAGAGTTAACCCCGCTGCAACTGCTTACTTTCTTTAACGCCATAGCCAATGACGGAACCATGATGCGCCCCTATCTGGTAAACAGCGTTAAAGACCTCAACACCGAAGTACTGCACCTGAAACCCACCGTGCTCAAAAGACAGATTTGCAAAAAAAACACCGCCCGAAAAGTGCGCGAAATAATGAAAAGCGTGGTGGAAATAGGCACTGCTAAAAGCATTTACACCCCCCGGTTTTCTATGGCCTGCAAAACCGGAACCGCCCGTATAGCTAAAGAAGACCAAGGCTACCGCCCGGTGTATCAGGCTTCCATTGCGGGGTTTTTCCCGGCAGAACAGCCCGAATATTCCTGTATTGTGGTCATCAAATCGCCCACATCGGGACAGTATTATGGCGGTACCGTGGCAGCGCCCGTGTTCAGAGATATAGTAGAAAAATATTACTCTTCAAAAATAA
>NBMY01000056.1 GCA_002212985.1 Sphingobacteriales bacterium TSM_CSS
ATAAACGTAAGCTCTTAGGTAGCGCCTTTGTTGACAATGTTCTTAATTATAATCCTTTCCTTTTACCGCAAAGACAGCAAGGGTTTACAAAGTAAGCAATTACTTTTCGGAATTCCTTTGCATTCCTTGCGGGTAAACGCTTCAAATTAGCAACGCTTCGGGCCAAAATACTGAGATTGCAGGTAGTTCTTAAGTAGTAACATATAAAGCTACTATAAAAAACGCTGCCGCTCCTTATATTGACAAAGCGCATACCGGATACATATAGCAATAACCCGTCAATTTCCACAACCTTGCAACAAAAACGTGGTTGCCATATAGCCAAATCGCTTAACAACCGGCGGGCTTTAACTACTTTCTTCTTTTTAATATGCCGATGCCATAAAGGTTTATGCCGATGCCATAAAGGTTTATGCCGATGTCATAAAAGTTTATGCCGATGCCATAAAAGTTTATGCCAATGCCATAAAGGTTTATGCCGATGTTATAAAGGTTTATGCCGATGACATAAAGGTTTATGCCGATGCCATAAAAGTTTATGCCGATATCATAAAGGTTTATGCCGATACCATAAAGGTTTATGCCGATGTCATAAAGATTTATACCGATGCCATAAAGATTTATGCCGATGTCATAAAGGTTTATGCCGATGACATAAAGGTTTATGCCAATTCCATAAAGGTTTATGCCGATGCCATAAAGGTTTATGCCGATACCATAAAGGTTTATGCCGATGTCATAAAGATTTATACCGATGTCATAAAGATTTATACCGATGTCATAAAGATTTATACCGATGTCATAAAGATTTATACCGATGTCATAAAGGTTTATGCCGATGCCATAAAGGTTTATGCCGATGTCATAAAAAATGCACCTTCTGTACCCCAAAACCCATAAAATGTGGGGGGAACTTTAATTTCTTTTTGAAATTACCTGAATCGTTTTAAAATGCTGTATAATTTCTATGTGTAAATTACATCTTAATGTTCAAGGGCAGGTGGGTTTTACCACCTACTCCGACCAACGGTTTAAAACCAACGTGCAAACCAATGTAAAAGGCTTGGATTTTATACTCAAACTCCGCCCCGTAACCTACAACGTTAATGCACCGGCATTAGACAAATTCCTGCACCAAGGCAACACTCCGCGAGAAAAAGATGAAACAGGCGACCAACTCAACCGGCAGGCATTACAACAAAAAGCCAACATTACCTATACCGGCTTCCTTGCTCAGGAAGTAGAGCAAGCCGCACAAGCCACAGGCTTCGACTTTAGCGGTGTGGACAAACCCCAAAACGACCGCGACCTCTACGGCCTCCGCTATGCCGAGTTTGTGGTTACACTTGTAAAAGCCGTGCAGGAGCAGCAGGAAATGATAGTGGAACTGAAAAAAGAAATTACTCAACTGAAAGCGCAAATTAACGGCAATAAATAGATTATTACTGTGTTTGGAGCTACAAACCGCATTTTTTTTCTTTGGTTATACCGCAAAAACAACACAATTTTGCAAAACTCAAGAAGAAAAGGTTGCATTCAATTGCTGTTTTTGTAACTTTATGGTTCATAGTTACCCAATGTGGTGAATAAGACACTAATACTTAAATTTTATCATTACTTCAATACAATTTTTATGAAAAAACTACTCTTTGTACAAATTCTGGCTTGGGCAGTGTTTGCCGCAGGCGCACAGGCGCAGTCGCTATCGCCACAGGTGGTGGCATCCGGGGGCGGTTATGCACAGGCGGGCGGATATTCGCTCTCCTATACGGTAGGCGAGCCTGTTACGGCTACTCTTGCATCGGGCAGCAATATATTAACTCAGGGTTTTCATCAGCCCGATTTTCAAAGCATCGTAAAACTCTTGGCCAAAGTGTATTTAGAGGGAGCTTATAATGGCGCCGGCATGAACACCACATTGGCCACGCTGCCGGCGTTTCCGCTTGCACAACCCTATAACACCGCCCCGTGGAACTACACCGGCACCGAACAAGTAGCCTCTCTGCCCGCCAACGTAGTGGATTGGTTGTTTGTAGAACTGCGCGATGCCACATTTACCCCTGTTAGCGGCGGAAAACGCGCTGTTTTCCTGCTTTCCGATGGCACCCTGCGCGATGTGGACGGCACGCCCGGCGCTTCGTTTACCGGTGCAGTACCCGGCAATTACTATGTTATTATGCGCCACCGCAACCACCTGGCAGTTATGAGCGCTTCGCAGATTGGCCTGCCCAATGCTACCGCATATGACTTCACCACCACAGCCGCACAAGCTTTTGGTCCCGCACAACAAAAATCTCTTGCCGGAGGCGCATTTGGCATGTATGCCGGCGAATTAGATGCCAACGGCGTTTTTTCTGTTGCCGATTTTAACTTTTATGCCGTCACCGGCTCGCAAACCAATGTTTATAACGATGCCGATGCCAACTTAGACAAACAAGTTACCGTAGCCGATTTTAACCTCTACCAACCCAATGCCAGCGTAATTGGCATAACACAGGTAAGGTACTAAGCAGTTTGTAACGGCACGTTTTATTATTATCTTTGCATTGGGGCAGGTTTTTATCTGCCCTAATGTGTTTTCTACAAAACCCCAACCGAAATAAGGCAGTAAAAAAGCAGCAAACTTTGTGAACTTTGCGGTAAATGAATAAACCGCAAGGAGCACAAAGGGTTAATTAATACATTTCCTCAGTAATCTTTAAAACCAATAGCGGGCTTTGCGAATTCTTTGCGTACTTTGCGGTTAAAACAACAAAGTTACATAACCAGTGCTTTCTATGGCAAACAACAACCCCTCTACCGTAATATATGCCAACGGGCTTACCAAGCAATTTGGCGATTTTACCGCCGTAAACCACATTAGCTTTGAGGTGCAACGGGGCGAAATTTTCGGGTTTTTGGGCGCCAACGGGGCAGGTAAAACCACCGCCATAAAAATGTTGTGCGGCTTGTTGCAACCCACATCGGGGCAGGCCAGCGTGGCCGGGTTTGATGTGTACCGGCAGCGCGAAGCCATTAAACAAAACATCGGGTACATGAGTCAGCGTTTTTCGCTGTACGACGACCTTACCGTTTCGGAAAACATACGCTTTTACGGCGGCATTTACGGGCTTTCCTACAAAACCATCAGACAAAAAACCGATGAACTGCTCAACCTGCTGCAAATGCAAGCCGAGGCAAAAAAAATTGTCAAATCGCTGCCCCTTGGCTGGAAACAAAAATTAGCCTTCTCTATTGCCATTATGCACAGCCCGCAGGTAGTGTTTTTAGACGAACCCACCGGCGGCGTTGACCCCGTAACCCGAAGGCAGTTCTGGCACATGATTTATGAAACCGCACAACAGGGGTTAACCGTATTTGTTACCACCCACTACATGGACGAAGCAGAATACTGCAACCGCGTTTCCATAATGGTTGACGGTACTATTGAAGCCCTTGACACACCCGGCGGACTGAAAAAAGCCTTTAATGCACCAAACATGAACGAAGTTTTTATACATTTGGCCAGAGGCGCTAAAAGAACCGACGGGTGAAGTTCCTATAAATGAAAGAAAAATAAAAACCATACCGAAAAAAAATTGCTTACTGCACTTATTAACAGCAACAATGGAACTTATAAAAAAACACCGCAAAGAGATAGATAGTGCTTGCTCAACATTTAAGGTGGGCGAGTTGTACGCTTTTGGTTCTGTTTTAACCAATACGGTTGGCCCTGAAAGCGATATTGATTTCATTGTTTCAATTTTGTCGAACGACCCAATTGAATATGCAGAAAATTACTTCAACCTGAAATTTGAGTTAGAAAGAATTTTTATGCGGAAAATTGATTTGCTCGAACAAAAGGCAATCAGAAACAAGGTTTTTGAGGATTTTGTCAATAAACAAAAAAAGTTGGTGTATGCAAGATGAAATTAAGGTATGGCTAGAAGATATAGAAAAAGCTATTTCCGAAATTAACAGCTTCTTACCCGAAACGCGTAACTTCCTCGAATTTGAGAAAGATATTAAAACCAAGCGAGCAGTAGAACGTAATATAGAAATAATTGGGGAAGCAATGAGCAGAATTCTGAAAATTGAGCCAACAATACAAATAAGCGCTTCGAGGAAAATAATAGATACCCGAAACAGGATCATTCACGGATACGATTCTGTTTCGGATGATGTGATTTGGCTAATTATTATCAAGTACCTGCCAATTCTTCGGGAAGAATAATGAAACTAAAAGAAACCGATGACAATTGAATACTACTGTAGTTTACGGTGAATACCGGTATTTGCAAAATCACAAAGCTATCCATATAAGTCAACTCTGTTTACAACTGGCAAAGTGCCCTGTAGTTTATTACCATAACCGCTGCCATGCTACCAAACCTGTACAAAAACACCTATACTGCCCTGCAAAAAGGCAAAATCGGTTTACTCTTGCTGTTCATACTGCTACCGCTTATGAGCGCCGTACCGCCCGAAAAGGTGGGTAAAAAAGCCCTGTACCGCTCCGGTGTGTTTACCCTTTATGCCAACAAAGTGGTACAGGGTAAATTTACCGCACAGGCAAAAACCCCCACCGCCCTTACCACCAACTACCAAAGCCCCGCAAACAGCCGGTACGGCAGGCTGGTAGAGTTTAAATTCAGCATAAACGGAAAAGACAACGAACTGCCCTTTGGCGTAAACCACCGCATGGTTTTGCTGCCCCAAAACGGCCGCGTAACAACTCCCGTCATTGGGTTTGGCATACCCGATGCGGCTGCGCCTACCCTACCCGATGGCAACCTGTACTTAGAACCCAACACCCGTTTCACCATTCGGCTCGATATGAACCGCGTACTGAAGGCATTTAACGAAACCGGCTTTTTTGAAACCGCAAATGGTGAAAAAATTGCAAAACCCGATTTTAAAGGCGTATATGTAGCAGGAGGTTCGCAACCTTTGGGCTGGGATTTTGAAAATCTGCCCTCGCGCCCGCAGTATGAACTCACAGACCCCGACGGCGACGGCATTTACGAAGTAACGCTGGTAATGAATGCCTACAACCCCGATGATTTTACCGCCACCACCTGGCAACTGCAAAAAGATTTGAGCAGCTTACCGCAATACAGCAGCGGCTTTACCCTGCCCGATGCCCTCTACAACCTGTCGTTAGAGGAAATGCTGCTAAACATACGCTCCGATGGCGCCTATATGGCCGGCGAAAAATGGGACGGCGTTTGGACACGCGACATCAGTTACAGCATTTTGCTCTCGCTGGCGCTGCTGCAACCCGATGTGGCCAAAACCAGCCTGCTGCAAAAGGTAAAAAACAACCGAATTGTGCAAGATACCGGCACCGGCGGTTCCTGGCCCATATCAAGCGACCGCATGACTTGGGTGCTGGCCGCCTGGGAAGTTTACCTGTCCACCGGCGACAAGGATTGGCTGCAAAAGGTTTACCCCATCATTAAAAACAGCGCCGACGACGACCGCAAAACCCTGTTAGACATGCAAACGGGGTTAATGATGGGTGAATCGTCTTTTTTAGACTGGCGCAAGCAATCTTACCCCCGCTGGATGAACCCGGTTGACATTTACCGCTCGCAAAACTTAGGAACCAACGCCGTACACTGCCAAACCCATTTTATCCTTTCCCAAATAGAAAATGAGCTGGGTTTGCCCAACACCGGCGCCGATAAATTTGCCCAACAATTGGCCAACAACATTAACCGGCAGTTGTGGAGCAAAGAAAACAACTATTACGGGCAATATTTGTACGGAGCCGATTACCCCGTGCTGTCTGCCCGCAGCGAAACCCTGGGCGAAGCGCTTTGCATACTGTTTAACATTGCCGATGAAGCGCGCGCCGACGAGGTTATTGCCCACACCCCTGCCCTGCCCTACGGCGTGCCCTGTTTTTACCCGCAAATACCCGATATTCCGCCCTACCACAACAACGCCGTTTGGCCCTTTGTGCAGGCCTATTTTACATGGGCTGCCGCCAAAGCCGGCAATACCGCCGCCGTAGAACATGGCTTGGCCTGCATTTACCGGCAGGCTGCCCTGTTTGCCACCAACAAAGAAAACATGAGCGCCGATAACGGCGATTTTAAAGGCACCGAAATCAACTCCGACCGCCAACTGTGGAGCGTGGCCGGCAACTTAGCCACCGTTTACCGCATTTTTTACGGCATAAACCTGCAGCCCGACGGCCTTACCTTTACACCCTTTGTACCAAAACCCTACAACGGAACCAAAAAATTAACCAATTTTAAATACCGCAACGCCATTTTGGATATTGAACTGCGCGGCTACGGCAAGCGCATCGGAAAATTTACGCTCGACGGACAGGTTACGGAAAAAGCCTTTATTCCGGCAAATCTTACCGGCCGCCATACGGTTGTTATTGAACTCGATAAAAAGGAAGTGCCCCTGCAGCCGTTTAACCGCGTAAACAACCTGTTTTCGCCCGAAACACCCGATGTGCAGATGAAAGGCAATTTTCTGGAATGGCAGCCCATTGAAGGCGCTGCAAAATACATGGTATATCAAAACGGCCGGCAACTTGCCGTTACCGAACAAACCCGGCACCGGCTGCCGCCGTCGGGCAATTATGCGCAGTATCAGGTTTGCGCCGTTACGCAAAACAACGTTTCGTCTTTCCTTAGCAAGCCGGTAAGTGTGGTACTGCCCGCCATTGTGCAGCGCATAGAGGCAGAAACGGCAGCGCCGGCAACTGCCAAACCCTGTACCGGCTACTCGGGCAGCGGTGCGGTAGAGTTAACCGTTGCCCAAAACACTACCCTGCATTTTACCTTTACCGCACCGCAAAACGGGCAATACCGATTTGAATTTGCCTACAGCAACGGCAGCGGCCCGGTAAATACCGATAACAAATGCGCCATACGCACGCTATACGTATCAAAAGCCCTGCCCGAAGGTAAAGCCGTAGTTTTTCCGCAATTAGGGTTCGATGAGTGGTCGAATTGGGGCATGAGCAACCCTATTACGCTGTGGATGGATGCCGGCAAGCATGAAATTAGCCTGCAATTTGAGCCGCACAATCAAAACATGAACGGCAGCATAAACACCCTGCTGCTCGATTACCTCGAAATTACACAGGTTCGATAGGCAGCGGCGGTTAATGCAGGTATTCTTTACCAATACAACCAATACCCCTTAACCTTGCCGGTATGGCTGAATGATATGGCAGGCGCCGGTATTTTCAGCACATTAAGGGCAGTGAGCAGGGTGTTTACCCACTTTGAGCGGGTTTTAATGCGGCTAAGGTCAATATCGGGCGAGAGGTAAAAAACCCTTTGTCTGGATATATGACGGTAGTCGTAAACCGTTCCGTCTTCGGTTTGCCATACATTTTCAAACCCACCCAGCAACCCTTCGGCGCCATACCCTACGGCAATGTTGAGCCATTTCGGAAAATGTGTCTGCCGTTTGCCCATAAATGCCCGAGGGTTTACCGATAGCCAGTAACTTTGCCCGTTGTAATCTTTGAGCAGTAATTCCTGAAAGGAAGTGCCGTACAACTCGCGGGCGCGCTGCCTAACTTCGGGCGGGTATTGGCTGTAATTCACCTTGCCCGATGAAAATTTGAGCCGTATCCGCTGCTCTTTCCAAAGCAACTCCTGTGTTACGGCCAGAGCAGAGCCGGTAGTATTGGCCACAATATCGCCCACCGAAGCCCCCCATTTTTCCGAAAATCCATCCAGCACTTCAATGCCCATTTGCAGGGCAAACCCATAGGCACCTCCCACCCAGGCAGCTTTGTGATGCGGTACGCCTGCCCATTGGTACAAATCTTTTGCAACTAAACTTTCGGAGTAGGCTGTCCAGGCATGTCCTATTTTATCTACCTGATTCCACTCGCCGTTGTCGTTAAAAAACCGAAATCTGCCACGCGGATATTGTGCATACCATACTTTGTTCAACCCTATCATGGTGGCGGCATAAGCAACGGCCGAACCGCCTGCTACGCCGTAAATACGCGCTTTATTAGGTGTAGCAGCCTGTTGTATAAATGTCAGTCGGGCAGTAGTGGTATCGGGTTGTGCATATGTTAACAGGGCGCAAAACCACGCCATCATCAGAACAAAACACCTTTTTGCCGCAATTGCAACCGGTTTTGGCGGTTTACTATAAAAACAAACAGCATCTTGTGCCATTGCCGCCGGTTGTTTGCGGGCTGTTCTGCTCATTTTTCGGGTTATTTGTTTGCGCCGCTTGCTACCGCAATTATCGCAATGATGGCAGCAATGAGCAGAATTAGTAGAATTACTTTTACTGCACTCACGGGGCGTTCTCCTTTTACCGTTCCGGTGCGGCCGTTTATCACAAAGCGGTAAACCTTGTTGCGGTAGCGGTAAGAGCTAATCCAAATAGGAAGCAGAATGTGTTTAAAGGTAATGCTGTAAAATTCGGAGTGCAGGGTATTTATTTGCTGGTGGTCGCCGCCAATTTGAGCGCAAACGGAACGGCGTATGGCAACATCCATTTTTTGTTTGGCAGTTAACAGCCCGCTTTTAACATCCACCTGATACCGTTCTGCCCTGAAACCGCTGAGGTATTTTTCATCAAAGGGCAGCAGATTTTGCAGGTCAAAAGGTTCAAGAGATTCCACATAACCGTTGGGCAATGAGGTGCAGGCTACCACCAAAATATCGTCAAAGGCAACATTTACGGCGCCGCTAACGGGTGTCCAGCGTATTTTGGTAACCGGCACCTGCCTGAGTGTAGTTTTACCGTTTTCCATAACCGGTTGCATTACGTATTCGGTATAATTAATGCCGCGCATACCGGTATAGCGTGAGTTGGTCTGGCTGTCGTAGGTCCAGTAAGGAATATAAATGCCAATTAGTTTTTCTTCCTGCATGGCAAAGCGCACTAAGTTGTTTGGCGCAAACCAAAGCGAGCGCAGCCAGTTGTTAAAGAGTTGCAGGGCATTGTTACGGTCAATTTTAAAGGGCAAAACGCCTTTTGGCTTTACAATTTGGCTGGTGGTTGCACCTTTTACCACCAGATTGCTGCCGCAAAAAGGGCAATCGGAGGCAGTAACATTGGGCGGCAGAGTAGTTTCGGCGCCGCAAGATTCGCAATGTGCCAGTACAACGGTTTGCATGTCTTCGGTATCATAGCAATCGCGTATAAAGGCATCGTAGTCAATTTCTTCGGGGGCTTGGGCAGTAACGGGTATTTCGTTATTAACGCCGCAGTATTCGCACACCAGGCTGTTGGTGCCGGGTTTAAATACCAGCAGAGCGCCGCAGTTGGTGCATTTAAGTTCTTTAAATACCAGTTGTGCAGTTTCTGGAGCCGACATGGATGTGTAGTGTTAATGGCTAAAAGCGTATAGCAATATATGAAATGGCGGGTAAACTTTATTAAATACCGATGCCGGAAAACCAAACGGAATATACCCGTTGCACCTAAATTTAAAAAAACTTAACCTGTAAAATGCCCGATGTAATGTTATAGGACGAACCCCTGTTTGCTGCTCTACAACGGCGGCAGCGGCGGCGGTACCGATTGCAGGAGCGAGTTAAGTTCGGACACGGTTTCGGCAGGAGCCCAATTGCTCATGCCGGCTTTCCAAACCAGCGTTTGGCGGGTAAGTGCACCTTGCTCAACAAGAGATTTCAGTTCGGCTTCGGTAAAGGGTCCGGTTTGTTTACCGTTTTGCGCCACAAAATACTGCAAAGTTTCGGGCAGTTTGGGTGGGGTTACGTTTTGGGTGTTTTCCTGCGCACCTTTATTGTCTTTCATTTGCTGCATCATTTGGTTTACCATACCCAGCCCGACACCCAATCCAATACCCTCATTGGCGCCGCCCGACGGGTTTTCGGCTGCTTTTTCCATTGCTTCGGCGGTTTGGTATTGCATGTATTTGCTCAAATCGCCAATAATGCCCATGCTGCTGCGCTTATCCAAGGCGGCTTCCACTTCGGGCGGAAGCGATACGTTTTCGATAAGGAATTTGGTAAGGTCTAATCCGTAGGCTTCAAATTCGGGCGAAATTTTGGTATGTACAAATTTGGAAAGGTCGTCGTAACTGGCGGCAAGGTCAAGTACTGGAATTTTGCTTTCGGCAATGGTATCGCTAAATCGGGCAACTATGATATTGCGCAGTTGTTCGGTTACATCGTCAACGGTAAAATGCCCGGCGGTTCCTACAATTTCGTCAATAAATTTGGCGGCATCTTTAACCTTTATGGCATAAGTGCCAAAGGCACGCAGGCGCATGGGGCCAAACTCGGGGTCGCGAATGATAACAGGGTTTTTGGTTCCCCATTTGCAATCGGTAAAATTTTTGGTGTTTATAAAATACACCTCTGCTTTAAACGGGCTTTCAAACCCGTATTTCCAGCCGCGCAAGGTAGATAAAACCGGCAGGTTTTCGGTATTGAGCGTGTACATACCGGGGCCAAACACATCGGCAATACGCCCCTGGTCAACAAAAACGGCTACCTGTGTTTCGCGCACCGTAAGTTTGGCGTTGTTTTTAATTTCGTTGTTATGGCGTTCAAACCGATGCACCATGGTATCTTGTGTGGGGTCGAGCCATTCTATTATATCAATAAATTCACCGGTAAACTTGTCAAACAGTCCCATAAATAAGTAATTAAGGGGTTACATGAATAATGCCGAAAAAATAACGCTTAATTTGGTAGTAAGCAATGTTTTGCCGAAAAAAACGCATTTTTTGTGTTTGGTGCAACTTGCAGTGTGCCCAAAAAGGTAAAAGCAGCGCCAACCTTGGGCGGGAATTGGGTAAAGGCATTATTTTTTGTTATTTTTGTGCGCTAAAGCCCGTTAACCATACTCGTTTACCATGCAGTTTGATTCTGCCCTGTTTTACACCATTTTGCTCATTTTATGCAGCGGCATAGGGCTGGTGGGTTACCTGTTTCATTTGGGGGTGGAAGAAAGCACCATTATTACCCTGCGCCTTCGGCTTTCCATCATGTTTGCGGTAACTTTAGCAGTGCCACTGTATTGCTATTTCTTTTTTGACCTTTGGTATTACGGAGCAAAAGATTATTTTAATGTTTCGTTTCGGTTAGATGACCTGCACTACTATACTCTGCTTGCCCTTTTCGGGGCGCTTACGCTGTACCGTTTTTTCAGGTACAGCCATTTTGAAGACCTGGTGTTTTTGGCGCTTTCCTCTCTGTTTTTGTTGCGATTTTTAGTGGTTACCGAGTTTAGGAGTCATATTTTTTTCTGGGTATTTTACTTTTTTATTTTGTACTATGGCATTTTTTTAGTGCGCTACTGGACCTCCGTTTTATCGGAAAGGCTTGCGCTGGGCGGCGTGTTGGCGGTGGTAAGCTGGCTGCTGTTATTTTTTTTGGTAGATGGTTTTAGAGAAAACGGCTATTATATGACCTACCTGAGTTGTGTGTTTATGGCTACGCTATGGGTACGCTACCTTTGGAATCTGGAGTACAAGCGCCGCAAACGCTGCCCCAACTGCGGCGGGTGGGGTAAATTGGGCATAAAAGAAAAAAAACGTTTTTGGTGGGCAGTAGGTTATAAAGAAAGCAGCGGCGCAACTCCCTGCCAAAATTGTGGGGGCAAGGGCTGGTTCTATCGGTACCCCGATTTATTTCACGCGGAGAAATAACATTTTTCCATTTTTATTGCCTGTTTGCTTATGAAAGCCATGATATTTGCCGCCGGTTTGGGCACCAGAATGCAGCCGCTTACCCTGCAAAAGCCAAAAGCCCTGATTGAAGTGGCGGGCATTCCGCTGCTGGAAATAGCCATCAGGCGGTTGAAATGGTTTGGCTATACCCATATTGTGGTAAATGTGCATTACCTGCCCGACCAAATTCTTCAGTTTCTTGCCCAAAACCATAACTTCGGGGTTCAAATTATCATTTCCGATGAACGCGATTTACTACTCGATACCGGCGGCGGACTTCTGAAAGCCGCCCCCCTTTTAACCGGAAAAGAACCCGTGCTGGTTTGCAACTCCGATGTATTGTGTACACTTAACTTGCACCATTTCAGGCAGTTTCATCTGCAACACAAACAACAGCCGCTGGCTACGCTGGCCGTTCAGCGCCGCACATCGGGGCGATACCTGTTGTTTAACCGCCGTGGGCAGCTCTGCGGCTGGGAAAATATCGCATCGGGGCAAAAACGCATGGCAAGGTCCTGCAACCGGCCGCAACAGTTGGCCTTCTGCGGCATTCAGCTTATTCAACCCAAAATACTGGAGTTGTGCACCCTTAAAGGCGTGTTTTCGGTAATTGACCTGTACCTGCAGGTTGCCCGACAACACCCTGTACAATCCTACCTGCTTAACAACAACGAATGGCTCGATGTGGGTAAACCCGATGCTTTACCCGCCGCCGCCGCCTTGCTCCCCAAGGTTTTACCCCATCATAAAATATAGACACTGCCCGTTTTTTTGAACTTTTTTGCCTGAAAAATTATTAATGAAATAACACACAAACAACAAAATTTATTAACACCCCATAAAAACAAAAAAGTAATATGTATTGGTTAATGTTTGGAGTCCTCATGCTGGTAAGCATGGCCGTAAGCGGCATGTTAAAATCGAGATTTTCTCAATATTCCAAAATGCCCATCAGGCTTAGCGGCAAAGAAGTAGCCGAAAAAATGCTTCGCGAAAATGGCATCAATGATGTTCAGGTAATTTCGGTTCCCGGCCAACTGACCGACCACTATAACCCCCAAAACAAAACGGTAAACCTCAGCGATGTGGTTTACCACGAGCGCAACGTAGCCGCTGCAGCCGTTGCCGCACACGAATGCGGTCACGCCGTACAACACGCCACTGCCTATTCGTTTTTAACCATGCGCTCCAACATGGTGCCGGTGGTTAACATCAGTTCTCGCCTCTCGCAATTTATTCTTTTGGGCGGTGTAATTATGATGGCCGCTACCAAAAGCCCCATTTTGCTCATGATAGGTATTTTGCTGTTGAGCGTTACCACTTTGTTTACCCTTGTTACGCTTCCGGTAGAATTTGATGCCAGCCGCAGGGCATTGGCTTGGTTAAACGGCGCTTCCATTGTTACAGACGAGGAACACGATAAAGCCCAAAACGCCCTTTGGTGGGCTGCCATGACCTATGTAGTAGCAGCACTTGCCGCCGTTGCCAACCTGCTGTACTACATTTCGCTGCTCAACAGAAGAGATTAATAGGCAAACGGTTACTCTTGTTCCGTTAAAACCGCAAAAAAGCCGGCCGCAGATATGTTGCGGCCGGCTTTTCCAATTGCCAAAGGAACGAAAAAGGGTGAAAAAAAATCCGTGCAGAAATTGTATATTTGCACCCCGGTAAAACCAATTGTTTTTCCGAAATTTGTTTAACCGTTGTACTTAAATTAACAACTGCTATGTTTCATAAATTTCTTGCCCTGTTGTTTTTTATAACCGCCATTATGGCTTGCGGCAACTCAAAAACCGCTGTTCCTACCGGTATTCAAAGCGCCGAACCCGCAACAAAAGATGCCCTCATTAACATAACCGTTGAAGGCCTCATGAACGGAACCGCCAAATTAGTAGGCGTTTATGCCGACCAAAACTTCCTGGCCGACTCGGCAAAAGTAGGACCCGATGGCTCGTTTACCTTCCAACGAGATTCGGCTTACCTAAGCGGGCTATACTTTGTAATAGTACCCGGCGATAAAAACTTCCAAATGATTATTGATGCCAACCAGCATTTTTCCATGAAAACAAAACAGGGTGATTTTGTAAAATATATGGAAGTTGCCGGCTCCATAGACAATACCCTGTTGTATGAAAGCCTGAAATACCAGTCCGAAGTGGACAAAAAGTTTGAAGACATACAAAAACGCCTTAATCAGGCAGCCAAAAACTCGCCCGAATATGCGCAGGCTAAATCAGAACAGGATAAACTGCTCAAAGAAAGAGCAGAACATGTAGAAAGTTACCGAAAAAACTACCCAACCGCCTTTTTTACCAAATTTAAACTTGCCGGACAAAACCCGGCCATAGATGAACCCAAAAAACCCGATGGAACGCTGGATACCCTCATGCAAAGTTACCTTTACCGCTCAAAATTCTGGAACGATGTAGATTTTTCGGATGTGCGGCTGCTGAGAACGCCGGTAATTCACAACAAGTTAAAAAGATATATTACCGAAATTACGGCGCAAATTCCCGATTCTATCATCAAATCAGCCTCAATTGTTACCGATAAATCATTGGTAAACAAAGAAATGTTCAAATTTGTAGCCAACTGGATTGCCCTGCAATATCAGGCTACCAAAACCAAGGTTATGGGCGGTGAGGCAGTATATGCCTACATGATTGACAAGTATTTTACCCGCGAACTGGCTTATTGGTCAGACTCTACCGAAATAAAAGGCTTGCGCAAACAAGCCGCTGAAATTGGGGCAAGTGTGCTGGGTAAAACAGGGCAGGATGTGCGCGCAAAAGACCCCACCGGTCAATACCGTTCTTTATACGACCTGAAAGCGCCTTATGTGCTGGTGTACATTTATAACCCCGATTGTGAGCATTGCCAAAAGGAAACGCCGCTGGTAAAACAAGTGTATGAAAAATGGAAGCCAAAAGGCTTTTTTGATGTGTATGGCATAGCCACCGAAACCGACGACGCCAAATGGAAAAGCTATATAGCTAAAGAAAAACTTACTTTTACCAACGTATTTGACCCCACCTACGAAAGCAAATACTACCTGAAATACCATATTGACATTACCCCCGAAATGTATCTGCTCAACAAAGACCGCAAAATTATTGCCATGAACATTGATGCCGCACAGCTTGACCAACTGCTTACCGAAGAGTTTTCGAAACAATAACGGCAAGCCCAAAGCGGCGGATAGCAGGTAGCTGTGGCGGGGAAAACGAAGGTGTCTGTTTTGCCTTGCAACCGCAGGCATGTTTTTTTTATCTACCTTACTCAGCACAACCTACCAACATGAAAGCAATGCGATTGTTTGCGGTTTTATTGTGTATGCTTCCTGCAACGCTATTTGCACAGGTTACAGGCGGACAATATACCTATGCTTTTTTAAACCTGCCTGCCTCTGCAAGGCTAAGCGCTTTGGGTGGCTACCAGATTGCTCTTGCCGATAACGATGTGAGTTTTGGCACCCAAAACCCCGCCCTTTACAATGCCCAAATGCACCGGCAGGCACAGTTTAACCACGATATTTACTTAGCCGGCATACAGCATGGTTATGCTGCTTATGCCCAGCATTTCGACAGCCTTGCTACCACCTTTGCGGCAGGTATTCAATACGTTTCTTACGGCAAATTTACCCAAACCGATGAAACAGGTACCGAAACCGGACAGTTTGGCGGAGGAGAATATGCCATAACACTTGGAGCAGGAAGAAAATACAAAAACATCTCATATGGCTTAAATGTTAAGTTTGTTGGCTCACACCTTGAAAGCTACAACTCCTTTGGCGTAGCCCTAGATGCCGGCGCGCAATACCACCACCCCGAAAAACAGTTTTCGGCAGCAGTGGTGTTAAAAAACATCGGGGCACAGTTAAGCACTTATACCGGCACACGCGAAAACCTGCCCTTCGACCTGCAAATAGGCATTTCGCAACGGCTCAAATATTTGCCTTTCAGGCTAAGTATAATTGCCCATCATTTATATACCTGGAACATACGCTACAACGACCCCACCCTGCAACAAGAGCAAATTATTGACACCGGGCAAAATTCCAAAGAAAAAAAATATATTGCCGACAAACTGTTTCGCCACCTTGTTTTTAACGGCGAGTTGTATTTGGGTAAAGCGCTGAGGGTAAATTTTGGGTACAACCACCTTCGGCGACAAGAATTGGGCATAGCTGCCAAACGCACTTTGTCGGGGTTTTCCTTCGGGGCGGGAATTACCATTAAACGGTTTTCGGTAAGTTATGGCAAGTCCATATACCACGCCGCGGGCGGCAACAACCACATTGGACTAAGCATTAACCTGCAAGAATGGTAGGCGTTTTTTTTCCGGTTTGGGAGAATGAACAAATGTTATCTTTCGGGTTTTGCTACCCTACCACAACAAGAGCCATAAAAAACCCAGCAATCCGGTTAAAAAAACCAGCCCATATCCCCATGCCATATAACGCCGCAAAGGGGCGCTGCCAAACCACATAGAAATAAAAGCTTTTACCGCAGTATTGCTAAGGGTGGAAAGAAGAATGGCCGTTTGCGCGGTTGTTGCATCAATACCGGTGTTGCCCAATTTGGCAAGAGATATGGTAATGGCATCAATATCAGACAATGCCGCCACACCACTGGCAATATAAATACCGCTTTTACCCAAATATTGGTTGGCTGTGCTCACCAACAGCAATATGCCCCCATATACTGCGCCAAAAAACAAGGCATCGCGCAGGTTGAGCGGGTTGCCCAAGGGCACTTCGGTATCAGGTTGCTCAACCCTCAAAAGGCGCCGATACCAAAATGCAATCAGCAACACACTGCACAGCAACAACAAAAATAACGGCACCAGCATTCCCGGTAGCAATGACGCATTAAACAAATACAGCCAAATAAAAACCCGAACCACCATAATGGAACTTGCAGCCAAAATGGCAATGGCGCAATGCACTGTATAGCCCTTCATTTCGTGACTCTTCTTGGAAAAATTCCAGGTAACTGCCGTACTCGATACCAAACCTCCCAAAATGCCGGTTAGCAGTATGCCCTTTCGCGCCCCCAGTATTTTTACCAAAATATACCCCACAAACCCAATGGCGGAGGTTAGCACCACCACCCAACCAATTTCAGAGGGGTTCAGTACTTCATACGGGCCGTAGCTTTTATTGGGTAAAAAAGGCAGTATTAATAAAGCAATTACCACAAACTTAATGAAGGCATACAACTCATCATTGGTAATTTTGCCTATCAGGGTTTTAATTTCCACTTTCAGCGATAGAATAATGAGCATCAGCACAGTTACAATAAGACTTAGCTGAATATACCCCATGAGCGTAATGCCGCCAAGCAGGTAAGTAACAATTAGCGCTACTTCGGTAGTGCCGCCTGTATGTCCGTTGCGGTAGGTAAGTACATAAGCAACCATGGTAAAGGCTGTTAGCCCAAAGAGGGTAACCTCAAAAATCCAAATGGAAAGATAAAATTTAAGGAATGCAGCCAAAAAACCCATCATGGCCACCAGCGTAAAGGTGCGCACACCGGCAAATATTTCTATTTGTTGCGGTAAAAAAGACCGCTCGCGCTCCAACCCTATTACAAAGCCAATACCAGCTGCCACCAAAAACCTTACAAAAAAATCGTACTGCGTCAACCACAGGTTGTCTGCCGTTGCAATTTGAATAATATCGTTCATACACCCATTTTCCCTACTAAATTACAAAGTCTTTAATTTGCTTGTACATTTGCAGCAATATTTTTTCAATAGTCCCAACAACCAGAACTCCTCTGCAAAATAAACACCTACATGCGCAACACTTTTGAAACTCAGAGGCTTACCCTTCAACCAATTTGCCCCAAAGATGCGGCATTTATCTTGCAATTGTTAAACACCGAGGGGTGGCTGCAATTTATTGGCAACAGGCAGGTAAATACCCAAAATGATGCCCTGAATTATATTGACAAGATTTTGGCAACCGAAAACTTGTACTATTGGACGGTAACCTTAAAATCTAATGGCGTGCCGGCCGGACTTGTTTCTTATATGAAACGAAGCTACCTGCCGCATTTCGACATCGGGTTTGCATTTTTGCACGATTACCATGGAAAAGGTTACGCCTTTGAAGCCACAACTGCTGTATTAACACATGTTTCCACCATACTGCACCACCAATACGTACTTGCCACTACCGTTTCGGGCAATGCTGCTTCTATAAAACTGCTTGAGAGGTTAAACTTTTGTTATTCAAAAACCATAGAAACCGAAAATGACCAACTGTTGGTTTATGTGCGCAAGCTGCATGGCGGTTTCTAAAAAGAGTAATATGTGTCCGGCTTAAAAAACAAAAAAGGCTGCAAAACTATTGCAACCTCTTTTTTATGAGTCACGAAAAGCCTGCTTAATACATTAGCGGCTATCGCGAAATTTCCAGAATTTCTAATTTCATAACACCCGACGGCACCAATACCTCTACCACATCGCCTACCGATTTACCAAGCAAGCCTTTGGCAATGGGCGTGTTGACCGAAATTTTTCCCAGTTTTAAATCGGCTTCATTTTCGGTAACAATCATAAAGTCAGTGACTTTATTCAGCGATAAGTTTTTAAGTTTCACCTTCGACAAAATAGCCACCTTGGAAGCATCTAATTTACTATCATCTAATAAACGGGCTACCGCCAATTCGGTTTCCAATTGTGCTATTTTGCGCTCTAACATGCCCTGTGCCTCCTTTGCGGCATCGTACTCTGCATTTTCCGACAAATCTCCTTTTTCCCGTGCTTCCGCTATTTGCCTGGAAATATCTGCACGCCCCATGGTTTTAAGCGTTTGCAGTTCTTTTTTCAGGTTTTCCAACCCTTCGCGGGTATAATACTTAATGTCCATAGTTTTGAAAAATTACGGTTTAAAACAATAAAAATCAATTCGGGCACTTTTGGGGCGCCCGAAATTTCTTATTGAAAAAATACAATGTCATTTTACAACTTCCAAAGGTGTTGTATAATTACCTACAGCCTTTGAAAAAAAGAAACGTTTCCGGTAAAGAAACGTTTCTTTTGAGTAGATGAAACAACAAAAAAAGCAGCTTAGTTCAACAAAGCTAGCTTTTTTTATCAGAGGTTAATACGCACGCCAATGGTGTGTGTTCCGCTATAGGGATTGGTAGCACGGTAGGCATAATCAATTCCCAAACCCGATTCTCCACCTTTTTTAAAAGGCACTTCTACACTTACACCGCCGCAAAGTCCGGTATAAGCAGTTGCACGCTGTTCAAAGTCAAGAGTTTTGGTAATGCCGTCTTCATAGCGATAACCGCCTCGGAGCATAAACAGTTCATGAAAAGCGTATTCAATACCGCCGCCGAGTTGGTCACGTGAGAAAGAGTTAGAGGTAAAATTGCCCAAAACGGTTAAGCGGTGGTTTTCGCCCATTATAATGTCGTAGGCAGCGCCAATATTAAGGGTAGAGGGTAATTCGTATTTTTCGGTACGTTGCGCAACGGTAAATGAATATCCCTGAGGCGATTCGAGTTTGGTAGCCAAACCATCACCGGCAAACCGCATAGGCGTTCCAACGTTGCGCAGCGAAATGCCAAAGTGAATATTGTCTTTGGGGCCTGTTACGTATTGAATACCCATGTCGAAAGCGGCACCGGTGGCATTGGCGTCGGCAATAGAGTGGTTAATAAGGTTAAACTGAAACCCTACGTGAATACTGTTTGAAAAAGAACGTGCATAGGCAATGCCCAAATTAAGCAATTGCGGGCGGAAAGTTGCACCGGAGTTGCCTTCGGGAGCCGAAACCGTGGTAACGGGTATTTCGCCAAAGCCCATAGAAAATACATTTATTCCCAAAACATTGTTTTCGCCCAGGCGTTGGGCAAAACCAAGCGCATTTACCGATACGCCGCTGCCTTTTAACCACATGCTGTTGGCAAAAACCAACTGAGTTTTGTTAATAAAAGTTAGTCCGGCCACGTTATTACGCATTGCTTCGGCGCCATGCACAAAAGAACTGTTCATTCCATGTAAACCTGCACTTTGCCCCCATGGGTTAATGAGCAGTTCGGTAGCGCCGGCCTGTCCTGCCCGGTCTTTATTGCCGGCTTTGTTTATTTGTACCGGCATAAGAACAATGGCTGTCAATATAGCTAAAGTAATTATATTTTTCATGTGAACTTATTTTTCTGCTTTTTGAATAATTTAAAATGGCCGGCGGCATGGTAGCCGCCGGTCATTTTGTTTTTAGAATACGTCAAGGTCAATAGGTCGCGAAATACAGAAGAACTTAAGGGTAACTTCTTCTCCCAAGTCGGGCGCTTGCACGTGTATGAGGTAAACACCACTTGCAACGGGTATATTTTTCTGGTTTTTAAGGTCCCAGTCAACAGAATTTATCTGCTCCTGACCCGCCTCGCCGCCGGAAGCCGTATCAATATCGGGTGCGCTGTTATCTACCTTAATGGTTCTTATAAGCGTACCGTCTAAAGAGAAAATTGAAATATTGGCTCTTGCCGGCAGGTTGGTAATCCTTACGCGGTTGTCTAACTGGGTAGTTTCATACAACGAGAATGCGTAGTAGGGGTTTGGCACAATTTTTATCAAATCCATGGCGCTTTTTGCCACTTCGGTTTGTTGTTTTTTGGCTGCCAGATTTTTAAAGCTAAACTCGTATTGTAATTTAGGGTTGGTAGCCGTTTCCTGCATATAAGGACGGGCAACGCGTACTTTTATGGTAGCCTCGGTTGGAATTATCCCGCCGGAAAGCGGTAGCAATTCAAAACCGGGGGTTAAATACGGTAACGTAACCCACATAGCTTCGTTATATACCGCGCGTTTAAGGGTAATATCGGCATTAATAACGGCATCTACCAACTCTTGCTGGTAAGTAGCCCCACCATCGTATGGGCTGTTCATTACATACACGTAGTGCTCGCCTCCCACTCGCAAACGGCTGGCCGATATTTGCGGTGAAACCAGCGTAGAGGAGGGGTTCCATTTCAGGTCATCGCCGTTTTCGCTGCCCAGAAATGAGTTCTCGCTAAAAATGATGTTTAAACGCTGTCCGGTTTCGAGGTTTATGGCATAACCGGGGAACCACGAGCGTCCAATATCGGCAGCATTGTAAAGTTGTGCGCCGTTTATGGCGGTAAACGAGGTTGCGCCGTCAATATCGGCGGGTTTAAAGAAGCGGTTGGCATTTACGATAACCGTTGTACCGATATTGTTTACGTAAGAAATGCCGGCTGCCGAAGTACCCAACACATAATATTCGCTGCCGGGGTTTATGGTGTTGCCGCTCAAGGGGGCGGCATAGTTGTCGTTGGCATAGTTCCACGACGGCTTACGGCGCAAGCTGTTTTTATCGGCTTTACCTTCAGTAATATTGGCATCGCGCCCCATTTCTACCACCACACATTGGGTCCACAAATCTTTGTTGGGAGTAAATACCAAATCAATGCTGTGCATATTATCTAAGGTAAACAGCGGGTCGGGTGCCGAAACGGGGTCTCCAAAACAGTCGGAACAAGCAGGTGCCAGCGGCTTAAAGGTAGAAGCCGAATTGAAGTTATTGTTGGTTAAACAATAAGGGGCAATTCTGCCACTCAAAATGGTTTCATACAATTGGTCGGGGTCGTAGAAATCTCCTGATGTTGACTGGTTGTCATTAATTTCGCTGTTCTCAGAACTTTCATCTGTTCCGGAGCGTATCCAGTTAAATGCCGAAAAGCCCTCATCATCTGCCACCAAAGACATCCATGATTTCTGCACATCGTCAAAACTGAGGGAAGAGCCTAACACTGCACTTTCGGTATTGCCGGGTATGGGCTGCTGCTGAACAGCGATGGTAAAACCAAGCGACTGGTCTTCCCAACCGCCAATTGCCTGTGAATAACCGTTTGCAATATCGGTTTCGGAAGTATATACTTGTCCCGAAGTGAGGTTTTGCAGCGTCCATCGGGCTTTGGGTGATACCAAGGTACCTTTCAGGTTTTTACCCGTATCATTGCCAAGCACATCTAATTCGCTGCCGGTGCCGGCTTCAACCGAAAACAGGTCATCTACGGCATTCAGTGCATCGACGGGCAGCACATTATCGTCGTACACCATAATATAAACGGTTGCCTTTTTATTGGCATAGCCGGGCGCCGAAATTTCATAGCTGAATTTTTCCAAACCGGTGAAGCCGGCGTCGGCCTGGTAGGTAATAACGCCGGTTGCATTATCAATGGCGGTAATAATACCGTGTTCGGGTTCAAACACTTCGGCAAGGGTTAGGGCAACGCCGGTTGGGGCAAAATCGTTGTTAAAGAGCGGAATGTTTACGGTATTGCCAACCACTTTTGCTATTACGGCTGTATTGTCAAAAGCGTAAATATCGGCTAAATCGGGGGCGCCGGTAATAATTACCACGCTGCCAATATCGGTATTTCCTTCTTTATCGGTTAAGTTATACGTAAAACCTGTAACACCCGCATTGGCAGAGGAACTGTATAAGAATACTTCGTTGTCATTATCTAAGCTAAGCGAACCTGCCTGGGGTTGCGTATAAGACGGGAAGGTAACATCTTCCATAGTTAACCTGAAATCGGCTTCGGGCACATTAAATGGGTCAAATATTTTAATATTAAGCGGGCCGTTGCCTCCCTGGTACACTACATTTTGCAGTGAGCCGTTAGCCAAAATTCCGTTTACGCTTTCTTCGGTAAGTTCCAATGCCTGACCTCCGTTGCCTGAACCCGAGATGCGGGTAATTTCGGGGCCGTCTCCAAACTCGCTGTTCAGCACTATGCCGTCGCGTTGCGGGGCGGGTATGTGCGGAATGGCAGTATAAACCTTAATATTGTTACGTCCTTCGAGGTAAGGCGACAACTGTGCGATTGGCGAAGGATTGGCGGGGTCATAGGGTTCGTGAGGGTTATAGGCATAAGCTATTGCAGAGTAGTAATATTTGGAGTTGTTTAACAGGCGTTTACTGCCCGTTGCAAACTGGTCGTCTGTAATCTGGAATGAGTTTACGATGCCATTGTCGGCGCCTTCTACTTTGAGTTCGGGCACCAATGCGCCAACCGTACCGTCAATGGTCCAGTTAATGAGTTTGGTAACGCCGTCTTTCACATCTACTACGGCAATTAAGCGGGCTTTGTCTGGGTCGCCGTATTCAGCCGGTGAAATGGTAGGGCTTTTTAGCTGGTACAGTTTGTACCCTTGGAAGGTGTACATCGAATCGGCAAAACCTTGGTTGGCCAATACAATATCCGCTTCGGCATAACTTTCGAAGGCGTTGTTTGAAATAAGCGTATCGTTCCACAAAGAGATGATGATTTCCTGGTCTAATTCGCGAATAAGAATGTTGGGAGCATCGGGACCGTCTTGCAGTTTAAAGCAGTTATCGAATAAGGCCTGTGCTTTTTTATCTGCCCGAACAAGCGGTTCAAAAGAGGGGCAGGGATACTGCAATCCATCCCGAACCCACACTACCCCTACAATAACATCATTCAGTGCGCCGGGGAAAAGTTGGAAGGGTCCCGAAGACTGGAGGAAGCGACGGTCGAAGGGGGTATTGTTAGCCGAACATTCAGACCATGCAGTTTCGCTGTTGTCAGATGGGTCGCTGGGGAACATAAACGGGTATGGAACAGTTCCGCCATAGCCAATTCCGCCGTAGGTAAACGGGGTTCCGTCTTTCCAAACGCCTGCCAGATAGCCATAGAAATGCGAGGCATTTTCGGGATTACCGGTAATGGAGAAGTCATTGTTATAATAAAGGAATGAAGTCATTCCCAACTCCTGATACAGCGGATCGCCATTGGCATCTGTACCGATTAATTTTTTGGGTCCCTGAAAAAAGTCAACGCCCAGCATAGGAGGCGTAGAGCCGTAATAACCTTCGTCAACAGCATCACCATTATACACAACGCCCAATCCTTCTTCGGCAACACAGCCTACAAAGTCATCGGTATAGAGTCCAAGGTCGGGGTCCACCCATTGTCCGAAGAAAACACTGTCAATAGGTTGAGTAGATTTATTTTCTACGAGATATTTGTAGAAGGTCATGTTGTTTACCTCGTCGTTGGTAGCAAAGGCAAACGCAATGGCGCCAACTTCCAGCCCGATGGCTTCGCCGCCGGTTTCGGTGTGAATGTTACCGCGGTCGTTAAAAATCCACCAAATCATTTGGTCGGCATATACACCGCCGCAGTTGGGGTCAATAACCGGGTAATCGCCCTTGGTGGGGTCGTACACGCCATCGTCATCGGTATCAAAGAAGGGTGCCAGTTCTTTGTTGGCGGGCAGGTCGAAAGAGGTAAAATAAGGATTGTTTTTACCGGGCCATTGTAAAATATTATCGGGTACTTGACCGGGCGGCAGAGTTCCGCCGGCAGCCTCCAAACGTCCAAGGAAATCGTCAATATCACTTCCCTGTACCTGCCAGAAACGGTCAAACTGGTTGCAAATTTCCTGGGTTACTTGTCCGTTGTCGTCTAAGGGTCCGGGCCAAAAATCGTTACCACTTTGGCGATAGGTTTGGGCGGCAACTTTTAACTGCCCCAGTTGATCAATACCGCCAATCCAAAGAGCGCCCGCAAAAATAGAGTGCAATGATTGCTGGTCGGAGCCGGGAGGCACTTTAGGCACTTCGTACTTCGGCTGTCCGGCAACGGGATCCCACCAAAGGTCGCCACCGGTAAGCAGCCTTGTTCTTACGTTGTTTACATCTAAATCTATTTGAGCAGTAGAAGCGTTGCAATCTGCGGCTTCATTTTTACCACTTGCAGGCGGCGGTGCATTGGTGGTGCCAATATTTTCTTTTGCCTGTGCCAGATTAATGACAAAAAAGGCAATCACAACGAGTGTAATTTTTATTATGTGCATATTTTGAGTTTTTATGCTGAATGACTACAAAATTTTTTTTTGTGACAGTTGCCCCAATAACTTGTGTTATTCGGGCAACTGTATTTTACCAATGTTTTTAGAAGTTAAACATTAACCCTAAGCGCATTCTGCGCGGAATACTGTAATTATTGGGATTGTTTACCTTAATGTTGTATTGGTCAACAAAGGATTGTTGGCTAACCTGTGCGCGCACCACTTCCTGTCCGGCTGCCGAATTGATAAAGCCATCGTCATCGGGGCTGCCGGTAAATCCGTAAACGTTAACTACGTTGTCGGCATTAAGCAGGTTTTGCACCAACAGGTAAATATTGATATTGCGGTCGGCTTTTCCTTGCTTACGTCCGAAGCGGAGCGGAATATCGCGTTCCAAACGGGCATCTACGCGGAAGTTAAAGGGCAAGCGCGAGCCATTAATGGTTCCATCTAACTGGCTTTGGGAACGAACACCAAACTGTGCAGAAGGTGTGGGGTTAGCCTGTCGGGAGTAGGGTGTGCCTGAACGGGCACGGAAGATGAGGTTTAAGCCGGTATTGGCCAAAATATCTTTTCCAAAAAGTTTGGGTCCGTTGTAGTCTTTCCCGTTTCCGTAGCGGTAGTCCACATTCATGTTAAGCATATGGCGGGCATCGAAATCTACGGGAGTAACAGTACGCAGGTTGGGTTGTCCAAAGTCAATAAGTGCCGATTGCGAAGTAACACCCGAGCCGGTTGCATCGGCAAACTGCAGGGTGTAGTTGGCAGTAAGTTGAAGGTTGCCTGTTCTTCTGAGGTCGAAGGCAAACTCAAGCCCTTTAACCGTACCGAAGTCAATATTGCCAAAGGTGTTGTAGGAACTGGGGTAGGCAAACGGCACGTTAATTACCTGTACCATATCTTTGAGTTCGCGATAGAAGGCCGAAATGGTTATTGCCGATGAACTGCTTACTTTTTGTTTAAACCCTATTTGGTAATCTACGGTGCGTTCTGGTCTAAGGTTGGGGTTGTTAAACAAACCGCCAATAGCGTTTTCGGCAAAGAAGTAGTAATCGTAAGGCGTGGTAAATGAACGGCTTTGGGGGCGTTGCGACAAAATATCATAGTGGGCAAAGAAAATAGCCTCATCAGATATTTCGAAAGAGAAAGCTACGCGAGGCATTACCGTAATTTGGGGTTTATAATCTTCAAAGGCTAAAGTGGGGTCGTAGTTTTCGTTTTTCACGTCGCCTTCGGGATTATCGGTAAGCGGAGCAGCAAGATAGGGATTAACCGTACCACCGGCGGCCAATACACGGGGGTCGCTTATGGCTAAACCGTTGTTATCATACCACTGAACACCATCGCGGTAGCCCAATATACGGCTGGGGTTTACCTCGTTATCTACATATACCACAAATTCGTCGCCAATGGTGCCGGGGTGGGCGCCCAAGTTGCTTACTTCACCGGCTTTGCGGGTAGCATATAGGGGCGAGTAAAGGTCTTTGGGTACTTTTTGGTTGGCGTCATAACGGTCAACCCGAACACCTACGTTGAAAATAAGGTCTTTAAAGGCAAATTTGTCCTGCACAAAACCTGCCATGTAAATTGGGCGGAAAGCGCCGATGGGGCGTGTATAAATATCCTCGTCTTCGTTGCGCTCTTTCCAGAAATCTTCAAAGGCGGGTTGAGTAGTGAGTTTTTTGCCCAAGTAATCATAACCGGAATAGGCTACATAGTTGTTTCCGTTGTTAAACAGTTCATCGGGCGAGAACATATCGAGCGAGAAATCTTCAGGGCGATATTCGTCAACATTTACAATGTCGAGCGAGCCAATTCCGAATTTTTCCCTGAATTTGCGGTCGAAATAAGACTGTTCGGCGCGAATGAGGTTATATGTAATGGTATCGGTATAGGGGTTAAACACGGCCGTTTGTCCGTCGTATTCCGAGAACGGAATAGCCTGCCCGTTAATAAGCAGAATGGGGTTGTCGAGGTCGCGCACAATATCTCTTCCGAAACGGGCTATACGGTCAAACATAAGGTTCCACAAACCTATAGGGAATACGTCGTAAGAACGGTCAATGCGTTGTTCGTATTCAAAGCCAAATTCTATGGCGTGTTTGTTGCGATCTGAAGCGCCGGGGCGTTTAATGTCAACAGAGCCGTTAAACACTACGCGAGCCTGATCGTTTTCGTCTTTCTGGTAAGCGCCATAGGGTGTTCCGGGCGTGTACCACAAGTTATAGGAAGAGTTCAGCGAAGCCGGAACATTGCCATTGATAATGCCGCCGTTGAGCAGAATTTGGTCGAGGTTGGTGTAAAAAGCATTGCTGTTGCCGGCTGCCAGTTGGTAGTATTGCAGGTTGTGGTTGTCTTTATCAATGTTTACCCCGCCGGCCTGGTAGGTTACAAGAGTATCTCTAAAGCCCTGAAATTCGAGGCCGGTAATCGTTATGCCGTCTTTTTCCAGTGTAGTATAATCATAAGATTTTTCTCGGAAGGTGCTAAACTTACCGGCATAGCCATAGTCAAAAATGCGGTCTTCAAAAACAGGGTCTTGGTAGGTGTTAAAAGTTTTGGTATAATCAAACTGCAAAGAGTAGTATGCGTTTGAAAACACAGAGGGTTTGGCATTTTCGGCGGTGCGGTTGGCGGCATTAAAACGCTGGGTTAAGCGGGCATATCCGCGGTAGGTTTGCGCATCGCTGTAAGGCATGTGTTCTGCATTAAACAGTTCGAAGCGGCGCATAAAATCTCTGTTAAAGCCGCCTGTTCCACCTGTAAGATAGTTGGCAGTACCGCCAAAAGTAAGGTTTACGTTCTGAACGGGCTGAAAATCGAGTTTGGCAGCTGCGGTAATTTCGTCTTTCGTAACATTTGGACGCACATCTATTTTCTCGAAGTTGTCAAGTGTAGTAAGGTCGGCATTTTTAAGAAAGCCCGAAGAAGTTTGGGAACGCACCAACGGGTTGGTTCTGATATTTTGAAGGGCATCGGATTTTGTTTGCCAGATACCAACTGCCGAGGGGTCGTCATCGCCCTCGTGCAGGTATTCGCCCGAAAGGAACAAACCTAAAATAGGCCGCTCATTGGGTTGCCCCTTGTTTACCTTGAGCAGGGGTCCCGAAAGGCTGAAGTTACCTAAATAATAGCCATAGGGCTCTAAAAATTTAGAAGAAACCACTTCAACACCGCCGCCCCATGTATCCGAAGGCCCGCGGGTTGTTATGTTTACAATACCACCAGTAGCATCGCCAAAACGCGCCGGTACACCACCGGTTACTACCGTTAGCTGCTCTATTGCCTGCGCCGGTACGGCCGCACTGCCGCGCACTTTTATACCGTCAATATAGTAATCGGTTGACTCTGAGCGCTGCCCTTTTACGTTTAACGACCCGCCTTCGTCTGACTGGAATACACCTGCCGTTTGCGAGGCGATAGAAGCCACGTTACGGGTAGGCATTTTCATAATCTGCTCTTTTGTAACGGTTTGCCCGGTAGAGGTTTTATCAGCCTCCAACAGTGGCACCTTGTAAGACACAACATCTACAGCCTGAAGCACTTCGCTTTGTTGCGAAACCTGCACATCAAGGAAGGTGATGCGGTCTGAATAAACTACTACACCATCAAACTGTTTGGTTTGATAGCCCACATACGATATTTTTACCGTATAGCTACCTCCCGGAATGGGCTTAATGGAATAAAACCCGTCAAAGTCGGTTTGAGCGCCTTGTAAAGTACCGTTTACAGTAATAGATACGTTGGCAAAGGGAATGGGTTCGCCTGTATCATTGTCGGTTACTTTTCCCTGAATTTCACCCGATTGTTGTGCAAGCGCAAGGCCCGTACCTATCAGGAAAAAAGCAAACATGAATAAAAGTCTCCTCATACACGTAAATTTATGTTTTATTAATTCTTTTACTTTTCATAAACGGGTTTTAAACTTTACCAATTAAAACACCTTGTAATGAACGGGTAAAATTAAAAAGAATGCTGTAATTGTGCTACCCGTCTGTAAAATTATGACGTAATATTGATGCAATAAGCGTTAAAATGGCAAAGCTACTTTTTTTTACAAATTTGAGGTAGCATGATGTATTATTTTTTTTGCCAGTATAGCAGCCATTTTATATGTTGCCTCGTGTGTAACCCCTGCAATATGTGGGGTAATTACCGTTTTAGGGTGCCGGCACAGTTGCTCCAGCCAGTTATGTTCGGCGGCGGTGTAGGTGGCAAGGTCTTCGTTTTCAAAAACATCTAAGGCCACACCTCTTAATTTGCCATTATATAATGCCTCTATCACATGGGGGGTGTTCAGCACCTCGCCACGTGAGGTATTAATAAGGTACACCGGTTTTTTAAACTGTGCTATAAAGTAGCTGTTTACCCAATGCCGGGTTTGTGGGGTAAGCGGCACATGCAAACTTACCACATCGGCGTGTTCAAAAATGGTGTTCAGGGTGGTTTCGGTAATGCCACGGCTGCCAAAGCCGCTTTTATACTTATCGTAAGCCAGTATTTTAACACCAAAAGATTTCAGTCTTCGGGCAAATGCGCTGCCGGTATTGCCGTAGCCAATAATGCCTACAGTTTTCCCCATTAGTTCAAAACCGGTATTTTCGACCCGTTTCCATTGGCAATGCCGCAATTCCGCGTCAGCTTTTACCACGTTATGCAGCAGGCACAGCAGCATTCCGGTGGCATGCTCGGCTACCGAGTTGCAATTGCCTTCGGGCGAATTAAGGCAGGTAATGCCTTTTTGTGTGGCATATTCCACATCTATTAATTCCATACCCGAACCGGTTCTTCCAATAAACCGCAATTGTTTTCCTTTGTCAATGAGCTGTCGGTCAACTTTTATTTTGCTGCGAACCACTAACCCGCAATACCGGTCAATTATTTGCAGTACTTCGGAATAGGTCGTTTTTTCTAAATGCAGACATTCAAAACCAGCATTGCTAAGTTCGGTTTGCAATACAGGGTGTACTACTTCGGTAATTAAAACCTTTCCCTTCGCGTTGCCATTCATGATTGCTTTTTTTGGGTTTCCCGGGCGCAAACTTACAACAGTCTTGCTAAATTGTAAAAAAAACAGCAAAGCATTTTACGGCTAACTACCTCTTCTACAACGAAGAGTTTTTAAAAAGGGTTGCCTCAATAATGAATTTCCATAAGTTTGGCAACATTTCTGATAATGGTGCAAACAACAATGCCGCAGGAGTAAAAAATAAAGGTGGCTGCAAACAGGGGCTGATACTCGGGCAACTGCAACAGACTTATGCCCGATAGCAAGGTAGCAAACAAAATAATGGCCGTTAACAAAACCCAAAACAAAACAAAAGACCACCCAATATAAACCAACCACTTACCCTTGTTGAAAAAAGCAAGCACTGCATTTACCCATACATAAAAACCCAAAGATGCCGACCCCACAAACCAAGGCGCCTCTGGGTTGCGGCTTAAAACGCTTGTCAGCACCATGCAAACCGCCGCCAAAATTGCAACCAATACAAACTGGCGCAACGGATTGGCCTGCGGTAATTCTTTAAATGACAGAATCATAATGCCCGTGCTTTTGCAACAAAGATACCACAATTAACCCGCAACAGGTATAATTGTTAGACGTTTGCATAAATTTTGGCTAATTTTGCAATTTATTGCTCCAAAAACCCCATATCTAACCAACGAAATAACGTGCTTTTTCGTTTAGTTTTATAAATTACAAAAACATCCATGAAAGTAACTGCCTGGTATAAATATCTGTTGCCGTTTTTTGTTGTACTGATTGTGGTTGCCCTGCAGCCTGCCTGCAAAAAAGATGATAACCAGCCGCCTGTTGTTATCAACGAAGAAGAAAACGAAGTTAGTTTTATTGTAAACGGCGGCAGCGCCTATAATGGAAAATATGTAACCTTTTCAGACTTTAATGAGTTGGTTACAAAGGCCGCTTTTGTTGATTCTATTGGCTTAACCCACATAGAAGCCTTAGGACAATGGGATAATGCCAATGTGTACATGGAAATTTATTTTCCGGGCGATACCACCGGCTACTATTTTTTGCAGGAACCCCAACCGCCTCTGTTCGAAATTCCCGATGACCGCTACTTTACCATTACCCTTGATAACGCCGTTTTATTTGTAAAATACCTCAACCTTGCCATTACCAAATACGACGAGGTGGGTAAACGCATAGAGGGCACATTTAACGGGCAATTGTACGACTATTACCACAACCCCAACGGCGAAGTTATTAACATAAACAACGGCGTTTTTAACCTTAAAAGAACACAGTAAGCCCCCTGCCGGCATTACCTGCAAACTGAAAATTGAATATTAACCAATTAACACTGTGCTGCTACTTGCAAGCCCCTTGTGTATAGGAGGTTACGCCGTTGTTTCGGGCAACACAATCGTTGCTGTACGTTTTACCGTCGCAGCCGCAAACGGGAGCGTATTGCATGGTGCAGGCCGCATTGGGGTTTATTAAAGAAGAATCGATGCAGGGTTTGTCTTTACCCGGCGAGTTGCCGGCAGTGGCATTGCTGCCCGTGCGCGTGTTGGTACAAGCCGATACAAAAAACAAAACCAGGGCAACGGCAATAAGGTAATTTCTTAGCAACATGAGGGGGTTGTTTGTGTGTGGGTGAGTTAGTTTACCGAAATCAAGAACACCCTGCGCCCGTGTAGTGTTCATAAGGCATACAATTATTGGTAAAACAGATACAGGTGAGGTAAAACGGGGGTATTATGAAAATTTTGCTGTCGGGTTATACGGGGTTGGGCAATTTTGTGCTGAAAACGCCTATGTTGCAGGCATGGAAAACCCTGTATCCCGATGACGAAATTCACCTTATTGCCGGCAACAGTTTTGGGGCCGAATACCTGTTGCAGCACAGCCCGATTATAACCCAAACCCATATTTTACCCCAACATACGGGCTGGTTGCATAAGTGGCGTTTTTTTTGGCAGTTGCGCCGCCAACGGTTCGATGTGTTGCTGCTGCCCTTTGATGCGCAACCCAATTTTCTGGTGGCCGGTTCTTATATTTCGGGCATTAAACGGCGTATCAGGCACCTGCACCCTACCCTGCTCAACAACCGGCTGCGGTGTGCCGCCACGCTGCTGCTTAATCCTGCCACGCACTTTGTAGCCGTACCCCCCGGCCGGCACGAAACCGAGCTTAACACCGACCTTCTGTGTATATACCACGGTAAACCCGTTGAACCGCGCTACCCAACCATGGTTGCTCTGCCGCCTGCAACCCATGTGCTGCAACGGTTTAACCTTACCAACCGCCCCTACCTGCTGCTGCAACCGGGCGCCGCCAACGGGGTTTACCGCGCCAAAGTGTGGCCAACGGCTCATTTTGTCACGCTTATCGGGCTATTGCAAAACCACTTTGGCAATCAATACCAAATTGTGCTGTGTGGCGATGAAGGCGACCTGAAACATTCGGTTAAGCCGCTGCTGCAGCTATTGCCCGATGCCGGAAACAACCTTGTGAACACCGCCGGACAAACCTCACTGCCCGATTTGCTGCAACTTATCAACCATGCAGCTTTGGTTATTTGTCATGATTCGGGCGTTATGCACATTGCCGATGCCCTTCAAAAACCGCTTATTGCCCTTTACGGGCCAACCGATTTTACCCGTACCAAGCCGCTTAAACCAACTTCCCGAATACTTTTTTCACAAACACCTTACCTTAACGCCATGTTTGGCTTTGCAAAAACCGAAGCCGACCTTGAAAAAGAAGGAGTACAACAACAAGCCATGGAAGCCCTGTCTCCGCAAGCCGTATTTCGGGAAACGGTAAACTTGTTAAACAAAAAGGAATAATTATTTTTAGCATACAAAATATTTTCGGCTAAAAACAATACCCTTAGAGGCTACACGAAAAGTATCTGTATAAGGTTATAGACATCGGATATTTTTGAAATATCCGATGTCTTATGGCCCCAAAGCGGCGCAATCAAATGCGTTGAATGGCAGGCTTTATTGGTAATTTGTTGGTAATTTATTGCCGCTTTCGGGCATTATTTGCACACTTTATTTAATTTTGGGCACTAATTGCATTTATTCACCACACCAATTCATAAAAACATGTTGGGTATTAAGCATGTAAAGTTCGATTCAATGACCTACGTCTTTCACTACAAAAACGGGAAAGTGGTAAAGGAAGGGCGCGGGTTGTCATTTTTTTACTTTGCCCCTACCAGTTCTATTGCCGCCATACCCATAGGCAGCAACGACCTGCCCTTTATTTTTAACGAATCTACCGCCGACTACCAAACCATTGCCATACAAGGACAAATTACCTACAAAGTAAGCGCCCCGGCCACCTTAGCCGATATACTTGATTTTACCCTGAACGACAATGGCGAATACAACAAAAACGACATTGAAAAGCTAAACCAACGCATCATTAACGAGGCGCAAACGGCAACCTCGTCTTTTATTTCGGGGTTGGGGCTTAAAGATGCCATTCGGGCAGCAAAACCCATTGAGCAAAGAATACTGGAAGGTTTGCAAACATCGGCAGCCATTGGAATTTTGGGCATTGAAGTATTGGGAGCCAACATTTTATCTGTTAGCGCCACGCCCGAAATGAAACGCGCCCTGGAAACCGAAACCCGCGAAAAACTGCAACAGGAAGCCGACCAGGCCATTTACCAGCGCCGCAATTTTGCCGTAGAACAGGAACGCAAAATAAAAGAAAGCGAACTGAATACCGAAATTGCCATAGAAGAAAAGAAAAAGCAAATTGCCGAAAAACAAATGGAAGGCAAAGTGCAACAGGCCGAAAATGACCGAAAACTGCGTGAAATGCAGGTGGCCGCCGATATTTCTGTTGAAAACCAACGCAAACAACTGTTGGAACAAAAAACCGAAAACGACCGAACCGAAGCAAAAACACAAGGATTTGTTATTGAAACCGTACTGAAACCCTACAAAGAAATTGACTGGAAAACGTTGGTTGCGCTTAACAACAACCCCGACCCGAAATTTAATATTGCTCTGGCTTTCAGGGAGTTGGCCGAAAATGCAGGTAAAATAGGTTCGCTCAACATAAGCCCCGAACTGCTCGACGCTTTGTTAACCGATAAGAAAGCTACCGGCAAATGAGTATTGAATATGCCATCATCATAAAAAACAAAACCCGCCTCGAAATGCTGACAGAGCGCTTTAATACCAAGGCGCAAACAAAGTTTTATATAGAGCGGTCGGGAGGAAATTATGCCGATTATGAGCTGGAACACAATACTTTTCATGCAGCGCTCCACCTGTTGCAGCAGCAACTTTCAAAGGTGGTGAAATACAAAATTGTTGAGCGCGCTTTTGTACCTTCTTTTATTTTTTCAGACAAGCACCTTATTGTGGTTATTGGACAAGACGGCTTAGTTGCCAACACTGCCAAATATGCAAACGGTGTGCCCATTGTAGCAGTAAACCCCGATAAACAACGCTACGACGGAATATTGCTGCCCTTTAACCCCTCCAATTTTATGGATGCCGTGGAAGGTGTGCTTACCAGTAATTTTCCGGCCAAAACCGTAACCTTTGCCGAAGCCCGACTAAACGACGGACAACGCCTGCTTGCTTTTAACGACCTGTTTATTGGCGCTGCCACACATGTTTCGGCCCGATACCGCATTTCGTTTAACCAACAAACCGAAGAGCATTCTTCCAGCGGGTTAATTGTTTCTACACCGGCCGGCAGTACGGGTTGGTTAAGCTCGGTTTTTAATATGGCCATGGGAATCACCAGTTTTGCATCGGGAAAGCAAAAACAACGGCGCAAAGATGACCCGGAAACTGCATTCGCACCGCCCAAACTCACCGCCGAACAGTTATTCTTTGCCATAAGAGAGCCGTTTAAAAGCGTAAGAACCCAAACAGGCATTGCCGCCGGCATTATAACCCGTCAAAATAAACTCACCCTTGAGTCGCTGATGCCTGCAAACGGAGTTATTTTTTCCGATGGCATTGAAAGCGATTTTTTGAACTTTAACAGCGGAGCCATTGCCACCGTTGGCATAGCGCAAGAAACCGCAACTCTGGTAACAACGCCGCCCGGCAAATAAGCACCGAATCACATTCAAATAAAGTTCCTGAAGCGGAGCATTAACTTGCCCGAATATTGCTACTTTTGCCCTACTGCAACAACTCTGCTGCCCGTAAAAGAATAATGCATCCTATTTGCCACCCATTTGTGTATGTAATTTTCAAAAGAGCACAACCACCATTCATACAAAACCATGAAACCCTACATTACCCTTTCTCAACTCAACGGACTTGTGAGCGAGGTAATTTCGGAAGCCATAAAACCCGGTATTTGGGTAGTGGCCGAAATATCGCAGATAAAAATGGCCGGCAGCGGGCATTGGTATATTGATTTGGTAGAAAAAGAACGCGAAGTCATAACCGCCAAACTAAGCGGCGTCATTTGGAACAGCGCCTACAACGAACTGCGCATGAAATTTGGTTCAGATTTGGCAAACCTGCTGAAAAACGGCAACAAAATATTGTTTAGGGGAACTGTTGATTTTCATGAGGTTTACGGTTTAAAAATTGTTATCTCAGATATTGACCCCTCGGTAACCTTGGGTGAACTGGAACTGAAGCGCATGGAAACCATAAAGCGCCTTACCGAAGAAGGATATATTGGTAAGAATGCCCAGCTACCCTTGCCGGTAGTGTTGCAGCGCATAGCGGTTATTTCGTCGGCATCGGCGGCCGGGTTTGGCGATTTTATGAACCATACCCAACATAACCGGTATGGTTATTCGGTTTGGGTAAAATTGTTCCCGTCGCTTATGCAGGGCGAGGGTGTAGAGCAGGAACTCATAGCACGCATTCGCGAAATTGAAGCGCAACAACACCTGTTTGATGCAGTGGTTATTATTCGGGGTGGCGGCAGCAAATTAGACCTCGAGGCATTTAACAATTATCATATTGCCGTGTCTATTGCCCAATGCAGTTTACCGGTAATTACAGGCATAGGGCATCAGCAAGACGAAACAGTGGCAGATTTGGTGGCGCATACGCCACTTAAAACGCCTACGGCAGTGGCAGAGTATATTTTGCAATCCTTTCTGCACTATGAATCTGCCATGCTTTCGCTTTTTGACAAGGCTGCCAAACTAAGCACCAACCTGCTCAAGCAGCACCACTTTGGGCTGCAAACCCTGCGGCAAAGCATGTATATGCATTCAAGGCAAGAAATAACCCGTCAGAAACAACAATTCAGCATGTTGTTGCAAAGGCTGCCCCGTGCAACCAAACGCCTGTTGCAAAGCAAGCAGGTGGAACTTCAACACATAGAACAAACCATTAACCTATATAGGGTGGAGAAGCTGCTTCAACGTGGGTTTACCATTACCCGCCTCAACGGCAAGGCGCTGAAAAGTGCGGTTTCGGCGCAGAATGGGCAACTCATTAGCACCCAATTTGCCGATGGCACGGTAAACAGCCGTATAGAAGGCAATGAATAGAAGAACGCGTTCTGGCAGGCAGCAGCGCATTTGCTTAGTTCAACACAAAATCGGTAATGTGTAACAGATGGCTGCAAAACCCATATTCCTGCGGCTGATTAGAAGCTACAACAATTAACCGTTGCGAAGTATTGCTGTTCACCAAATTCAAATACCAGTCAACGGCTTTGGCATCGAGGTTGGTGGTTGGTTCATCGAGCAGTACGGCGGGCGTGTCTGAAAGCAGCGCCAATCCCAGTTTCACCCGTTGTTTCATTCCCGATGAGAAAAAGCGCAACTGCTTGTTTCGGGCATGGCTCAATTCCATGCGGTCTATGGCCTGTTGGGAAGTAAGGCGGTTGGTAAAAGGTTTCAGTTTTTCATGAAACTGCACCATTTCAAGCAGCGAAAACTCCTCTATCAGTTCGAGGTAAGGGGCGGCAAGCGACAGGAAAGGGTAAACCGATAACACATCGGTTTCAGTACCCGAAACGGCATACCTGATTTTGCCCGATGAGGGCGATAAACAGCCGGCAATGATTTGCAACAATGTTGATTTGCCCGAACCATTCGGCCCCAAAATGGCATAGGCATTGCCAGTTTCAAATGTATAGGTAACATTTTTGAAAATCCACTCCAACCGGAAGCGCTTGCCTATTTTGTTCAGTTCAATCTTCATGCTCTGCTTCTTCGCTGCCGCTTACGTTTTTAAACGATTTGAGAATGCCTTTCGGAGAGTTTCGGATAAAGGCGGTTATGAGTTCTGTTTCGGGGGTTTGCTTTATCTCATTTTCAATTAAATCCAACGCTTTGGATACCGTAAATCCCATGACAAAAATATACCGATACACGTCTTGTATATGGCTTATAGTTTGGCTTGAAAACCCGCGGCGGGTTAACCCTACCGAGTTTACGCCGGCATACGACAGTGGCTCTCTTGCAGCCTTAACATAAGGTGGTACATTTTTGCGCACAAAAGAATTGGCTGCAATAAAACTGTGTGAGCCAATGCGCACAAACTGTTGTACGCCCACAAAACCTTCAAGAATGGCAAAATCGTCAATAATAACATGCCCTGCCAGATTTACGCAATTAGCCAGAATAACGTTGTTGCCCAACAGACAGTCGTGTGCTATATGCACATAAGCCATAAGCAGGCAGTTGTTTCCCACCACCGTTTTACCTGCATACTGTGTGCCGCGGTTTATGGTAACACACTCCCTTATTGTGGTGTTGTGCCCAATTTCTGCGGTGGTTTTTTCGCCGGCAAATTTAAGGTCTTGCGGTATGGCCGATATGACGGCTCCGGGGAAAATACGGCAGTTATCGCCTATACGAGCGCCTTCTAAAATAGTAACGTTGGGGCCAATCCAACAGTTATTGCCAATGACTACATCGGCTTCAATGTAGGTAAAAGGTAAAATGGCAGTATTGCGGCCTATTACTGCATGAGGATGTATATGGGCAAGCGGCGATATTCCTTGCGCACTTTTGGTATTGTCCATCAGGAAATTATCGGTGTAACCTTGTATCATGAAAGTGTTGCGTAAAAATGCCGCAAAAATGGTGTAAAGAAAAAGAACGGCTGTAATTATGCATCTGTTTTTGCGGTAAAGGTTAATAGATTTTTTAACAACCCATGCACTTGCGCGCCCGTATATATGCACAATAAAGCAGTCTTGTCATTACCTGTGCGGCATACTGTGTATATTAACAATTTTAGAGCCTTTACGTTTAATGGGTAAGCATATTTTTTGGCATTTATGTACAGTTACACAATCTTTGTACGGTTTAAATGATTAAAAGTAACTATTTAGGTGCCGTTTTTGATAATTTTGCATTTAAATGAACATTTCGATGCTTTCTGTTTAACAAAACAGTATTTTTGTTGAAAGATTCGCAACAGAAAAACGAAAATGTGCTTGGTTTTTAATAATTTCGACAACAAAAAATTTTACAAAGCGTTGATTATCAATCA
Organism: Sphingobacteriales bacterium TSM_CSS; assembly: GCA_002212985.1. Taxonomy (GTDB): domain Bacteria; phylum Bacteroidota; class Bacteroidia; order Chitinophagales; family UBA2359; genus UBA2359. The sequence goes on from NBMY01000056.1 coordinate 37,925, forward strand.
ATTAAGAGCACCTAAATAGTTACGATTAAAATATCCATCGGCGGTTATTTCATCTTTTGTTAAAGGTTGCTGTTTACTTGCGTCTTGCAATTTGGGCTACCAGCTTTGCTTCGGTAACCAATTTATTGCCCACCCAGGCAAAAGCATCCATTTCGCAGATGCCACGCCGTATTTCGCTCGCTAATTTCAGTTCAAATATCAACGTATCGCCCGGCACAACAGGTTTTCTGAATTTTGCCTGATCTACCCTTAAAAAGAACGTAAGGTAGTTTTCGGGGTCGGGTACAGTTTGCATTACCAATGCCCCGCCGGCTTGTGCCAGCGCTTCAATAATCATTACTCCCGGCATAACAGGGTGCCCCGGAAAATGGCCAATAAAAAACGGCTCATTAATGGTTACATTTTTAACGGCCACCACCCGTTCTTTGGTAAGCAGCATTATTTTGTCAACCAATAAAAAAGGCGGCCGGTGTGGCAATAATTGCTGCAATCCGGTTACATCATATACGGGGGTAGCATTGGGGTCGTAATATGGTACGGTATTCTGGGCTTTTTTCTTCAGTTCTTTTTTCAGCTCTTTTACAAAGGCAACGTTGGCAGCATGGCCGGGTTTAATGGCAATTATACGCCCACAGAGGGGCGCACCCAAAAGGGCTACATCACCCACCACATCAAGCAATTTGTGCCTTGCGGCTTCGTTATCAAAATAAAGGTCAACATTGTTAAGATACCCTTCGGTGTTTACTGATACTTTAGACAAACCGGTAATTTGTGCAATTTTTTCGAGCAATTCCGGGTCAGGCTGCCGGTCGAGATATACAATGGCATTGTTTAGGCTGCCCCCTTTAATAAGGTTGTGTTGCAAAAGTGGTTCAATTTCGCTGATAAAGCAAAAAGTGCGGGCCGGCGCTATTTCGGTTGCAAATTTTGCCATTTTGGTAAGGGTGGCATATTGTTTACCTAAAACCGAAGAGTTGTAATCAATAAGTGCGGTTACTTCAAATGCATTGGCGGGCAATACAATGTATTCACTGCCGGTTGGCGTGTAGGTAAACCTGAAAGGAGCATCTAATGAAATAAATTCGCGGGGTGCTTCCTGCCGTACAATGCCTGCCCGGGTTAGTACCTGAATAAACGGCAGGGCGCTGCCATCTAAAATTGGCACCTCTTCGTTGTCAATTTCCACCAGTACATTATCTATTTCGAGTCCGCTTAAAGCTGCCATTACATGCTCAATGGTTATAACCTGTGCATGATTATGGGCAACGGTGGTGCTTCTTTGGGTGTTCACTACATTTTCGGCAAGCGCTTTAATACAGGGTTTTTCGGGCAGGTCGGTTCGGCAAAACTGAATGCCGTGATTGGGTAAAGCAGGTTTAAAGGTAATGGTAGCCTGTTTACCGCTGTGCAATCCTATGCCGCTCAATTCTACAACCTGTTCTATGGTTTGCTGTTGCTGATTCATGATGTTGGAGTTGAGAAAAACCGTTTTAACCGGAGTTATAAAAAAATTAGTACATTGTTGCCTTACCTTTCCTCACTCCTAAGTTGGTTTTCAAGAGCTTTGAGGCGGTTTTCAAAATCGGGCAGTTGTTTAAACAAAACATAGGCGCGCATTTGGTTGCGGTAGTCAAAAGCAGGTGAGCCGCTTAAAAACCGGTTTTCTTCCTCAACCGATTTGGTAACACCGCTTTGGGCATTTACTTTTGTATTGCCGGCAATGGTGAGGTGTCCGGTAAATCCGGCCTGCCCGCCTATCATGCAGTAACGCCCTATTTTGGTACTGCCAGAAATACCTGCCTGGGCCGCAATTACTGTACTTTGGTCAATGCGCACGTTGTGTGCAATTTGCACAAGGTTGTCAATTTTGACCCCCTCCAGTATGGTAGTGGCGCCTATGGTGGCACGGTCAATACAGGTGTTGGCGCCAATTTCCACGTTGTCGGCTATGGTTACTATGCCTGTTTGAGGTATTTTGCGGTAGCTGCCATCGGGCTGCGGAGCAAACCCAAAGCCATCGCTGCCTATTACCGCGCCGCTGTGTACCATACAGTTGTTACCTATGGTACAGCCTTCGTAAACCTTTACACCGGCATATAATACGGTGTTTTCGCCAACCTGAACCCCCTTGCCAATGAAGGTTTGCGGGTAAACCAGCACATTGTTGCCCAAAACGGCATTTTCACCAACATAGGCAAACGCACCAATATATACGCCGTTGCCTATTACAGCAGTTGGGTGTATAAAACAAGGTTGCTCAATACCTTTGGGGCGGTTCATTTGGTTATAAAATTCCAAAAGTTGCGCAAAACTGCGGTAAGCATCGTCAACCTTTAAAAGGGTGGCAGCCACAGGCTTTTCGGGGATAAAATCTTTGTTCACCACCAATACCGATGCCCGCGTAGTATAGGCATAAGGGAGATAACGGGGGTTTGCTATAAAACTCAGGTCGCCGTTTTGGGCATCTTCAATTTTTGCCAGGTTTTGCACCATTACTTGTGGGTTGCCCTCAATTTCGGCATTTAATAGCGCTGCCAGTTGCTGTACACTTATTTGCATGGCGCAAAATTACGCAGTATCGGCTAAATAAAAAAACGATACATGAAATTGCATGGCAGTATGCGCGTATCTTTACCCCAATTTAATGCGTTCCTACATGGAAATTGTTATTGTTCTGCTGTACCTCTTGCTGTTGCTTTACCTCATCGGGAAACTGCGCTTCTTTGCTGTTCCGAAAATGCCGCGCAAGCTTTTTATGGCAGCTTTCCTGCTAAAAGCAGCCGGTGGGCTGCTTTTTATTGTTATCAACCAACGGTATTTTTACAACGGAGGCGACTCGCAGGTGTACTTTACAGCCGGAAAAGTTATTTTCGATACGCTGTTTCAAAATCCTTTGCATTTTCTGGAACTTACCTTTGGCCCCAATGCCCGAAAACCACCGGAAAACCTGGCTGCCATTATTGAAAACATTCCCGCATGGAACGATGTGCGAACTTATATGGTAATAAGGGTAAATGCCCTGGCGCACCTCATTTCTTTCCATTATTACAGCATTCATGCCATTTTGGGGGCTTTTATGGGCTTTACCGGGTTAACCGCCCTTTACAAAACCTTCGTTGCCCGATTTGGACATAAACGGGTAGTGCTGTTTTGTTTGTTTTACGTCACGCCGTCTTTGGTGTACTGGACATCAGGGCTGCATAAAGAAGGTATTTCGCTGTTGTGTATGGGTATGCTGGTTTACCGTTTTTCGTTGCTGTACGGTACCGGGTTAACCCTGCATAACATTTCCGCCGCATTTATTTGGGCATTACTGCTTGCGCTGTTCCGGCCATATACCTTCGGGCTGTTGCTGCCGGCATTGTTCCTATGGTATATAGCAGAAAAACGCAGGCTAAAGCCATTCCCTGTTTTTAGTGCAGCCTATTTAACAGGATTTGCTGCCCTTGCACTCATCGGCAAATTACTGCCCCGTTTTAATGTATTTGCCGTTATTGCCGATATTCGTTACTATTTTGTAATGTATAAAACTGGTGGCAGCGAAATTAATCTGCAACTGATGCAACCCACCTGGCAGGCTGCTTTGCTCGAAATGCCGCAGGCGTTCATAAATACCTTGCTGCGCCCCGAACCCTGGGGTAATATAGCAGTTGCCCAACAACTTGCAGCCATAGAAACTCTGGTCTTTACCTTCTTTGCTGCCCTTTGCCTGCTGCTTGCAAAACCAAGCTTAGTGCAGCAGCAAAACAGAGCTTTTTTATGTTGCTGTTTATTTTTTTCCGTAACATCTTTCCTGCTAATAGGGCTTACTACCGATAATCTGGGTGCCATAGTGCGGTATCGAAGCATTCTACTGCCCTTTTGGTTGGGATTTTGGGCAGTGCTTGCCAATTTTACGCCCTTCACAACCTTTATACGCAACGCCAATAAAGCGGGCTAACCGGTAAAACCCCAAAAAGGCTTAATAACAATGCCGCCCCCACCCACCCCCGTTAAGGAGCAGAAGCGGCATTGATGAAACAAACTCACAGTAGCCGGAAGCCGGAAATGCTATCGGGCTATCATAAATTTGGCACGTTGACGAACCGCATTGCCGGTTACTTCAACAAAATAGTATCCCGAATTAAGGCTGCTTACATCAACCGAAAGGTTATTGAAACCACTTTGTATAAACAGGTTTTGCTGCATTACCAGTCTTCCGGTTACATCAAATACCTGCATAACAGAACCGGGTTGTTCGGTAAAGGCTTCAAACTGAACATTCAGTACAGAAGAAGTGGGTACCGGCATTACCTTCAGTTCAGAAATGGCATCCTGGGTCATTTCCTCACCCATTTTACCCTGGCAGGTATTGCGTTTGTAAACCGAATTGGAGAACATATAGTCGGTACAACCGGCCCTGCGCACACCTCTGCGGTAATAAGTAGAGGCATAAATAACCGGCGGATCGTAGCTGGCACCGGTAGCGCCGCTAATGTTTGTCCAAGTCCAGTTATCGGTACTCGATTGCCACATGTATTCCAAAGCGCCGTTGCCGCCGGCAGGAGGCATGGTTTCTACAAGGGCTTCGGGGTCAAACGGGGCACATTTGGCTTCGTAATAACCTACTTGTCCGGGGTCTGTAACATTGGTGCAAGTGCCGCCACAGTTGGTTACTTCCACAAAAATCCATGCAGATTCGCCATAGTAGAAGTTGCAGGAAGCATCGTTTGGAGCAGCACAACGGCGGAACCATGTTTTGGTAGTAACACTGCCGGCCGGAGCATCGTAAGTAGCACCGGTAGCGCCCGTTACAGGCGAAGCCAATGACATAGATGCAGGAGCAGTAGCACCTTCATAACGGAACCACTGGTATTTTACACCACCTGCAAATGAGGTAGTAGCGGGCGCAATGCTGGTAAAGGCAATGGGGTCGCCGCTCGTACAAATGGTTTGGTTATAACCAATGGAACCGCCGGTAATATCATTGCAGTTTACAGAACAAGAAGTTACGTCCACATATACCCATTCCGATTCGGCAGGGTAGGTTGTACAAGAAGGATCATTCACCCCTGCACAACGGCGGAACCATTTTTTAGACGTTACGCTGCCTGCTGGCGGGTCATAGCTGACGCCGGTAGCACCGGGCACCATAGTAGCCATTGACATGGAAGAAGGCGGGTTTGCGCCAACATAACACATCCATACGTATTTTACGCCGCCTGCATAAGAGGTGGTAGCCGGGCTAAGGCTGTTTATGGGTGCCGGGTCGCCGCCGTTGCAAATAGTTTGGCTGCTGCCTACTGAACCACCGGTAACGTCGTTACAATCAACAGAAGGAACTACCGATTTAATGACTACATTGGAAAATAACCAAGTTGTACAGTTGGCGCGGCGCACTGCCCTTCTATATTGAGTGGTGGTGGTAATAACCCCCGGGTCGTAACTGGTACCGGTAGCGCCGCTAACATCTGTCCAGGTAGTACCGTTGGTGCTAAACTGCCATTGGTATTGCAAAGAACCACTGCCACCGGAGGGGGCGGCGGTTTCTATCATTTGGGCAGGGTCAAACGGCGATGCGCCGCTTTCGTTAAACCCAACGTTGCCGCCAAAGGTTACGTTATCGCAAGTAGTGCCGCACGGGCCCGTAACTTCTTTCAATACCGAGTTAGAGAACTGGTAAGCCGTACATCCCATTCTGCGTACCCCTCTGCGGTAAAAAGTAGATGAAGAGATGCTTGGCGGGTCATACGAAGCCGAAGTAGCGCCGCTAATGTTGGTCCAGGTCCAGTTGTTAAGGCTGGATTGCCAGATGTATTCCAACGAACCGCTACCACCCGAAGGCGATGCCGTTTCAACAATAAGAGCAGGGTCAAGCGGTCCACAGCCCGACTGATAATAACCTACCGATCCGGGATTGGTTACATTGTCGCAAGCACCGGTTCCATCGTTGTCTATAATGGTTACTACCCCTTGCCCGTCTTGTATGGTGGCATTTACAGGGCTGCTAAGGTTTACCAGGAAAGTTTCATTGGGTTCAACCACCAGGTCATCAGTAATGGGTACAGTAATGTTTACACATGTTTGCCCAGCCGGAATAGTAGCGTTGGCGGTGGTAGCGGTATAATCGCTGCCGGCCAGTGCGCTGCCATTTACGGTAGTGTAGGTAAACGTAATAGGCAAGGTACTGGTTTCCGATGCACAAACCTGCAATACTGCCGGTCCGGCATTTTCAATTACAGAAACATCGTTTACGTTTAATTTGGGAAGCGTAGCAGTAGTAACCGTTTTAATTACCACGTTGGTATTGAGCCAAATGGTGCAGTTGGTTCTCCTTACACAGCGGCGGTATTGGGTAGTTTGGGTAATTACGCCCGGGTTATAAGTCATGCCGGTAGCGCCGCTAATGTCTGACCATGTAGTACCATTGGTGCTTTGCTGCCATTTGTATTCCAAAGTACCCGACCCACCCGAAGGAGCTGCCGTTTGTACAATATTAGATGGGTCAAAGGGCGATACACCACTTTCATCGTAACCAATTGCGCCGGCATAGGTAATGTTGTCGCAAACAGGGGTATCATTGTCAATAATGGTCACCACACCTTGCGGGTCGGCTATGGTAGCATTGGTGGGGTTGGTAAGGTTCACAGTAAAGTTCT
>NBMY01000055.1 GCA_002212985.1 Sphingobacteriales bacterium TSM_CSS
ATAAATATTTTAATCAAAAAGTTAAATTTTTAACATAGTAATTAAGCTTTTATTTAGATTTCAATCTTTTTGATAAATCTATTAAACATGTTAATAGATTTATTAAAAATTTGATAAATTTATTGTAAGTTGAACCCTACTGCTTAACCAACGCAACTTTTTTAAACTTGTGCGGGGGTTTTGGGTAAGTTGCCGCAGCAAAAAGGTGCAAAACCGGCCATTGTAGTTTGAGCCGGGTACTGCATTTATTGCTAAACCATGCTTTTTTTGTATTTGCCAATGCTTATTTACTCCAAGGGGGAGCTTTTATTTGGGGCGTAGATGGTATGTAATAAAAAAACCGGCTAAAAACCCGCTTATTTAGTCTCTTTTGGGCTAAAACTTAATGAGTAATAAGTAGCGGCGCTTCTTAGAGGCTGTACAAAAAGTATGTGCGGCTAATTTTGGGGCTAATGTTTTCTTTTTTATTGCTTTTTGTTTTGCGTGTTTTTGGGGATAAGATATTATTTTAACCGGAAAGTTCGCAATGCTTTTCGCAAAGCTCGCAAAGGAAGTAGCGCTTATCTTCAAGTGAATAGGTACTAATTTCATTTTCCGTACAACTTCTTATACCGCCAAACTGCAAAATGGTAACCGGTACAACGCTACTGTTGTTTGTAAACACTTTATGAACATTTAACCTCTTTGAGGTTGAGGTTTTTGGGTTGATTTGTTCCGCATGTTGCACATACGGCTATTTATATTTGACACTTTCAGCGTCTTGGTGGTTTTCGGGTAAGGATAAATTACAGCATAAGGTTCGGGTAACAATATGAAGCACATATTGTTATGAATGGTGGCGCTGCCCATAAGGAACAATTTACATTTTACCGCCCGAAATGATGTAGATTGTTATTAACCCGTTATCTTCGGTAAATGGCGGTATGGTAGGCGCGTTCGTAATAGCGGTAGAGGTTTTTCCAGTCAAATTCTGCCGATACGTTTTCGGCCAGGTTGCGCTGGTATATGCGCTCTCGGCGCGATTTTTGTACAAAGGTAAACATTTTATAGGCAAGGTCGTTGGCAGCCTCGTCGAAACGGCGGTTTTGGCGTTGCACTACATAAATGCCCTTGTTGGCGTAGTCTTCGATATTTTTCATTACATAGTCGCCAAATCCGGCCAGGTCGCTGGTAACGGCGGGCACACCGCTTGCAATAGATTCTAAAGGCGTGTAGCCCCAGGGTTCGTAGTAGCTGGGGAAAATGCCCAAATGGCAGCCCCGCACAAACTGGGTATAATCCATACCAAACAAGGGGCTGGTAGATGTGATAAAATCGGGGTGATACACAATTTTGACCCGGTCTTCGGGTTTGTTGTACATGCCCGATTTTCTGATGAACTGAATAATCGGGTCGCCGCTGTCGTTTATAAGGTTATGCGTTACAACAATGGGCAGTTGTTCGGTTTTCCAGGCCTGCACGGTGCGGCGCAGGCGCAGGCGCCAGTACTCATCAATAAAATCATTGAGCGCGGGCAGCTTTTGGTTAGAACCGGCTGCTACTTCATAAAACATGCGTTCTCCTACTTGCTGCTGTATGGCAATGCAGGTTTGGCGTATTTCTTCAAGGAGCGCTCTTGACTGAAGGGCAATAGGGTTAATGGTGTGGTAGGATTGTTTGGTTACAATAAACATAATCACCGTTTTATTTACCCGATACCGCTGCATCAAGTAGTTGAGGCGGCTAAGGGCTTCGAGGGTAAGGTCGTAGCCTTTGTTTACGTATTCAAACCTGCCCGATGTAAAGAAATAGAGTGTTTCGTTGAGGTCAAATTTGTAATTGTGGAAAAAATGTCCCATTACAAACTGGTTAATTTTATCTTTATACTCTTTGTGCAACACCTGAAATTCGTGCAGGGCTTCGTAGCGCACAATGTTTAGCCCGTTTGGGGTAATCATATCGGGTTTTCGGCCAAGGAAATAGAGGCATTCGCGGCCGGTAACATCGCTTACGGTGGTAAAAGCATCGCACATAAGGGCGGCCATCCGTTCAATGGTGGCGGCGGCTTCCACGCCAAATCTGCCTGCTTCGCGCTGCCAGTTGTAGAGGGGCAGGTTTTGGTAAAAATGAGTATCGCCGCCGCAGAGGTAGCGCCCCAGTTGGGTAGCGTGGGTGGTAAACACAATTTTTACAGGCATATTCATTCGCCTTATATCGGGAATGGGGGTTGCGGCCATCCACTCGTGGAAATGCGCCAGTATGGGTTGTGATTGGGTATCGGTTTGCATAACCAGCCGTTTAAGAAATTCGGTAACCAAATACCCGAAAGCCACTACGCCGTTTACCAGTTCGCTGTTTTCGGGCAGTGGAATCTGGTGTGCTTTCCAAAAATCGTAGCGTATTTTTTGCAACATGCCGCCAATTTGTTGCAGGCTAAACAATACTACTTTTGGGCGGCCGGTTATAAGCCAGTTGCCGTAAAATACTTCGTAACCGGCTTGCCGCATATTTAACACTGCCTTTCCTATGGGATTTTCGTAATCTGTGGTGGGTTCAAATTCTGCCATGGCATTGTTGCGCATATAAGGGCCCAGCAATACATAGCGTTGCCCCCATTTATCAACTGCGGCGGGCGCTTTGCTGCGCAAAACGGTATAGATGCCTCCTACCTGATTGCATACTTCCCATGCTATTTCGGCAAGAATTGGTAATTGGTTGTTGATGTTCATAATTTTTTAAAATATGCCGAAGCCGTTTGTGGGTTTGTTAATGTATATAAACGTTCAAATTCAAGGTTATGCTTCATGGGGTATCCCGTTGTTTTGTACGACTGTACGGTAAAATTCGCCACATTTTTTCATGGTTCTTTTACCGGTTTCAAAATCAACCTGCACCAACCCGAAACGGTAGGTTGGGCCAAGGTTCCACTCAAAATTATCTATGGTACTCCAATGAAAGTAGCCTTTTAAATCAACACCTTCCTGTATGCACTGGTGCAAAAGGGTTAAATAGTCTTTAATACTGGCAATGCGCACATCAGAATTTTCGGTACAAATACCGCTTTCGGTAATAAACATCGGTTTTCCGTATCTTTTATGGTATCGGAGAATGCTTTCCTTCATGCCCATTGGGTAATATTCCCACATTTTATCGTGTGGCAACCCCATTTTATCTAATTTGCCGGGAGCATCTACTTCGCTTATTGGAAAAGGGTTGAGGCGTATTTTTGCATAATAACTCATACCCCAATAGTCGCAGCCGTCAATAAAGTGGTCGGCTACGTACTCCATAAACACTTTATCGGCCAATTTTGCCGGCAGCCGGCCAAGTATGTTTTCGGGGGCAAAAATAACGGCATTTTTTGAAATACCTACCGGCACATTGGGGTATGCGGCTTTAATAAGCGGCACGCTAAGCCTATGCGCACGGCTCATGTTTTTGAGCGCTCTGTAAAAACCGGTTAAACTTTTTTTAAAGGGCGGAAACCCTCCTTGTAAGCGGCTGTTAAACAAATATACGGCCGGTTCGTTAAAAGTGTTCCAGTTGTTGACCAAATCGCCAAAGTTATCAACCATTTGCTGCACATAATCCAAAAACATGGGTACGGTGTTTTGGTTTTCCCAGGAGCCTTCGCGCACAAACCACAGGGGGTTGGTAAAATGGTGCAGCACCATCATAATATAGGTATTGCGGGCTTTAAGTTTGGCAATAAAAGAGCGGTACTCTGCCACTACCTGTTTGTCAAATTTGGCAAAGGGTTCGGGTTGCAGGCGCCACCAGGCTACACTCATGCGGTAGGCATTGCCTAAGGTGGTTATGTAGCCAACATCTTCGTCGCGGTGCAGTTCATGGTCTGAAGTTCGGTTAAAAACGTGGCCGTCTTTTGACTTAACGTTCAGCCAGTCGTGGTTATATGCGGTTTCAATTTGTGCGGCTGCGGTAGAAGTGCCCCAAATAAATCCGGGCGGGAAGGTGATGATATTTGCGCTCATTTGTCCGGTTTGTTTATGCGCTCAAATATAAGCAGCCCTGTTCAGAAACAAAATAAAAACGGGTGCATTTTGGCAGTTTGTGCAATTCTGCCGTGCTTACCGGCAATTTACCATAAAAAATAACCCCGCCTGTGTTAACAGGCAGGGTTATTGTTAGCTTCAGCGATATATAGCAGATGAATTAATCTCTGTCGTAACGCTTGCGGTTGTCATCGCGGAAACGGTTGTTGTCGCGCGGTTTGAAACCACCGCCGCCACCGCCGCCGCCAAAGCTACCCCTGTTGGGGCGTTGTTCACGATCACGGGCTTCGTTTACACGCAACGGGCGGTCTTCCAACAATGCACCGTTTAATTCATTGATGGCTTTTTGACCATCTTCGTTGTTTGCCATTTCTACAAAACCAAAACCTTTTGAGCGGTTGGTTTCACGGTCAACAATGACTTTTACCGACGTTACTTCGCCGTATTCCTGAAATACTTCGCGCAAATCCTCTTCGGTAATACCGTAGTCTAAATTTCCTACATAAAGATTCATACTGGACAAAAAAAATTAAAAAAGTGAAAAAAAGGAACCGATTTAAAAAACCAATGATAACTCAACTAATAAAAACAAACTCAACGCACACGCTTGTTGTCCAAGTATCAAACCAATTGTGTAGTATTAATTGAAAAAAACCATTAGCGTAATTATGCCGTAAAATTAAGCATTGTTTTTAATAAAAACAAATAAAGTTGCTTTTTTTTAAAAAAAAACTTCGCCGCATATTTTGCAGCGAAGTTTTGAGGGTGTGGGCGATACTAGATTCGAACTAGTGACCCCCTGCTTGTAAGGCAGGTGCTCTGAACCAGCTGAGCTAATCGCCCGTTTGCAATGTTTGTTAAAACGCAAAAAATAAACAATAAGTTTCAAAAAAAAGTGGGCGATACTAGATTCGAACTAGTGACCCCCTGCTTGTAAGGCAGGTGCTCTGAACCAGCTGAGCTAATCGCCCGTTTGCAATGTTTGTTAAAACGCAAAAAATAAACAATAAGTTTCAAAAAAAAGTGGGCGATACTAGATTCGAACTAGTGACCCCCTGCTTGTAAGGCAGGTGCTCTGAACCAGCTGAGCTAATCGCCCGTTTAAAAGCGGGGCAAAGATAGGTTAACTAATTGTATTTGCAAATCTTTTTAAAAAAATAGTCACTTTTTTTTTGCCTCTGTTGCGGGCATGAGGCAACGCTGTTTGCAATTATAGTTTTGACTTAATAAAGAACAAGATAAACAGCCACACTAACCCCTTTATGAGGAAGAATAAAAAGCCGGCAATGCCAAGCCCTTTGAGGTAGGTTTTTAATTTTTCAAGGTTCATTGCACAAACAGGGTAACAGGTTGCAGCAGGGTTTTTGTATATAACCATTAGTAAGGGCAACTTGTTTAGTCGGCTTGCCAAAGCTACTTGCCCCTATGTTTGCTTACTGTAAAAGTGGTAATGGGGTAAATGCCGCAGCTGTTACTACTTTGTTTGCATTGGGTTTGTATATTTGCCTTTGCTTTGAGGGGCACAGGGGTAATGCCTTATTTCTGCCCCTTAATTTCTTGTATTGCCAAAACGCTGTTTGCCATTGCTGCCCGTATGATGAAACGCTTTTTAACCATATTGCTGTTTGTATTGTTGCTGCTGGCTATTGCCCTTGTTGCCATTCCATTATTTTTTGAGCAGCAAGCAGAAAACCTGTTTATAAAAAAGGTAAACAGTTATGTTAGCACACAATTGCTGATAAAAGACGAAATAACATTGTCGTTGTTTCGCAATTTTCCGAATGCCTCGCTTACCCTTAACTCGGTAGAATTGCGGGAGAGTTTACCCAACAGTCAGCGGAACTTGCTGGAGGCAAAGCGGCTTACCTTTGTTTTTGGCTGGGCCGATATTTTCAGGGAGCGGTATGTGGTAAAACGGTTAATCATAGAAAACGGCAAGCTCAACCTTCGGGCTTTTGCCGATGGTAAAACCAATTACGAAGTATTTGCCAATAACAGCAAACAACCCGATGAACAGGTTTCGCTACAGCTGAAACAGGTTGATTTACACGAAATTTCGGTTAATTACCTACACGAACTGTACCGGCAGGAGGCCGCTTTTGTCTTGCACTCCGGCAATTTTTCGGGTAATTTCGGAAGCACACGGTACAAAATGCTGCTCGATGCCGACTTGCAGGTGCAATATTGCTACCTGTACAACAACAATTATTTGCCCGATAAAAAGGCTGTACTGCATTTGGATACCGATATTGATTTTGATAAAAACCTGTACACGTTTGGTAAAAGTACCCTGCAGGTTGCCGGCAACCAATTTGATATGGAGGGTAAAGTGCAGTTTTTAGAAAAAATATCAGATATTGACCTGCGGATTAATGGGGTAAATTTGGGCGCCACCGATATGTTAACCATGTTGCCCGCCAATTCTTTGCCCGAAAGCGTCAAAAAGCTGAAAAGCAGCGGCGTTATGGCGTTTAGCGCACAGGTGAAAGGTCTGTACTCCGATGCCCAACTGCCCGGCATTACCATACAGTTTAACCTTGACAACGGCAGCCTTCAACACCCCGATTGGAGCTTGCCCATGAAAAACCTGCAACTGAAAGGTAATTTTACCAACGGCTACGCCAAAACACGCGCTACATCGGAACTAATTGTTGACAACCTGAGTTTTGTGGTCAATAACCAATCAGTGCAGGCAAAACTGAAACTGAACAATTTAGATGCGCCAATAGCCGACGGAAAACTCAACGGAACTTTTGACCTTTCCGCCCTCCAAAAAATAGCCCGTCAATATAAAATAGATAATCTTTCGGGGCAGATGGTGTTTGATAATGTGGCGGTAATGGGAAGCATACAGGATATATACAACGCCCTGGCGGTTATATATCCAACCATTACCGGCAACATTAAAACGCAAAACATTTCCTGCCTTTACCACGGAAAACCCATTGAACAGATAAACCTGAACCTGCTGCTCAACGGGCAACATGCCGAACTGCAACAATTTAACCTGAAAGCCGGAAACTCTGACCTTGCCGCCCAAGGGCAACTCATTAATTTTATGCCCCTGCTGTTTCAGGCAATGGGTAAAGATACCATACAACTGTCGCAGCCGGTAAATATTAACCTGCAACTTACCTCGCAACTGCTCGATATAGCCGATTTGATACAATACCTTGGAACCGAACCGGCAGATACCGTAAACACCCAACAGCAAAACCTTGAAATTACCGCACAAAGCCAGCATTATGCCATTGGCGCTGTTCAACTAAACTTTCAAAAGGTTATGCGCAACAAACTGGAAATGAACAATTTGCAGGGGCAAATTATTTTTGACGACAACGACTTTGTTATTCAGCAGCTAACCCTGCAACTGCTTGACGGAACGGCCGAACTGCGAGGTAATTTTTCGGTAGATAAAAACCGCAACCTTACGCTTAAAACCTTTATATCGGGCAACCACCTCAACATGCAGCAGTTTTTGTCAGATACCGAAAACTTTGGGCAAAACCTGCTTACCGATAAAAACCTGAAAGGAAACCTGAGCGCAAAAGCCTACATAACCGCCCCGTTTAATGCTAAACTGCAATTAAATGAGCAGGCGTTTAAACTCATTGCCGACCTTGCCATTGATAACGGGCAACTTCTAGATTTTGAACCCATGACCGCCTTGTCGTCTTTTGTAAAACTGTCTGAACTGAAGGACGTAAAATTTGCCCGCCTCGAAAACCAGATAGAGATAAGCAACCGCAAAATACGCATTCCGGCCATGTACATACAATCTAATGTGGCGCGTTTTACCCTTTCCGGCATCCACACCTTAGATAACCGCCTGTTGTATTACGTAAAACTCAATTTGCTCGACCTTCTCACCGGAAAATTTAAAAAGAAAAATACCACCCTAACGCCCGATTCAAACCCTAACGGCGGCATTAACCTGTACCTTACCATGAGCGGCCCCACCAATAACCCCCATATTGAGTACATGAAACGCAAAAAGGTGAAAAAACAGTTTGCTAAAGATGCACAACGCCCAAAAACCGATCTTGAGAAAATATTGGAGCAGGAATTTAGTTTAAACAGAAGTCTTTTTTCCGATTCGCTCGATGTGGAGACAGTGAATTGGGCAGATACCAGCGCCATTAAGCGGTAAACCCCGCGCATAAAGGGTTATCTTTTATACCTTTGCAGATAATGTATAAACCATGCGTACTTCAGAAATAATAGAACAGGCTAAAAATATTACCACCGCCCGCCTAAACATTCCCGAAAACAAATCGCAGTGGAAAATTGGGCTTTTTATTGCCGGTTTGTTAATTGTGGCGGTTACACTGTTATACAACAGCCGCCTTGCCGGCAAACTTGCACAACAAGAGCGCCGCCGTGTAGAAACCCTTGCCAATGCCTACGCCGAAATGAGCAAAATACCGTTCAGCGAAAACTCAAGCGCCCTGCAAATTAATTTCCTTACCAACATTATAACCGGCAATACTACCATACCGGTAATTTTAACCGATGAAAAAGGGCGAATTACCGCCTCCAAAAACGTTGACTCGCTGCGAAGCCTGAAAACCGACTCGGCCTTTTTTTACCGTAAATTGGCCAAAATGAAAGAACAATACGACCCGGTTGTAGTTATCAGCGATATGTCGAGCCTTAGACCCGAAGGCGCAACAGAACCATCCGATATTGTGCAATATGTGTACTACAACGACTCTTACCTGCTTTCGCAGCTTAAACTGTATCCATACGTTCAACTGCTTATTATTGGCGCCTTTTTGCTGGCTGCCTACGTTACGTTTGATGTGGCGCGCCGTTCTGAGCAAAACAAGGTATGGTTGGGTATGGCCAAAGAAACAGCGCATCAATTGGGCACACCACTTTCGTCATTGGTTGCATGGATGGAAATACTTAAGGAAACCGAAGACCCCGAAGGCACTGCCAAAATGGTAGGCCGCGAAATGGGTAAAGACATTGCCCGATTGCAACTTATTGCCGAGCGTTTTTCAAAAATAGGTTCAGAACCCAACATGCAGCAGGCCAATGTGGTAGAATCGGTAAAAAATACGGTAGATTACGTAAAGCGGCGGGCATCCTCGCGCATTCATTTTGATTTTAGCAGCCCGGCACAAATTATGTCAAACATAAACCCTACCCTTTTTGACTGGGTAATAGAAAACCTGCTCAAAAACGCCCTCGATGCCATGGAAAGCCAGGGCAGTATAAAAGTAAACGTATCGGAAGACCAAAACAACAATATTATTATAGATGTTGCCGATACCGGTAAAGGCATTCCCAAGTCAAAATTCGGTACAGTGTTTGAGCCGGGCTACAGCACCAAGCGCCGCGGCTGGGGTTTGGGCTTGTCGCTTTCAAAGCGAATTATAGAAAATTACCATTCCGGTAAAATTTTTGTACTCGATTCGGTAGTTGGCAAGGGCACAACGTTCAGAATAATACTGCCCAAATCGTAAAGTTCACCCGCTTTGGCAAGGCACAACTTTTGTTTTTTGTTGCTGTTTCGGGGCGCGTTGGGGCTTGTCCAAGGTAAGTGTGCAATTATTTTCTGCAAAACTGTTAATAAAGGCTCCGTTTTATACACCTATATTGCCGGCGGTTTTTTTGACACTGCCCAAAACTATACTTAAATTTTACTAAACCAAGCGCAAAAAAACAGAAATCTTACTAAAGATGGTATATTTGCACGAATATAGCCAACCTGTTTTCAATAGTCATTATTTAACTTTGCAAAAAAAAGCGGCAAATGATTAATCTCAAAAACCTCAAATCGCTCTTCATTGTTGACGAATCGGAGCCAAAAACAAACGAGGAAAAAAAAGAACCCGAAAAAAACACCGTAACCCCGCCCGCCAATAATCAGGAAAACACAGTAGTACCACCGCCGCTGCCCAATTCCAATATAGTAAGCAACGAAAGTAAAGTAGATAAACGGGTGTATGAAATGTTGCTTCAGGTTATAGAAAGCAGCAATCTGGAAGGATTTGACTACCTCGAATTCAAAGCATCGGTACAAGCGCTCAGCAATCTGCCGCTCGATGAAGCCACGCGCTTCCGCTCGGCCTTTGCTACTGCCTCTACTATGGGTTTAACCATAGATAAATTGGTAAGTTCTGCCGAGTACTACAAAAACGTACTGAACCGAGAGCGCGACCGCTTTAAAACCGAGCTGGAAAATAAAATGGAGCAAAGCGTGGTAAGCAAAGAAAAAGAACGCCAAACCTTGGAAGACACCGTGCGCAAAAAAGAAGAGCAAATAAAATTGCTTACCAACGAAATAAACCAGCATAAACAAAGCCTGTCGCAACTGCAAACCCAGCTTGCCGAAATACAAGCCAAAATACAGCAAACGCAAAGCGCATTTTTTGGCACCCACCAATACCTGCTTACCCAGTTTGAAGACGATGTGCAAAAAATAAAGAAATACCTTTCTTCCTGATTTGCCCGGCAAGAAGGGCAAGCCGCTGTTTTTTTACCCCGAAAATAATTTTCTTAAATAGCATTTTTGTAAAATCAGACCAATTGCGTAATATTCGGCTTAAATTGGCAACTAATTGCAAAATACCCCAAATTAACCGTTTAATACCCTTTTTCCTAAAAGCCCCGTACTCCCCGCAAAAGCATTTCAATTTCAAAACCAATGGAAGAAATCAGAAACAAATCATTTTTTGACCGCCCCGAAGGTAAAACGGGAACCATTTTTGGATTAGCCATTTTAGGCGGATTGGCCTACCTGCTTTATTCCTTTTTACCCGTACTCATATCTCTGGCAGCCAATACCCTGTATCTGGTACTTATGCTGGCCGCCCTTGCAGCAGTGGTTTACATGCTCATTGACCCTAAATTCCGCAACCTCATCTGGTATATTTACAAAAGCATTATGCGCTTTATTACCGGCATTTTTGTACAAATAGACCCCATAGGCATCATTGAATCTTACATTGATGACCTGAAAGACAACCTTAAAAAAATGGGCAAACAAATAGGCCTCCTGCGCGGTCAGATGCGAAACCTTAAAATGCAGATTGAGCAGAACGAACAGCAAATGCAGCAAAATATGTCGCTGGCAAACCGCGCAAAAGAAAAGGGTAAAGACAGCATTATGATTTTAAAAGCCCGAAAAGCCGGACGCCTGCAAGACTCCAACCTGAAATTGCAAGACCTGTACAAAAAAATGGAGGTGCTCTACCGCGTTTTATGCCGCATGTACGAAAACTCCGAAATTCTGCTCGAAGACATTCAAGACGAGGTAGCAGTGCGCAAGCGCGAGCGCGAAGCCATCAGAGCAAGCCATTCGGCCATGAAATCGGCCATGAATATCATTTCGGGAGATAAAGACCGCCGCATGATGTTTGACCAAGCCATGGAAGCCATTGCCGATGATATAGGCCGAAAAGTAGGAGAAATGGAACATTTTATGGAAATTTCGGAAAACTTTATGTCTTCTATTGACCTCCAAAACGGCGTGTTTGAAGAAAAAGGCCTTGAAATGCTGGATAAATGGGAAAAAGAAGGCACCTCCTTCCTGCTGGGCGCCGATAAAAAGAAAATTATTGACGAAGCCAACACCGATTCAGCCGTACTTGACCTTGATGCCCCAATTAGCAGCGCTAAACACGAAAAAGGTGAAAAAGGCCAATACTCCGATTTGTTTGATTTTTAACCCCTGCCCTATGCTGCTAATGGACAATACATAATACCGGCATATTACAAATGCCATGAAAAGTGCCCCAAAGAAAAATTCATCTTATTAGTGGCACTTTTCATGGCATTTTTGCATTTAAACCATTACCACACAATTATGTTTTTATTTACAAACTCAATATAACTTAACTATGGCAACACGTTTAACCGGATTTTCCAAATTTCTCATCACATTACTTATTGTTGGCGGTATTGCCGGCGGTCTGTACTACTTAGCCAACAAAGCCAACATAGTACCCAAAAACAACGGAACAGGCACCAACACCAACACCGGCAACAACTCGGGAGCAAAAGATGCCGATGTAATTAAAATTGGTGTCGTAACCTGGGGCGGCTACGCCGGCGGACAATACTTTAACGAAGGATTTAAACCATCGGAAAACTCGCGCTACTATAAAGATTATGGACTTAAGGTAGAATTTAAAGTATTAGATGACTTTGCCGCTTCGCGCGAAGCATTTAAGGCCGATGAAGTAAACCTGCTTTGGGCTACCGTTGACGCTTTTCCTACCGAAGTGGCAAACCTTAAAGAGTTTGAACCCCAAATTGTTTATCAGGCCGACTGGTCGCGCGGGGGCGATGCCATTGTAGTGCGCCGCGGAATAAACACCGTTGCCGATTTAAAAGGTAAAAAAATTGCCGTAGCGCTCATGACCCCCTCCCACTCTTTCCTGCTTTGGCTGCTGGAAGCCGGCGACCTGAAACCCGCAGATGTAGAAATTGTGGAAGCGCCCAATGCCATTGATGCTGCCGCATACTTTAAAGCCGGCCGCGTAGATGCCGCCGTAGTTTGGAGCCCCGATGACGAAGACTGTGTCAACAGCGTAAAAGGCTCAAAAGTGCTGAAAAGCACCAAATCTGCCTCCAATATTATTGCCGATATTTTTATTGCCAAAAAAGCATACGCCGAAGAAAACAAAGACAAACTGCAAAAACTCTTTGAAGGCTGGATGCGCGGCGCCGCCGAAATTAACAGCAGCGATGCCAACAAACGCAAAGCCGCAAAAATACTGTCGGAAGGGCTAAACATGCCCGAAGATTATTGTTATAAGGCCATTAACAACGTACGCCTTTGCACCTACGGCGACAACGTTAATTTCTTTAACCTGAACGGCAACTACAACGGCGTAAAAGGCGAAGACCTCTACAACAAAATGACCAAGGTTTACCAAGGCCTGGGCTATGCCAAAAATGATGTGCCGGCTTGGCGTCTGGTAGCCAACTCTTCTTTTATACGCAGCACTACCTCCTTAACCGGTAAAGAACATCTTGCCGAAGAAAGCGCTGATTTTACGCCCGCAACCAAAGAAATGGAAACAGCCCCCGCATTTTCAAGCAAAAAAGTAACTATTAACTTCGATTCGGGGTCTTTTATGCTATCCGAAAATGCCAAACAACTTATTGACATTCAGTTTACCGAAATTGCCAAGGCTTTCGGCAATGCCCGCATTCGTATTGAAGGCAATACCGATAACGTAGGCAACCGCGACCAAAACGTAGCGCTCTCTAAAAAACGCGCCCAATCTGTAGCCGATTTTTTGGTTAAAGAATATAACATGGACCCCAACCGCTTTGTGGTTATTGGCAACGGACCCGATAAACCGGTAGCAGATAACACCACCCCCGAAGGCAGGGCCAAAAACCGCCGCACCGATTTTAATCTTCTTTCAGAAGAAGGGAAAAACTAATTTCAACACCCAAAGGCAATATTACAAAAAAACAGGCTGCTGTTTGGCGGCCTGTTTTTTTTATTACATACTGATTGACCCTTTTCTGAAATCGGTTTTACCAATAATGGCATTTATTACATAAGGTATGCCTTTATTGAGTCCTTCTTTTGCTTCCTGCAAGGCGGCGGCAAATTCGGGCATGGTTTGCACGCGGCGGCCGCGGCCGCCAAAGGCATGGGCTACCATTTCGTAATCGGAATGTGCCAGAGTGGTTGCGCAATCGTCTTTCAGTATTTCTATCTGGTCGCGGGCTATTTGCGCCCAGCTGGCATCGTTGCCAATAATGGAAATAACGGGCAGGTTATGTCGGGCAAAAGTATCGTACTCCATAATGCTGTAAGCACAGCTGCCATCTCCCCAAATAATATACACTTCGGCTTGGGGGAAGCAAAGTTTGGCGCCAAGAGCAAAACCGGCGCCTACACCCAAAGTGCCAAAAGCGCCGGGGTCAAGCCATGATAGTGGTTTGCGGGGACGCAGGGTATAGGCGGCTGTTCCTACAAAATCGCCTCCATCGGCAATTAAAATGGAATCATCGGGCAGTTGTGTTTCCAGATGCTTAAACAATTGCAGAGGGTTAATTCCTTCTACCTCCTGTTGGGCACGTTGGTAAATATCGGTTTCGCGCCCGGCATCGCGGGTATGCAATGAAGCAAGCCAGTTTTTTACGGCATCGGGTTTTACCGGGTTTAGCTGTACCAGGTCAATAAGGCATTCGCCCGGGTCGGCAAGTATGGCCAAATCGGGTTTTTTGTTTTTGGTAAGGTCTTCGGCGCTGCGGTTAATGGCAATGTGTACGGCGCTGCTGTTCAGATGTCGCCCGTAATCCAGCCTGAAATCGCAGGGTACTCCGGCAAGCAAAATTAAATCGGCTTCCCGAAGCGCTTCTTTGCGGTTGTGCCGCAATTGGAGGGGATTATCTTTGCCCAGCAACCCCCGCGCCATACCCGAAAGATATACGGGAATGCCCAACTGCTCAATGGCATTGGCCAGGGCAATGGTTTGTTGGGGGTTCATAATGGCGCCGCTGCCTATGAGCATGAGCGGCCTGTTTGCTGCCGCTATTTTTTGGGACATGCCTGCCACCTGACTGCCGGTGTGTTTCGGGTAACTAATGGGCGGAACCGGCACATCAAACCTGATGCTGTCTTTCCCTTTAAATATGCCCGATACGTGCCTGTTTACATACCATTTTACGGCTTTCTCCTGCAAAGTGCGGGCGGGTGCGTCGTTTTTTGCACCATACCATTCGCGCACCAATTCTTCGTTGTACAGCAGGTCTATGGGGCATTCTACAAAAACCGGGCCCGGTATGCCGGTTTTTGCTATGGCAAACGCTTTTTGCAGCGTAGGCACAATATCGGTTATGCGTTTAATGGTGGCTGCCCATTTAACATTGGGTTTCATGAGTGCCATTTGGTTAATATCTTGCAGAGAGCCTCGCCCTTTGAGTATGGTGGCTGCGGCACCACCCAACAGCACTAAGGGTACTTGAGCCATTTGTGCATTTTTGATGGCGGTAATGGTGTTGGTAAGCCCCGGCCCGGCTGTTACGGCGGCAACGCCCGGAACACCCGTAATGCGGGCTACGGCATCGGCGGCAAAAACGGCGTTTACCTCGTGCCGGGTATCAATAACCCGTATGCCCGCTCTTTTTGCTTCTACAAAAATGGGCGATATGTGGCCGCCACAAAGGGTAAACAAAAATTTTACCCCCTGTTGCTGCAATACTTTTGCTATAATGGTTCCTCCGTTCATGCGGTTGCAGATGTTTTATAATGTTTTTTTTACAGAAATTTATTTAAACCGAATGGCTTTTATGGGGTTAATGGCCGTTACCAAATAAGAAGGCCACACCAATGCAAACAGGCAAATGACCATAGTGGCAACGTTAAGTACAACAATGGTAAGCGGATTTAAATCTATGGGCGCTACACTTACATAGTATGATTCTTCGGGCAGTGTAATGAAACCGAAACGCTGTTGCAAGATGCAAATGCCCAAGCCAAGCACGTTACCGATAATTAGCCCCCAACCAACAATGTACATGGCATTGTACAAAAATATACGCCTTATACTCCAGTTGGTGGCGCCCAATGCTTTTAAAATACCAATCATATTGGTTCTTTCCAGAATTAGAATGAGCAGGGCGGTAATCATATTAATTATGGCTACTATGGTCATGAGGGCTAAAATAACCCTTTCGTTCATGTCTTGCAGTTGAAGCCATTCAAAAATATTAGGGTTAATTTCGCGAATGTTTTGCGATTGGAGGTCTTGCCCGGCAATTTGGTAGTAAATAAGGTCGCTAAAGTATTGCAGGTCTTCAGTGTGGTTAAGAAATACCTCAAAACCGCCTACTTCATCATTTTCCCATTTATTGAGTTTTTGGATATGCCTTATATCAATGAGTGCATATTTTTCGTCGTACTCCTCCAACCCGGTTTTGTAAATACCAGAAATGGTAAATTTGCGCACCAGCGGCGGGTCTTGTACAAAATACACGGCCAACTTGTCGCCGGTTTTGAGTTTCAGTCTTCGGGCAGTTGTTTGCGAAATGAGAATTTCATTAGATTTTGCAGTATCGGAAACCGAAATAATATTGCCTTCGGTTAAGTATTCTTTAAAGAAAGTCCAATCAAAATCAACGCCAATACCTTTGAGCACTATCCCTTCAATTTCGGTATCGGTTTTAATAATTCCGGCTTTGTGTGCATACACCTGTATGTGTTTAATACCCGGCACGGTATCTAAGGCGGGGTAAAACGACTGGTAAATGGAAACCGGGTGAATGTCTTCGTAAGATTGGTTTAAATCGAACTTGCTGATGTGAATATGCCCCCAAAATCCGAAGATTTTACGGCTGATTTGGTTTTGAAAACCGTTTACCGTAGCTGTGGTAATGAGCATTACCGCCACCGACAACGCCACCGCCGCCACGGCAATGGTTATAATAAACCCCGAAAATGAGCGCCCTTTGCCAAATGCTATACGGCGGGTTATAAACCAGGCTACATTCATGCTTTTTTGCTTAGGTGTTGCACCTTGGGGCAAAGATAGAACTTTTGCAAGTATTTAGGTAACTCCTTTGCCGGCTATGTTCTTAGCTACTTTCTTATCATTTTACCGCAAAGACCGCAAGAAATTCGAAAAGACCGCAATTACTTTGAGTCCTTTATTTAGGTTCCTTGAGGTTAAACGCTTCCAATTAGCAACACTACAAGCCAAAACCCTGAAATTAAAGGCAGCTGTTCCGTAGTTACGAACTTTTTGACTTAAGCATTGCTATAAACCTAACAGGTTTTGAATCTAATATCAGCAAAACAAACTAAATGAGAAGCAGAAGTAGAAAAACATCAAAGTTGTTGTTGGACTAAACAATTGAGCAAAATACTTATTTAAAATATTAAATTATAATTCATTTGGACAAAAATAAGAAAAGCAACTTATATTTGACCATTCAAGCTACTCAAAAGCACCCTTCTAATGACAAGAGTTGTACTGCTCTTTTTGCTTACCATTATGCTGACTGCCTGTGCAAGGAAACCCCTGCAAAAAGAACCCGTTGAAGCATCCGGCAATACGGCAATTGTAACCGAAACCCTGCCGGCTAACCGGCCCGATACTGTAGTATTGCAACCTGCCGATTACGTTTCCCCGCCGGGTATTACACCGCCCGATAATTATATTGTACCGGCCGCTTTACCCAAAGATACGGTAAAACCGCCTCCTGTATTAGAAATGCCGGCCGTAACCGTTGGTGCGCAAAGAACGGCGCAATACCTGCCCCTGCTTCAAAACAAACGAGTGGCGTTGGTAGTTAACCAAACATCGGTTATTGGCAGCGCACATTTGGCCGATACCTTGCTGAGTTTGGGAGTGCAGGTAATTAAAGTGTTTGCCCCAGAACATGGCTTTAGAGGCGATGCCGATGCGGGCGCACAAATTGCCAATGCCAAAGACGCCCGCACCGGTATGCCGCTCGTATCACTGTATGGGAAAAACAAAAAACCTACCGCCGCCGATTTGCAGGATATTGATGTGGTGGTGTTTGATATACAAGATGTTGGCGCGCGGTTTTATACCTATATATCTACCATGCACTACGTAATGGAAGCCTGTGCCGAGCAGAATAAAGAAATGATAGTGCTTGATCGCCCCAACCCAAACGGACATTATGTTGACGGGCCGGTATTAGACCTCCGTTTACGTTCTTTTGTGGGTATGCACCCCATACCGGTAGTTCATGGTCTTTCCGTGGGTGAATTGGCGCTAATGATTAATGATGAGGGTTGGTTAGAAAACGGGGCACATTGCAACCTTACGGTAATACCCTGTATTAACTACAACCACACTACCCGATACCAACTGCCCATTAAACCATCGCCTAACCTGCCCAACATGCAGGCTATATACCTCTACCCCTCGCTTTGTCTTTTTGAGGGCGCAAAGGTAAGTGTTGGGCGCGGCACCAATAAGCAGTTTCAGGTTATAGGGAGCCCCAAATACAAATACCCGTTTTCGTTCACTCCTGTTAGCAAACCCGGCGCTACACACCCTTTGTTTGAAAATGAGCTTTGTTTTGGTTTCGATTTATCCAACATTCCGCCCGATACGCTTAAATACAGAAAGCAACTCGATTTGAACTGGATTCTACGCCTCTATGCCGATTATCCCGATAAACCAAACTTTTTTTCCGATTTTTTCAATAAATTAGCGGGGAACAGCCAGCTTATGGAACAAATTAAGTCGGGTTTACCCATGGACAGCATCAGGAAAAGCTGGCAACCGCAATTGCAAACGTATAAGCAAAAAAGAAAACGCTACCTCCTTTACGAAGATTTTGAATAACGCTGCACCCCCATTTCACCCCCGAAAACAAAAAGGCGGGTTGTTTTTGTGCAACAACCCGCCCGGTATATTAAAGTACCCAACTAAATAAACTGCAAGATAAAATGAGGTTGCAACTAATAAGCAGTACAACCATATTTTACCCCATCTGCTTTTTTACTTATTTACAATAATTTGTGCACCAAGAGCTTGGGCGCCGGTGCCGGCTAAGAAGCCTTTTGCAAATACGGTGTAAATTTTGCCGTTTTCTACTGTTACGGGCGGCAGGGTTAAGGCAACTGTTGAAGTGCCGGCAACCCTTACCTCTAAGTTATAAGTACCTGCATCGAGAGGGGTAAACACGCTCGATTCTTTAAAGGATACATTGCCAAAAACCACTGCTCCGCCGCCTGCAAGGGCAACATCTACGGCAGGCGCATCGGGGCTAAGGTGTATAAAACGCACATGAGCTTTGCCGGCAGCGGGTGATGTTAAATCATCGGTAAACAAAATGGGTTCAATGTTGGCTACAGCATTGCCTGCAAAAGCAGAATAGCTTTTTTCTGCTTCCAATGCAGGCGTGTTAAAATTAAGGGCTGTAACCACCGGGTTTGAGCCTGCAACATTTACCTTTACATTGCGTACACCGGGCATTACATCAAGGTATGCACTGTTGTTGGGAAAAGTAAGCGGGCTGCTGTTTACTTTTACATCATCTACCAATACGTCAACACCGGGTGCATCGGGCGAGGCATGAATAACCATTACACGCGCCTGAGGGTCGGTATTGTCATCGTCATCATCGTTGCAGCTGCTCAATACCAAGGCAGATACACTTGTAAGGAATAACAGAAAAATCCACGAAAATTTTTTCATAATACTTTTTGTTTTGGTGATTGTTTTGTGTGATGAATGAATG
Organism: Sphingobacteriales bacterium TSM_CSS; assembly: GCA_002212985.1. Lineage (GTDB taxonomy): Bacteria > Bacteroidota > Bacteroidia > Chitinophagales > UBA2359 > UBA2359. The sequence continues at coordinate 19,191 of NBMY01000055.1, forward strand.
CACTAATAACCCGATAGCGTTTAAATTGTTTAACTTTTTTGAAAAATCATTAAACAAATTTTATTTCTGCCGACAAATGATGCTTTTAGGCAACCTTAGGCAAACAAATTTGCCCGGTTACCGTTTTTATAGGTTTTGTATTGCTCAAAAAACATTATTAACAAACTTTAACCTCAATAAATGCTATGATACTTGATTTGTTAAGTACAACATAATAACTTTGCGCTCTTAATTACAAAAACCGCGCAAGTAAATACCGTTTTAAGCATTAAAACCAACAAACCAAAACGCTTATGAACATACGGGTTGATAATTTAACCAAACGCTACGGAAGCCAAAACGCCATTGACCACATTTCTTTTGAGGTAAAAAGCGGCGAAATTTTAGGTTTTTTAGGTCCCAACGGTGCAGGTAAAACCACTACCATGAAAATTATTACCTGTTTTATGGCGCCCAGCGAAGGCGATGTGCGTATGGGCGACTACTCTGTATTAACCGATGCCGAAACGCTTAAAAAACGCATCGGGTATTTGCCCGAAAATAACCCGCTTTACCTCGATATGCCCGTTATTGAATACCTGCAGTTTTCTGCCGCTATTCAGGGCGTTCCGAAAGAGCAGGTTAAAGGCCGCATCAGAGAAATGGTACGCCTTTGCGGTCTTGACAAAGAAAAGCACAAAAACATTGGCGAGTTATCGAAAGGCTACCGGCAAAGGGTGGGTTTGGCGCAAGCCATGATTCATAACCCCGAAGTGCTTATTCTTGATGAGCCTACCACCGGCTTAGACCCCAACCAGATTGTAGAAATACGCGAACTGATACGTGAATTGGGCAAAGAAAAAACGGTTATTTTCAGCACCCATATTTTACCCGAAGTAGAAGCCACCTGCGACCGCGTAATTATTATTAATGATGGTAAAATTGTAGCCGATGGCGCGCCAAGCGAACTGCGCAAACAAGCCAGCGGGGCCGAAGTTAGCCGACTGCGCATTGAAGACGGCAATCCCAATAGTATTCTTGAAAAACTGCGCACCATTGATACCATTGCCCTGGCAGACTACAACGGGTTTACCTTTACCGTTGAAAGCAAACGGGGCGAAACCTCGCGAAGGGAAATTTTTAAACTTTGTGTCGACAACAATTGGGTAATTACCGAAATGTCGCCCATTGAGCGAGATCTGGAAGAAGTATTCCGCAATGTCACTATGGGCTAACCGCCTCAACCTCCTGCCAATATTCTTTTTTCAATATTTGTTTTAAACTACTGCCAACAAAACCAAAACAGCATTACCAATGAACAAAATATGGGTTATAGCCAAACGCGAACTGAGCACCTTTTTCGACTCGCTCATTGCCTATATCTTGCTGATAGTTTTCCTTGGGTTCAGCGGCTTTTTTACCTGGCTCTACGGCTCCGATGTTTTTCTTACCGGACAGGCCAGCATACAACCGTTTTTTGCCATTGCCTACTGGACCCTTTTCTTCTTTATTCCTGCACTTACCATGAAAATGTTTGCCGAAGAAAAAAATACCGGCACCATTGAACTGCTGCTTACCAAAGCCGTAACCGACCGCGATGTAATTTTAGGTAAATTTCTGGCCTGCCTCACCCTTGTAGCAATTGCCATTGCCTTTAGCCTGCCCTGGTACCTTACCGTTTGGTGGCTTGGCCCTGTTGACCATGGCGCTGTTTGGTGCGGCTATATTGGTCTGCTGCTTATGAGCGCCGCATATATCGGCATCGGGTTGTTTGCAAGCAGTATTACCAACAGCCAAATTGTAGCCTTTTTGCTGTCGCTGCTTATCGGGGTGTTTTTTCTCATCTTGTTTCAGGTACTGGCAAACAGCGTGTCGGGTTTTCTGTCTTATGTGTTCGATTACCTTAGCATATCCACGCACTTTGAGTCTATTACCCGCGGAGTTATAGATAGCAAAGATGTATTTTACTTCCTCTCAATTGCCGTAGTTTGCCTGGTAGCTACCGAAGTTGTTTTATCGCAACGCAGACTGCTTGACCGTTAACGCATATTTTATCAACTTAAATACAGTAAACTATGGGAGGTTCATTAAATATAGGAAAACTTGCCGGCATAAAAGTTTATGTGCATTGGACATTTCTTATTCTTATTGCCTACATAGTTTTCAGCGGCTTTTCATCGGGGCAGCAAACCATTGGCATTGTATATAATATTTTACTTGTGCTTTCGGTATTCGCCTGTGTGGTACTGCATGAATTAGGCCATGCCCTTGCAGCCCGCCGCTACGGTATTGGCACCCGCGATATTACCCTGCTTCCTATTGGCGGCGTAGCTTCTTTAGAAAACATACCCGAAAACCCCAAACAAGAACTGGTGGTTGCCATTGCAGGCCCATTGGTCAATGTAGCCATTGCTGCCGTGTTGTTCGGGGTAATTACCCTCTTTTTCGACATTGCCCTTTTTGCCCCCGAAAACATAGAAGAAACTCTGGCGCATTTAAACCTCCATACCTTTGTAACTAACCTGCTCATGGTAAACGTAATGCTGGTTGCTTTTAATGCCATACCTGCTTTTCCCATGGACGGCGGCCGCGTGTTAAGAGCCTTGCTTGCCCTTAGCATGGACCGAACAAAAGCTACCCGAATAGCCGCAAGCATAGGGCAGTTTATTGCCATTTTGTTTGTTTTTGCCGGATTGTTTTATGTAAAAAATCCGTTCCTGATTTTTATAGGTGTTTTTGTGTATTTGGGTGCCATGGCAGAGGCCAATGCAGTAGCTACCGGCGCAGTATTATCGGGTTTTACCGTGCGCGATGCCCTGCGTACCCGATATACGCTACTTGATGCCACCAATACGCTTAAAGAAGCAGTTTCGGAACTGATTGCCGGCGCCGACCAGGATTTTATTGTTACAGAAAACGGCAGCATTGCCGGCGTATTAAGACGCAAAGAGCTTATAAAAGCATTGGCAGAACACGGACAACATGCCGAAACAACCCTTATTGCACCATTTATTGAGCGCAACCTTCCTTATTTGCAACCCGATGACGACATTAAGGAAGTTTACCCCATGATGCAGCAAAACGGCTTCACCTTATTGCCTGTGCTAGACCAAGATGGAAAACTTGCAGGTGTGCTGGATCTTGAAAACCTGACCGAGTTTGTTATGATACGGTCGGCAATTATTGAAAACAAATAAACGCAGTTATTAAACCAAATAAAATACTTAAACCATATGCTTACCAAAAGCGCTGTTCGTTTGAGAATTGTATTGCTGTTGGCCATTGTTATTCTGCTCAATCTGGTGTTCAGCAAATTTTTTCTGCGGCTCGACTTTACCGGCGATAAACGCTATACCCTTAGCAAAGCTACCAAAAACATTCTGAAAGAACTGCAGGAACCGGTTACGGTTACTGCCTATTTTTCTAAAGACCTGCCGCCGCAAATTGAAAAAGTGCGCAACGATTTTGAAGAAATGCTGGTGGAATACGAAAACCGTTCGGGCGGAAAAGTGGTGTATGAATTTGTAAACCCCAACGAAAGCCCCGAAAAAGAAAACGAAGTAGCCCAACAAGGCATACAACCGCAAGTAGTTACCGTTAGAGAAAGCGATCAGGTAAAACAACAACGCGTGTACCTGGGTGCCAAACTGCAATACGGCGATAATAACCATACCGATGTTATACCCGTTATACAGCCCGGCGCCGCCATGGAGTATGCTCTTTCTACCTCTATTAAAAAATTATCGGCAACCAACAAACCGGTTTTGGGTTTTGTAACCGGCCACGGTGAAACACGCCTGCAAGCCATGCAACAGTTAATGCAATCGCTCAATATTTTATACACCGTTGAACCGGTTGCACTTACCGATACAACCAAATTCGACAAATACAAATCGCTGGTCATTGTTGCCCCTACCGACTCTTTTTCGCAAGGCCAACTGGCACAGTTAGACCAGTTTTTGGCAAGCGGCAAGGGCCTTTTATTGGCTCTTAAACGGGCTAATGCCGATTTGCAGCAAAGCACTGCCACTGTTGTAAACACCGGATTGGAAGGCTGGCTGGCACAAAAAGGCGTTACTATTAACGAAGATATGGTCATTGATCAGAAATGTGGCAATATTACCATACAACAGCAACAGGGGTTCTTTATGTTTAACCAGCAAGTGCCTTTTCCCTATATTCCACTGTTCGACAAATTTAATGAACACCCTGTAACCAAAGGGCTGGAAATGGTTATGCTGCCTTTTGCCAGTTCTATTACCTATCAGGAAAAAAATCCGGCAGTTACTTATACACCGTTGGCGCTCACCTCTGCCAATTCGGGTGCCGAAAAACTGCCGGTTACCTTCAACATTCAAAACAACGGCTTGGGCAATTACGATTTCTACACCAAAAACCTGCCTGTTGCCTGCGCCTTAGAGGGTAATTTATCGGGCAACAACCCATCAAAAATGGTCATTTTTACCACTGCCGATTTCATTGTCAACGGCGAAGGTGAACGCGGACAACAGCAACAACCCGATAATATCAACTTTTTCTCAAACGGTATTGACTGGCTTTCAGACGATACCGGCCTGAACGAACTGCGCACCAAAGCCGTAACTTCGCGCCCCATTAAAAAAGAATTATCCGATAGTGAAAAGCAGGGTGTAAAATGGGTTAACTTTTTGCTCCCGCTTGGGTTGGTATTAATGTACGGCTTTTTGCGCTCCAGAGGCCGAAAAACTCAAAAACGCATCTGGGAAGCCGAAAGATATTCTTAATACCGCGCGCCTCGGACACAAATCTCGCCGTTGTCAATCCTCGACTGACAACGGCGAGACACAAGGTTCATAGTGTTTATTTTGTTAGACTTTTCGTATAAAAGCAAGGTTTATAATCAAAAAAACATGAACCGGTTGTTCAACAATTTCCCAATCTGATACTGCCCTTTGGTTTGGTTAATAGCGCAGCATTTCAAGTTTGCTATTCATTCAGCAGGTTATTTAATTGGGTAACTATTTCAGCGCTGCCGGGGGGTGGGGCAGAGTCGTTTACTACAAGGCCCCGTTTGTTTACTATAAAATAGCGTGGTATAGCGCCTAAATTCCACAATTCAGTTAACTCTGCCTGCAGCGCAACGTTGAGCAGAAAATGATGTCCGCCAATACCCAATTCGGCAATTTTGGTGCGCCACATATCGGCAGTACTGTCTAATGAGATAAAAACAAAAGCTACATTTTCACCTTCGTACATTTGCTGCAACCGTCTGGAATGTTGCATTTCCAATAAACAGGGGGCACACCACGAAGCCCAAAAATCTATATAGATAACTTTGCCCAAAAACGGGCTGAGTGTGTTTGCCAGGTTAGTTTTCTCATTTGGCGGTAAAATGGTGAGTTGGGCATCGGGGGGCAAATGCACGTTTCCCATCTTGGCAGTGTAGGCTGCAAAATGGTCATTGGCAAGTTTTCGCAAACCATCGGTAACTGGTTGTAGCAAGTAATCGGAATAAATAGCGGGAGTTTCGGCATATAGCACATCAGAAATATCCATCATCATGCGTGTAAGCAATATCTCGCGGTAAAGACCGGTGTAATGTAATTTTGCCAGTTCATACCCTCTTACCACCCATGGAGTTTTCTTTTCCACCCGTAAAGACCTTGATGAAACCGCATCGCGCTTGCTCAAATGCCGAAGGTGATATTCCAAAAACAGCAAGTATTGGTTAGATACTATTGCAGTGGTATCATTATAATTATAGGTAGCTGCAAATTGCGGGTAGTCATCTTGCAAGGGTTCATTAGTTGTAAAATAGTAGGCGCTCAACCTGGTTGCCTTGCGATAGGTCAGCTCTGCCTTAACCCAATTTGTAAAAGCCTGCGGGTAGATTTGCTTTTGTAATTCGCCTTTAAAAAAGGTGCTTTCCAGAATGTACATATCTTCGCACAAACCAAAATAGCTATTGCGGTCTGTTGTTTCCCTTTTAAAACTTAGCTCCGCCTCCACATCGGGGGGGTAATACCGCTGCTGAAATGCTATGAGCGGTGCATTGCAAAAAGTTCCGCTTCCTTGTATTGCCAATGGCTTCACCAGATCGGCAGCGTTAAAACTAAGCTGCAGGGTATCGGTTGGAAACAGAAACAACTGCAATCGCCGGTTGTTGTATTCCATAATTACCGGCATGGGTAACAGCAGGGGCAGTTGAATGTTGTAAAATCCCTGCTCATCGGGCACTACAAGTATATTGGCATCTTTTTGAAAAAAATTGTCAGAAAAAATTGTAATAGATGCTGGCTGTAGCTTGCCGTTTTGCTGATTTTCCAACCAAATCTGCTCCTCAATTTTACCGAAAATAACCGCTTGTCCATGTAAGGTAGCAGTATTGGTGCATAGAATAAAAATCAATAACGCTAAAAATAAATTTACCATAAATAATGCATTTTACTTATTTTACGTATGTCAGCAATCCCTTTAAAAATACCAATCCACTCATATCTTCCAACCATTTCAAACCTTGCGTTCTAAAATTGACGGCAGATTGGTGTGAATGCGCTTTCAGATGCAACGTCCTTGTCGTAATTGTATATATTTAGTTTGACTCAAAAGCGCCATCACGTCACACTGGTCTGAAAATTTGTCTAAAATCTGCAGTTCGAACAACCCGTTTCCAATTCTCGGTGGTAACACCAGTTAGCCGGAAAAGCGTTTACTGCTTAAAGCGATTTAGATTTAGGTTCAGATTTTGTAATACCTGTGTTTAGGAAGGCATTAAAGAGAGGGTATGAAGTGTTCGGGGCAATGAAAAAGCAAGTAGTCGGTCGGTTTATTGTATTCAGAAATTGTTAATCAATTTTGACAATAACCTTTCCCCGCGCAGTTGAACCTACCCCGCGGTTGCAAAAGTAGAAATAATTTTCGAAAAATCAATGACTATAACACAATATAACCTTAAATAGGTAAAATTTTAGTATCTTATAAAAAAGCAGCTACCGCAACCTGCGGCAACTGCTTTTTTTTATAAGGTTAAGGAACTACCCTCTAAGTAAAAAATAGACGAATGGGTTTATTTTTCAATACGCTCAATGAGTTTTTGGGTGCTTGAGTAGTCTTGCTTAACTGCTTTAGCAAATTCAATGGCTTTTTTTGCGGTAGTTAATGCTTCATTTTTTTTACCCATTTTGTAAAGGATATAGGCGTAAGTATCGTAGTTGTAATAGGCCGGCTCCATGCCGATAGATTTTTGCACCCACTCCGAGGTTTTGCGCAGTTCTTTCTTTTTGTCGGTGTGCAGTTGCACGTTCCAAGCTAAGTTATTGAGAAGGTTGGGGTTATCCACTTTATACTCATCAACATACTTAATGGCGCTGCGAATATAGTTCTTCCAGTCGGCTGTGCCATCGTAATAATCTAAAGAAGCCATATACACATACTCGCTTGCATTTGGCGCTCCCGATTGTTTAATTACGGAAACAATTTGGTTAAACAGGTTTTTGTCGTGGTTATCGGCAGCAGTGCTTACCGATTGAAAAGCTACGCCCACAATTTTATCGGCAACGGCTTTTTGACCCAATGCACGCACAAACAAGTCTTTGTTGTTCATCATAACTTCAAACGGTTTGGCGTTCATGGCAGCAGCAAAATCGAACACAAACTGTATGTTTTCATTTTTTTTCAGGTCTTCGGGGTTAAGGGCTGCCAGATATTCATTGGCAACATCGTTGTATTCAGACTGGTTTCCGGCCCAAAGCATCATTACATAATTGCGCATAAAATCGGCGTTTCGGTTGCCGTTTTTATACTCTGCCTGCATGGCCAACATAGCTTTTTTGTCAAACAGTCCTTTTCGTCCTTCCATAATAAACGGTGCCGGCTGCTGATAACCCAAGGAACGGTAAAGTTCATCGCCGTTGGCATTTATAAACAGGAAGGTAGGGTAACGGTCAACGCGATAATTTCGGGCAAAGTCGCGCCCTTCGCCTTTTTCCACATCAATTTTATAATTTACATAAAACTTATTGAAAAAGTTTCCTACTTTTTCATCTGTAAAAGTATTGGCGCTCATCATTTTACAAGGGCCACACCAGGTTGTAAATGCATCTACAAAAATAGGTTTATTTTGCTTGCGGGCTTCTTCCTTTACCTCGTTCCAGGAGCCATGAAAAAACTGTATTCCTTTTTGTTCCTGAGTTTCGGCGGTTTGCGCCTGAATTGCCCAACTGCTTGCCAGGAAACAAACAACAAGAAGTGCTGTTAATTTAACATAATTGTACATAGTGTTGCTGATTTTTGCAAAGATGAGAAAACTGAACTTTACGGAGATTAAGACTATTTCAGAGGGGTAATTTGTTCAATCATTTCCCAAATAGGGTAGTGATTTAAATGCACCTGAGTTCCAAAAAATATTTTAGTTGCCTGCTCAAAGGAGTGCGTATAGTCTGACACATAAAAATGGTGTTGGGCTTTGCGCGTATCGGGGCATAAAAGCTGCTGGTTTCGGAGTTGTTCTTTTACTGCTTGCGCAACCGTTTCGGTGGCGTCGAAAATTTGAACCTTTCCGTTGTAGTAGTTATTTATATGGTTTTTTATGATTGGGTAATGCGTACAACCCAAAATAAGTCCTTCTATCTGTTCAAGGCAGGGGTCGGAAAGATAGTAGTCCATAATGGCTTTCATGGTGTGGGCACTATGAAACATGCCTTCTTCAATAATAGAGGCTAAAGAAGCAGCCGCCTTGGCCATTACCTTCACACCGGGCGATGCAAGCGAAATTTTATGCGGATAAACCCCCGTTTTAGTAGTGCGTTGGGTAGCCAACACCCCTACCCTGCCAATGCCCGATTGTTTGACTGCCTCCACAACAGGGTCTATCACATTAATAACAGTTACCCTGCCGGCCATTTGCTCCTGCAATAACTCAACTGCTACAGAAGATGCGGTATTACAGGCAATTACAATTATTTTACATTGATGCTGAAGCAGAAACTGGCATATTTTGACCGAATACCCCTGAATTGCCTCAGCCGATTTTTCGCCGTATGGCATGTGGGCGGTATCGCCAAAATAAACAATTTGCTCGTTGGGCAATGCATGTGCAATACCCTGAGCAACGGTTAACCCTCCAATTCCCGAATCGAACACGCCAATTGGGTGTTTGGCTTGCAATGTTGAAATGTGCATTTTTTGTAAACGGGTTGGAATTAAATAACAACAAGGCTTCCGCTTTAAAAGCAGAAGCCTTGGAGAAAAACGCAGCCCGATATATTACTGCAGTTTTGCTTTTACAAAAGCGGTAACATCATCATCGGGCGAGGAATACAAAGTAGCGCCAACGCTGGTATCAATAATGTAATTGTAACCTTTTTCCTGCGCTACAGCTTTAATGGCGTTCATGACTTTATCCCTAATAGGCGTGGTCAGTTCATCTTCGCGTTTCATTAAATCCTGCTGGGCTTTGGTTTGATCCTGATCCAATTCACTTTGTTTGCGCTGAAAATACTGTTGCTGTTCGTCTTGTTGTTTGGGAGTTAGTTCTCCGTTTTGTACTTTCTGAACAAAAACATTATATTCATCAACCACTGTTTTTTGCTTTGCTTTTAACTGCTCCTGAATTTTGTTGGCAAATGTTTCCAACTCTACCTGTGCAGTTTTCCACTCATTGAGCGAATTTAACAAATCTACACTGTTGAGGTGGCCAATTTTGGGCTGGGCAAAGGTGGCGGTTAATGCCATGAAACAAAAAGACAAAACAAATAACTTCAAAAAAGTTTTCATGCGGGCAATTTTTTACTGCTTGGTTGGGCAATTTTTGTTATAAATGTTTATTAAAAGCGCAAAGATACTATTTATTGGGCGAAACGCCTAATTCTTTGAGCACATCTTCTGTAAGGTCGTATTTAGGATTGGCAAACAAAATGGTAACGGCGCTGCCCGATTTATCTAACACAATGTCCACTTTTTTGCGGCCGGCCACTTTTTCAAGGGCAGCATATACCTGATCTTGTATGGGTTTAACCATTTCTTCACGTTTTTTCTGCAAATCGCCGTTGGGTCCAAAACGTTGTTTTTGCAAATCGCGGGTTTGTTTTTCCATATCCACAATTTCCTGTTCGCGTTTGCTTTTGTCGTTTTGGCTCAGCAATACCTGTTCTGCCTGAAATGCTTTGTAGGCGTCGTCAATATTTTTGTACTTCTGCTGAATTTCCTTATTCCAGTTATCTACAATGGAGTTAATCTGGTCTTGGGCTTGCTTGTAGGCGGGCAGTTGCTGCATTAACCCTTCCGAATCGATATAACCAACAGTTTGCGCATTGGCATACATGGCTGAAGCCAGTAAAAAGGCAAGAAAAATTGCTAATTTTTTCATTTCTGTATGTTTTATTGCTTTTATTGAATAATTTTTACTGTTTTACGGGGCACAATAACACTTACACACTTGTAATGTTAAGACTTTGCTAACGACTTTTGGTTTAATAATTTGAACAAATTGCATTCATATTATTATTCGGGTTCCATACCAAGCACCACATTAAACCGTCCTCGGTTAGAGATGTATTTCCAAACACTGCTGTCTTTGGGCAAATCTTTATCAAACCCTATTCCGTAATCGAAGCCTAAGGTGCCAAACATGGGTAAAAATATACGCAATCCAATACCTGCCGAACGGTTTACCTCCATTGGGTTAAATTGCTTGAAAGTAGCCCATGAGTTGCCGCCCTCTGCAAAGGCAAGGGCAAAAATGGTAGAGCTGGGGTTAAGGCTAAGCGGGTAGCGCAGTTCTACGGTGTACTTTGCGTAGAACGGATGCCCCACATTGGTGGTTTTCCGGGTAACTTCGGTTTCGTCGTAGCCGCGCAGGGCTACAATATCCTTGCCATAAAGGTTAAAGTTGGCAATACCATCGCCGCCCAATTCAAAACGTTCAAAAGGCGAGTGCCCTATATCGGGGTTAAAAAAGCCCATAAGCCCCACTTTTGCCGATGTACGCAATACCATTTTTTTGGTTATGGGGGTAAACCATTCGGCTTTAAATTTCCATTTATGATACTCGGCCCATCGGTATTTACGCGAGTCGGAGGCTTCGGCAAAATTAATATTAGGGCTGAAAATGGCTGAAAAAGGTGGTGTTATTTGCAAAGAAACCGAAATATTGGAGCCGGAACGGGGGTAAATAGGTTGGTCTAATGAATAGCGCGACAAAGCCGTAGTAAGGCTAAGGTTGTTTGATTGGCCGTTTGTGAGCAGAAAGTCGGAGCGCCAGTTTTGCAGGTTATAACGCTGGTAGTTAACCGAAGTTTGAATGCTGAAATTGTCATCGGGCCATTGAAGGCGGCGCCCTAAACCTACCGATGCACCGGTAATGTAGAGCAATTCGCGCTGGCTTTCGCTTAGGTCGGCTACAAAAAAATTGCGGAAACTTCTTGAGCTGAAAGTGCTGAGGGTGAGGGCATTGGGGCGTCTGCCTCCCAACCAGGGTTCGGTAAACGAGGCATTAATAGACTGGAACGCTTTACCGGTTGACTGGAATCGGAAACTGAGGCGCTGCCCATCGCCGCTGGGCAGGGGCCGCCAGGCGTCTTTGTTCAGTATGTTTCGAAGCGAAAAATTATTGAAAGCCACGCCAATGCTTCCTACAATGGTATTTCCGCCCCAACCTGCCGAAAGTTCGAGTTGGTCTGATGACTTTTCGGCTACTTTATATTCAATATCTACCGTTCCTTTTGAAGGGTTGGGAATGGGGTTAATCTGTATCTGTTCGGGGTCAAAAAAGCCCAGGTTGGCAATTTCGCGCTGCGAGCGTATAATGTCAGAACGGCTGAACTTGTTTCCGGGCAGGGTGCGCAATTCGCGGCGTATTACGTGTTCGTTGGTTTTGTCGTTTCCGTTAATGATAATTTTGTCTATGGTAGCCTGCGGGCCTTCGTAAACGTTTATTACCATATCAATGGAGTCGCCCTCAATGGCTTTTTCAACCGGAGTAATGTTAAAAAACAGGTACCCGTCATCCATATATAAAGAGCTGATGTCGTTGCCGTTGGGGTCCATTTGCAGGCGTCCTTCCAGCCGTTTTTTGTTATACACATCGCCGGTATTAATGTTTAACAGGCTGTTCAGGTATTCATCGGAATATTTGGTGTTTCCGCGCCACGATACATCTCTGTAATAGTATTTATTCCCTTCCTCTACTTTCAGTTCTACGTTAATGCTTTTATCGTCATACACATAAGTAGTGTCACTCAAAATACGGGCATCCCGGTAGCCTTTTTCGTTGTAGTAATCAATTACGCTTTGCTTGTCTTTTTCAAAATCGTCTTCAATAAATTTAGACGAAGAGAAAAGTTTAAACCGGAAGATGTTTTCATCAATATAACCCAGCAATTCTTTGGGCGAGATATTGCCAAGCAACTGAGGAATATTTACCTTTTTCAGGTCGTTAAGAACGGTGGCGGGAGCTTTTGGATTAAGGCGCAGCCGTTCTTTGGTGTCTTTCATTTGTTTTTTAAGACTGCGTGCGGCTATATTTTCATTGCCCGAAAATATGATTTCGTTAATTTTAACCTTGTTGCCCCTTGCCACATTGAGCGCAAGAATAACGCTGTTGTTGAACTGTGGGTCGGGAGTTTGGTCAATTTGTATGCGTGTATTAAGGAATCCTTTTTTGCGGTAAAAGTTTAAAATCTGCAATTCGGTATTGTTGAGCAGATTTTCGGTAACTATCCGTCCCCGAATAAGGGTAAGTTTGTCGCGCAGGTCTTCTTCCTCACCTTTTTTAACCCCTTTAAAGTTGTATTTCGACAACCGGGGGCGTTCGGTTAATTTTATATCAAGGAAAATAACATCGTTAATAATTCGGGTTGCCCAAATTTTCACATCAGAAAACAGTCCTTGTTTCCAAAGCGCTTTAATAGCATTGGGTATATCATCTCCCGGAATGGAAATTTGGTCGCCAATGTTCAGCCCGGTGTAAGACAACAAAACGCCCTCGTCAACAAATTTAGTCCCGCTTACAGTAATGCCACCCAATTCGTAAGTAGCCGGTTTTTCATAGCTTATGAGCGGAGCAACCGCGGTAGTATCTTGTGCTGCAAGGGGGGCAGCACAACACAGCAAAAAGGCGGCTAAAAGAAAAGCGGAGGCGGCAAAATTGCCGTTTTGTCCGGTATTGCCGGCACAGGTTAATGGCAGGCGTTTAATAGTGAGTGAATAAACTGCCAGCATGTATTGGTTTTTATTAAAACTAAAGGTTTTCATGGTGAGCCTTATAAAGCGGTGGCTGCAAGGAGGTTAAAGTTGAAAAGAGCGGCAAATTTACAACAACATTTGCAAGTATGGGGCATGGTAACATGAAATGTAATGGTGGCAGGGGTAAAATCCTACTCATAACGGCATAAAGGCTGCCGCTATTGCCTACCCTTACAGCAAGAAAGCTATTTGTGCTGCCCCATCGTTTTTATTGTTCGGTGGTATTGAGTTTTCCAAATCTGCGCTCGCGTTGCTGAAATATACAAATGGCTTTGTAGAATTCTTCTTCGTCAAATTCGGGCCAAAATTTTTCGGTGAAAAATAACTCGGAATAGGCAATTTGCCAGAGCAAGTAATTGCTAATGCGTTGTTCTCCACTGGTTCTTATAAGCAGTTCGGGGTCGGGCATATAAGCGGTTGACAGATTTTGTGCAACCAATTGTTCGTTTACCTCGGCAATGTTTAGCTGCCCCGAGCTTACTTTTTGGCATATTTGTTTTACGGCTTCGGTTATTTCCCATCGGGCGCTGTAACTAAGTGCCAGAGTAAGCGTCATGCGGTTGTTGTTTTTGGTGAGTTCCATGGCATCTTTGAGTTCTCGCAGGCATTTTGGGGGCAACATTTCGAGGTTGCCTATTGCTTTAAGGCAAATGTTGTTTTTGTTGAGTTGTTTTGTTTCTTTGCGAATGGTATGCACCAGCAGTTCCATCAGTGCGTTTACCTCAAAAGATGGCCGCCCCCAGTTTTCGGTAGAAAAGGCATAGAGGGTAAGGTATTTAACCCCCAGTTGTGCGCCGGCATCGGTAATTTTGCGAACAGTTTCTACCCCTTTATGATGCCCGAAAATCCGGTTTTTACCCTGTTTTTTTGCCCAGCGTCCGTTGCCGTCCATAATAATGGCAATGTGTGCGGGCAGGCGCTGCAAATCAATTTGTTCTTTGTAGCTCACGGTTGATGTATGGTAAAAGCGTTTATTATACCCTGTTTCGTTTTTTTTCGTATTGGTTGCAAAGGTAGTTGTTTATTTAAACAATTTTTCTGCCTCCCATAACAAACAGATTAAAAACAGCCCTTTTGTAAGGACAAAATGCCGGTTCGTATTACTGGAACCGGCATTTTGTGTTTTTTACCCAAACCGAGGGGCTATTGTATAACCACTTTTTGGTTATAGGTTTGTCCGCCTCCGGTAATAGAAAGTACATACATACCTTGTGGCAGGTTGGATGCATTTACGGTATGCGTAATTGCTCCGTTTACCATACCCAGCGTTTTGTCGTACAGCAGTTTACCTGCCACATCAAAAAGGCGCAACTGATAAACTGATGCAACGGGCGAAGCAATTGCTACTACAAAATTGCCCTTGCTGGGATTGGGCACTACATTTGCCGAAAAAGTATTTTGGGAAAGATTGTTGCCCGAACCGGTGCAAAACTCATAGTTAATAGTAATAGGTTTTGGCGTTCCGATGCAAATAAAATCGTGTTCCTTTACCTCCCAATCGTAATAATAGTAGTAGTAGTATGCGCCGCCGGCGGGGTCGTCATAGTTAGATCCTTTAATTGACAAAACGCCGGGCACAGTATATGGAAAGGTAACACCACTGTTATTGCGGTACATAGATGGGTATTCGGCAGTGCCAAACTGCATATCGGTTCCAATGGGCACTTCAAAATTGAGCGTTACGCGGCTTTCTCCATCGGGCACCATGGCGGTAATTTCCTGCAAAACCGTACCGGCGCTGTTTCGCAACTGGAAGGTGCGATTACCTTCGCCAGTAGCATATACTTTTATAGATTGGAGGGTAAACTCCTTGTAAGCATCAAAAATAAGGTGACCATTATAAATGTTGGAGTTTAACCCGCCGCCGCCAATAGTATTGTCGTGGGGCTGGTTGTAAAATTGCAATCCTTCATACACGCGGGTATTTTGGGCATAATAGGTGGTGGTTTCAGCAATATTGGGGGTTACAAAGGGGTTGCCGGTATAAACGGGAGTGGTGGCATCGGGCGAGTCGTACCAGTTAATTTCACCTTCGGCATTAGCAGTAAGAATAGCGGGGATAGGCTGGCAAACCACCGTTTCCACATCGGGAACAATAGATTCTATTTCGGCATCGAGTACGGTTACTTCAAATGGCTGCGAAACCAAGTTGTAGCAGTTGGAAATTACATTCACATAGTAAGCGCCGGGGTCGGTTACGGTTATGGTTTGGGTGGTTTGTCCGGTTGACCACAGGTAGCTGTCGCCTGCCAATGCCTGCAACTGTACACTTTCTCCTTTGCAAAAAGTGGTGGGGCCGTTGGCGGCAATAAGGTTAGAGGGTTCAACACTTTGCTCGCTAAGGGTAATTGGTACCGCCATAACGTTGTTGTCGTCGTTTACCTCTACAAAATTGTTGTCGGGGTCAACTACTACTACCAAATAGTAGTTGCCATTGCAAACGCCTTCGGGAATGGTTATGCCCATGCCGTCGAGGTAATAATGGTAAATATCGGTAAAACCGGCCGAAATACCTTGGTCAAACCCACAGGCATATTCGCCCCCACCCAATCCGTAGTTCACTTGGTTGGCGCTGGTCATTACCTGCCCGTTGTCATCTACGCAATAGCCGTTGTAGTAATTACACGAACCGAAATCCATTAAGCAAAAACCCGTTTTTGCGCCCTGTGCTACTACGGGCCACTGCAGCGGGTCGGTTACCCCGTTTATAGGTGTTCGAATGGAAAAAACGCACCAATCATCAACGTGCATGTGGGCATGGGTTGGGTGGTAAGTCATAGAATTTGCCCAACGGTCAAACTGTACCATGGTGTTACCTTCCTTTCTATACACTCTTTGCTTAATAAGCTGTCGAGGATAAGTGCCATCGGGGCAAGTGCCACTCATACCACCGGGGCTGTATATAGTATCGGTTCCGCAAACAAAATAATCGGTTGCCAATATTTGCAGGGGGCCATAACCAATATTGGGGGTTGCTACTGATACGCGCAACTCGCCAAGGGTTTCGGGGTTGTTGGCAGCTTCCAATAGAAGTTGTTCTGACACTTTTAAATCGGGGTACAAATTACAGGTGTCCACACCATTAGGGCAAAGACAAGCGGTGGCGTTGGTAGTGGTGCATTGCGCCCATACTTGCACCGAAGCCAGCATAAAAACTAAGGCAAGTAGTGAATTTTTCATATTATGGTGTTTATAAAAAAAGAGGAGGGTTTAAAAATGGTGTAACCGAACGCAATATTACTCTTTTTTTTTCAAAACCTTTTGGAGTTTCAAATTTTATATTAAGTTTTGCCTTTTTTGACGATTTAAGACATTTTTTGTGCCATATTGCAACAAATTTTACCCATGTGCTTTTTTTTGTCTAAAATTACCCATAGATTTGTATTTAACTCCTTTGCCTGTTTTATTTAAATTTATTAAATTGTGAACAAAGACCGTAATTACAACCAACGCAGTAATGACGACAGCGTTTTTTCCGTTCGTCTAAAAGCCGGAAAACGCCGGACCTATTTCTTTGATGTGAAAAGCAGCCGTTCTAATGATTACTACATCACCATTACCGAAAGCAAGAAAAAGCCCGATGGCGATGGTTACGAAAAACACAAACTGCATTTGTATAAGGAAGACTTCAACCGTTTTCTGGAAGCTATGCAGGAAGCCGTTAACCATGTGAAAAACGAACTAATGCCTGATTACGACTTTGACGAGTTTGACCGCAACCGCGAACAATATTACAACGCGCAGGAAGAAAAAACACTGCCCGATAACAGCCTGCTTAAAACAACACCGGGTTTTTATACCGAAGATACCACCCCCCATACCGAACAATCCAATACCAGCAGTAATGAAGAAAACGACGAAGACCTGAAGTGGGAGTAAGCAGTTGAATGCGCCAATTCAATGTGAATGCAAAAAAAGGAACCCGTTGCTGCAGAACCAATGGGTTCCTTTTGTTTTTTTAACCATTTTTAACGCATTTTGCATTGGCCAAGTTGTTATTTTGCGTGTTCATTTAGCAAACCGCTTTTACTGCCATTAAAACAACAACTTTTGCTTTGCAGTTATAAAACAAAGATTTACATAATACAATACCATAGCATGACCTCTGTTGCCTGCAACTTCCTTTTCTGCCATTTGAGCCGAGTGCTGCAAAATTCCGGCAATTTTCTTGTGCTGACACTGCTTGCCGCCGGCATACTGCTGCCGGCACAGGCACAGGTAAAACTGGTTGGCGCTGCCCGAAAATTAGACGAAAACCGCTACCGCCTTACCCGCGAACTGCCTGCTACAGCCGGTGCCGCATGGGCAGAAAATACTATTGACCTGAACGACCCTTTTGAAATCAATTTTGATGTTTTTCTTGGCTGCGGGAACAATAATGCCGATGGCGTGGCTTTTGTGCTGCAACAAAAAGGCACCAAAACGGTAGGTCAAATTGGGTCGGGTATAGGTTATAAAGGCATATCTCCTTCTCTGGTTATTGAATTTGACAACTACCTTAATGAGTTTGAAAGTTTTTTTCCCTCAACTGAAACACATGTAGCCATTGTAAAAAATGGCGATAACGACCACCTTAGCGGCAATACCCTGGCCGGACCGGTGGTCATGAGTCCGCAAAAAGCAGGCAGCAGCAGGCAATGCAAATACCATAAGGTTAAGGTAAGTTGGGAACCTGCTTCGCAAACCATAGATGTTTATGTAGATGAAGTTTTTACCCTCTCTTGGACAGGAGATATGGTAAACACCGTATTTAACGGCAAACCCGATGTATATTGGGGCTTTACCGCCGCAACCTCCAAAACCCGCATCAATGCACAGGGCGTTTTGCTGCGCTTTAAACCCCTAAACCTAAACCTTTCTGCCAGCAGCCCCAACTGTGCCGGCGGCAACAAAGAAGGCGCAATAACCACAAAGGTAAATGGCGGAATTGGCAAATACAACTACAAATGGTCTAACGGAGCTACCACCAAAAACCTCAACAACCTTCCTGCCGGAACTTATACCCTTACCCTAACCGATAACTGGGGCAATAAAGCCACCGAAACGGTTTCTGTATCAGCGCCTGCCGAACTGCAAATTACCGATATCATTAAAATTGGGGTGAATGAACTTTACAATTTTAAATGCAGCGCTACCGGAGGCACACCTCCCTACAGTTTTAGAAAAGGTTATGCCATATTAAATGGCGAACCTGCCCAACAGGTTTCCGCTTTAGACTTTAAAAAGTATGACAACAATGCAAAACTGGTATATGAACAAGACGGAACCGCAACCCTCGACGCTTATATTAACAACGCAACAATACAAAATCCGGTAGCTATAGTGGGCTTTATTACCGCCTCCGATGCAAATGGCTGCACAACTACCCAATTTATGCCTTTTGACCTGCGCAAATACCCTTTGCCACTACCACCAGAACCCGTGGCTTCTATTGCCGCCCTTAAAATTGACTCGGATAATTTGCAGGAACAACCCCGCCTGCAACCCGATGAACCTGCTCTGCCCAACCTTGCTGCAAGTTCAGATACAACCCAAATACCCCACACTACCAACAATTTGGACAACGTTAAATTAGTTTACACCGAAAGAAATGTACCCGCAACCCTTAACAACAGAACCGTAAAAACCGGTAAACGCATGGTCATTAACAGCGAAACGGTAAACCTTTCGGTTTGGGACGATGAATACGATGATGGTGATACCATTTCTATCTACTACAACGGCGAATGGCTGCTGCGCGAATACCGCCTTAAAACCAAACCCTACCACATTACCATAAAAGTTGACCGAAACGCCGATAACTATCTCATCTTATATGCCCACAACGAAGGCGAAAGACCGCCCAACACCGCCGCACTTACCATTGACGATGGCAAAAGCAGCCGCCGCGTTGCCCTCAGCTCCGGGTTAAACTACTGCGATGCGCTTAATTTCAAATTTAAAAAAGAATAGCAACCACTTATAATAAGATGCCGCATTTTTATTTGTATTTTTCAAAAAAATACCGTATATTTGTCATTGAAAATGAAACGGTAAGGCCTAAAAACCATTGTTCGGCTTTGCCATCGGTTCCAGTATTTACACACAGCATTACATACACTCCGCACGCTTTATAAGTTAGTTAACTTTAAACACTTTGTTTATGAAAACTATTTTAATGAGCAGCGTTACAGCGGTTTTATTACTGCTCTTTGCGGGTTGTTCCGATACCAACAACAACGACAACCCCTGCGGGCCCGATACAAAATGGACCGGCGAGGTGAAAGATAATTTCTTGTACAGCGAAACACAATCGGGTTTTAAGCGCATAGTTTTCGAAGACATTAACACACCCGAAGACATTTGTACCGAAAAGCATGTTACTGCCACCTTTCTTATTCGTCCAACCCACAATATCAGCACAGCCAATATACTCAATATATCGGGCAAGGCTTATTGGGGCGGTTTTTACGAAAAAGAAACAGAACTTACCTACCAACAGGCAAACGATACATGGTATGGCAGTATTAGCAATTTTGGGTTAAAAGAGGCATTTCCCAATGAAGCCGGCTGGATAGGATTGCAAGTAATATTCCACACCACTCCCGAAATGGACGAAAACTATATAAACAATGCCATATTAAGCATGGAAATTGAGTTCTTTTACACACAGGAACCGTTATAAGGTAAAAACAGTGGTTCTTCTGTACATTTAGCGCAAAATTCATCCCTTTCGGGTAATAAAGGTAAAAGTGTGTAATTCTCGTTTCGACAGGCTCAACGAGCGGGTACAAATTACTTACCCCAGCCCCTCTCTACAACAATGGGCAATAAAAAGCCTACCTAAAAAGCAATTTGCCCATGCCTATTTGTGGCAAAAAGGGGGGTAATACTTGGTTGATGCGACATCGGATGTTTTAAAAACATCCGATGTCTTGTTTGTAAAATGCCGGATTTATGGTTGTTTTTGGCATGAAGGTTGCGCATTTCCGATAGGGAGGGCTGGGGATATTTCTTCAGAAAAAAGGCACAGCCTTGCAGGTTACACAAATCACGAGGCACAGCCTCGCATGAGCAGGCGAAACCATAAGGACTACTGCCTGTCCCAATACTGGGCGCTGCCGCCCGAAGGTGTTAAAATGAGTGTATTGCTGCCGTTTACCCGGCAATCGTAATCTATGAAGGTGCGGTTTTGCGGAAAAGCCAAATAAAAATCGTCAAAAGAATTGCCCCAATAACCCTCTTCCCAATCACCTTCAGAGGAGGTAGAAGAACTGCCGCGGTACTGTCCGTCAGAATATCGGTAAGTATCGGAAGCATAGCTGCTGCTGCCCCGTTTAAAATAGCCGTTGTTATACAGCAGCAATTTTTTAAACGAATTATAACTAAAACTACCCGACCGGTAATTCTCTGAACTGCCCCATGTTCCGGCCAACCGCGCCGTGCGCAAAGCCGATGCCGGCGAATCTAACAATTCGGGCACCGCATAGTGCGATAACCGCCAGACTCTTAACCCGCTGTACATAGCCATTACCTTGCGCATATTATCGGCATAAAACTGAAACGTTTGGGCGCTTAACCGATGCCGGTACAGGTGGAAAGAGGCAATAACAGCCATTGCCTGATTGCGGGTAGCCGGTTGTGCAACACTCATATAGCCGTCCATAGATAACTTTGCCAACCCAAGTAAACTTACTTCGCCGGTTGGCGAAATAATGTTAAACTGCCGTTCAACGGCTGCCATAATGGTTTCAAAACTGTGCATAGTGTTTTGGTTGTTTTGTTTACCAAATAGAAAAATTTGATGAGAGGCAGTATGAAAAGTATCTGTGGCTACTTTTGGGGCTAATGTTTTATTGCTTTTTAATTTGCGTGTTTTTTGGATAAGATATTATTTTAACCGCAAAGTTCGCAAAGTTTTTCGCAAAGCTCGCAAAGGAATTAGCGCTTATCTGCAAGGTAACAGGTACTTATTTCACTTTTCGTACAGCTTCTGAGCGCTTTTGCGGGCTACTTTTCTTTCTTCTTGCCATCGGGTTCTTCTTTTTTAAGAATAATTATATCGGCTGCCTTTTCTTTCACCAACTTATTAAAGGCAGGTACATCTGTTTCAAACACTTTTTTCAAAATAGCCAGTTGCACATCAATGTCTTTGGTTAGTTCTTCTTTTACAGCAATGGCTTGCTCTGTTGGGGCATCATCGCCAATGCCGGTAAGGGCATTTAAATGTGCCAGTTTATTGTTTAACCTTATGGGGAAATTGAGGGGGTCTTGCCCGCTTCGGTTTTTGGTTTGGTACAGGGTTTCTTCTACCTTAGTCATAACCGAATCTATGGCGGCAGCCATTTTTACCACGTCTTTCATGTTTTCATCGGGCTTAATGCGCTCCTTATAATCGTTCAGTTGCTTGCGCACATCTCTAATTTTAATAATTGCTTCGTGGGTTTCGGTCAATTTGTTGGTAACTGCCTGCACAAAATCAAACTGTGCCTTCATTTGCTGTTGTGTTGCCGGCGAGCGGGGGTCTTTTAAAATGGTAAACGGTTGTGTTTGCGATTTTTCGTTTACCGTAAGCCTTACCTTGTAGTCGCCGGGCAATGCTGTTGGGCCGCCAACACCTGCCCACCATAAAATCATGCCGTCAAACCGTTTGGCGCCCGGGTAATTTAAATCCCAAACAAACAGGTTGCAACTGTCTTTCGGCTCCAGCAGGTCGCGCTTTTCTTTGGCCTTGTTCGAAAACTTGCGTATAACTATGGTATCTTGTTCTAAAAATTCAAGTGTTACGGTGGTTGCCGTATCGGGTTTTTGTTTCAGGTAGTAATAAAGCATTAAGCCGTTTCGGCGGTTTTCGCCGCTGTACTCTGCTTCTCCCGAACCTATGCCGCCAAATCGGTAGGTGGGCATGGGCCGGTAGAGGTAAAAATCGCTTTTAGCTACTTCATCGGTAAGTTGGTGCAGTGGTGTAAGGTCATCTATTATCCACAAACTGCGGCCTTGTGTGGCGGCTATCAGGTTGCTTTCCTTAACTGCCAGGTCGGTAATGGGCACAATGGGTAGGTTTAGCTGAAACGTTTGCCAGTTTGCCCCGTCGTTAAAAGATATGTACATGCCTTTTTCAGTGCCGCAGTAGAGCAATCCATTCCGGGCGGGGTCTGCCCGAAGTACGCGGGTAAAATCTTCGGGGGCTATGCCGGTGGTAATTTTGGTCCATGTTTTACCGTAATCCTTGCTTTTGTAGAGATACGGCGCAAAATCGCCCAATTTATAGCGGGTGCCGGCTACATAAACGGTTCCTTTCTGGCTTGGGTGGGGTTCTATGGAGTTAATCATTGTCCATTCGGGCATGTCTTTCGGGGTTACGTTTTGCCAGTCTTTTCCGCCGTTTCGGGTAACATAAATCAGCCCGTCATCAGAACCTGTCCAAATTACGCCTTCTTCTGCCGGCGATTCAGCAGCGGCAAAAATGGTGCAATAGTACTCTACCGATGTATTATCCTGCGTAATAGGCCCGCCCGATGATTGCAGTTTGGTACTGTCGTTTCGGGTTAGGTCGTGACTTATGGTTTGCCAGCTTTGCCCTTCATTGTAGGTAACGTGCAGTTGATTAGAGCAGGCATACAGTTTTTTGGGGTTATGGGGCGAAAAAAAGATAGGAAAATTCCACTGAAAGCGGTACTTAAAGTCAATGGCGCCATGCCCCATTGGGTTATCGGGCCACACGTTAATGGCACGCTCCTGCCGGTTTTTGTGGTCAATTCGGGTTAAATAACCATCGTAGCTACCGCCATACACAACATCGTTGTTCAGCGGGTCAACGGCAATATGGGCGCTTTCGCCGCCGGCGGTTTCTTCCCAGTCGCGCTCCGAAATATACCAACCCGATGAACGGTGGGCAATGCGAATGGTACTGTTATCCTGCTGAGCGGCGTAAATTCGGTACGGAAAAGCGTTGTCGGTTATAACGCGGTAAAACTGGGCAGTGGGTTGATTGTGGTAGGTGCTCCATTTTGTGCCGCCGTCATAGGTTACTTGCGCTCCGCCGTCGTCGGCAATTATCATCCGGTCGGGGTCTTCTGGGGCAATCCACAGGTCGTGGTGGTCGCCGTGCGGGGTATTAATAGTGGTAAAAGTTTTCCCGCCGTCCTGCGATTTATGGAACTCCACATTCAGCACATACACTACATCGGGGTTGGTGGGGTGTGCATAAATTCGGGTATAATACCAGGCGCGCTGCCGCAAGCTGCGGTCGTCATTCAACTTATTCCACGTCTTTCCGCCATCATCAGATCTGAATAAGCCTCCATCTTTTGCCTCTACCATAGCCCAAATTCTGTCGGGTTTGGCAGGTGAGGGAGCAACACCTATAATGCCCAAAGTGCCTTTTGGCAAGCCCTCATTTTCCGAAATATTTTTCCAAGTATCGCCCCCATCGGTGCTTTTCCAGATAGCCGAACCCTCACCGCCGCTCGAAAAGCTATAAGGTGTACGCCTGAAACGCCAGGTGGTGGCATATAAAATGCGAGGGTTAAAGGGGTCAAAAGCCAAATCTGCCGCGCCGGCATCGGGGTTTACCTTCAACACCTGCTGCCAGGTAGCGCCACCGTCTTTGCTGCGGTAAACGCCTCTTTCGGGGTTGCTTTTGTAGGCGTTGCCCATTACGGCTACATACACCCAATCGGGGTTTTTGGGGTGTATGCGAATGCGCGAAATGTGGCGCGATTGGTCAAGCCCCGAAAATTTCCACGTTGCACCACCGTCTTCGCTTTTCCAAAGTCCATAACCCGATGAAACGTTTCCCCGAATAGTTTGCTCGCCGCCGCCCGCAAAAACTACATTGTTATCGGCTTCGCTCACCGCCACAGCGCCAATAGAACCGCCAAAAAAACCGTCAGATATGTTTTCCCAGTTTGAGCCGCCGTCCTTGCTTCGCCAAACACCACCACCGGTGCTGCCAAAGTAAAACAAGTTGGATTTTCCGGGCACACCGGTAACCGCCGTTGACCTTCCGCCGCGCGAGGGCCCTATGCACCGCCATTTTACAGAAGAATACAATTTTTCGGAATAGCCCGGCGTTACGCCCGAAACCTGTTTACCTGCCCCATCTTTTATTTTTTGCGCATGTATCTCATGCGAATAAATTACACACGCAAAACAACAAGCAAGCATTACACAACAACTGCGAACAAAGAAAACAATTTGCATAAATTCGTTTTTAAACTTTCAAACAAACCTCCTCCATCACCCCATACTTTTCATGGCGTGACAAAATGCAAATTAATCCGTTTTTTTGCAAGTTTTGACCTGTTTTACCAAAAAAAAGCGGTATTTACCTCAATTTGTTTGTGGGTTGCAGGTCAAAACATGTTTTCTTCTCAATATCGCAGTTACCTTATTCCCTACCTCACCAACGTCACATTTCCTTTAAACAACTTATCGGTTCCGTCGGTAAA
>NBMY01000044.1 GCA_002212985.1 Sphingobacteriales bacterium TSM_CSS
ACCGATGACCTCTTGCATGCCATGCAAGCGCTCTAGCCAGCTGAGCTAATCCCCCGTTTTGTTGCAGAAACCAATCACTTGCTTTAGTGGTTCCTCAATTGCGGGGCAAAGTTAAATAATTTGTGGTTTTTTTGCCGCATGTTGACGTATTTTTTTTTGACATTGATTTTTTGACATAAAACGAGGCATGAAAATTGTGCTGAGTCAGCAAATTTATGATAACTTTGCAACCCCTTAACGCTAAAATGCCAAAGCAAACATGCCCGATTTTTCGCAACTTACCTTTAGATCGCTTGCCGTACACAGGGTAGGTAACAAAATGCGCAACGAAGGAGTACTCATTGCTGCCAACAATTATGCACTAACCGATGAGTTGCTGCGCAATGCCCTTCTTGATTATTTCCTGACGCCTTTTGCGCGGTATAACGGGTATTACAAATTTACCCACCCTGCCGATATTAAGCTGAACGAACTGTTCACTTTTTGCCGGCATGTGTTCGACAACCACTCAGAATTTCTGGAGCAATCGGTTAATATTGCCAAGCATTTATACAACCAATCTACTCACCCCAAAATTCAGGGGGGCGAGTTGTGTATTGCCTATTTTGCTGATTGTGTGCTGGAAGATGAATTAACCGATGCCATCGGAATTTTTAAATCGGAACAGAAAGATACATTTTTAAAACCCCTTGAGCGCAACCAATCAATTTCATTCAGCCTCGAAAAGGGCATCAATCTTAAACACCTCGATAAAGGTTGCCTTATTTTCAATACCGCCGAAGCCGACGGATATCGCGTACTATTGGTAGATAAACTGAGTAAAAGTCCTGCCGAAGCGCAATACTGGCGCGACGATTTTCTGCGATTGGAACGCCTGCAAGACAATGGTTTTGTTACCGAAAATTATCTTTCTCTCTGCCATCAGTATGGAGAAGATACTTTTGGCGTAGAACAGGGCAAAAAAGACCAGTTGCTTTTTTTAAACAAAACCCTGCAATATTTTACCGACCACGAACTCTTTGATATAAGCGATTTTTCGGAACAGGTGTTTGAAGACCGTCCAGAACATGCCGGCCGCTTTAAAGAGTTTAAAGAACGGTTTGAAGAGGAAAATAACCTTACCTCATTCAATGATTTTAAAATATCGCAACCGGCGGTAAAAATCATGAAACGTAAGTTGCGAAGCCTTATTAAATTAGATACCAACATAGACATTAAACTCAACTCCGAATCTACCGAACAATTTATTGAGCGGGGTTATGACGAAGAACGGAAAATGTTTTTTTACAAAGTTTATTTTAACGAAGAACAATAGCTTTTTTAATTGAAGGAGCATGATTCAACGCATACAAACCATTTACCTGCTGCTTGCAGCCTTGTTGTGCATTGCATTTATATTTACCCCTTTTGCCATCAGCGGCAGCACTTTGCTGCAAACACTCAATTTTGTGGCATTGGTTGCACTGAGCGGCGCAGTGGCGCTCATTAGCTTAGGCAATATTTTTTTGTTTAAAAACCGTAAACTTCAAATTACCCTTTGCCGGGTTGCATTGTTGGTAATACTGGCCCTTATAGCAGGCGGCATTTACTATGCCCTTGCTGCCGACGGACAGGATTTGCCGCAATACGGAGCTGCACTGCCCGTGTTGGGCACTATTTTTGAAGTGCTGGCCATGCGCGGCGTACAAGCAGATGAAAAACTCATCCGCTCTATGGACCGCCTGCGATAAGCATTAAATCCAAAAAAAATGTACAGCCTGTTTGTTACCTGTTGGCTATAAACAGGCGCAATTCGCGCACTTCTCTGGGCGATAAATAGCGCCATCGGCCGCGCGGAAGGTCTCTTTTATTGAGGTTGGCATACATTACGCGGTCAAGTTTTTCTACTTCATAGCCCAAATGTTCAAAAAGGCGGCGCACCACGCGGTTTTTACCCGAGTGCAGGTTTACCCCCAACTCGCGGCGGTCAATAGGATTGACAAATTCAATCTCATCTACCTGAGCTAAGCCGTCTTCCAGCATAATGCCGGCTGCAATGCTGTCAAGGTCTTCCTTTAAAAGGGGTTTATTTAAAATTACATAGTAAATTTTGGGTATTTCGCTGCTGGGGTGTGCCAGTTGCTGCGCCAGGTCGCCGTCATTGGTAAGCAGCAGCAGACCGGTGGTATTGCGGTCTAAGCGGCCAACAGGGTACAGCCGCTCGCTGGTAGCAGTTTTTACCAGATCTATCACTGTAGGGCGGCCTTCGGGGTCGTGGGCAGTGGTAATAATGTTTTTGGGCTTGTTGAGCAATACATATACTCTGGGCGAGGGACTTAGCAATTTGCCGTTGTATTTTACCACATCTTTAGTAAAAACCTTATGCCCCATGGCGGTTATTACTTCGCCGTTTACAGTAATTTCGCCCGCCGCTATCAACTCATCGGCATGGCGGCGCGAACAAACACCGGCAGTTGCCACATATTTGTTTAACCGCATTCCTTTGGTTTGCAATTCTTCATGCACCATTGCCTCTTCCTGCAACTTCTCAAGTTGTTTGCGCTTAGCAGGTGTTATGTTTTCCCGGTCTTCCTTTTGTTTGTGGTGCTGCGGTTCTTCTTCGGGTGCAATGTACTCGCGCCGGTCTTCCCACCGGGTTTGCTGTGTTTCCTGGGTATGGTGTTTTCTTTTGCGCAAAACCCGGTTGCGGCTGCTTGTTTTGCCCGACAATTGTTCTTCATTGCCATAGTGTTCTCCGGATTCCTCGTGCTGCTTATAATCCGGTTGCCTGCTATATTCGTAGGTATCGGGTTTCTCGTGCTTTACAATGCGTTTTTGGGTATCGGGAAATCTGCTGCGTGTTTTATCGCCGTATGATGGTTTGTCTTGCCTGCTTCGGTAGTCGTCGCCGGCATACCCCGATTTTTGCCCGTATCCGCCGCCGCCGCCATAAGTGCCGGTTTCATCGCGTTTTACAATGCGTTTTTTATCGG
>NBMY01000054.1 GCA_002212985.1 Sphingobacteriales bacterium TSM_CSS
ACGCTCGGAGGTAATGACGTGGTAAGTTTCAATTCCTCAATGGTACGATTATTACTTTGTAGCGGTATTATTGTAGTAGGTACAGTTATGTTTCAATTCCTCAATGGTACGATTATTACTTTGTAGAATGTCGCCGCGCGGGCGTTTAATGATAGGTTTCAATTCCTCAATGGTACGATTATTACGATAACCATTAAACCAATTCAAAATTAAAGACCAGTTTCAATTCCTCAATGGTACGATTATTACGGTGCTTCGGCATACATTACGAAATATCTATCAAGTTTCAATTCCTCAATGGTACGATTATTACGTTACCTGTGCAATGTTTTCCTTTACAAACATGTTGCGGTTTCAATTCCTCAATGGTACGATTATTACCAATGCCTAAAAGTTAGCCACCAACGCAAACCCAAAGTTTCAATTCCTCAATGGTACGATTATTACTTTGTATATTGACGGAAATTATTGGAATACCATTTGTTTCAATTCCTCAATGGTACGATTATTACTTAGCGGCTGGCGTTTTAAACAACAAATTTATGTAGTTTCAATTCCTCAATGGTACGATTATTACTAAACCGTTTGCTTGTAATCTTTGTACCGTATGCGTTTCAATTCCTCAATGGTACGATTATTACCCAGAACCGGAACCGGTAGCGCTTGATAAGCGAATTGGTTTCAATTCCTCAATGGTACGATTATTACACCGCCCCAACAACCGGCAAGTGGAAAGATTACCCGTTTCAATTCCTCAATGGTACGATTATTACAGCAAAAAGTTTGCAAGTGTAAAGGTAAGTAGAATAACCGTTTAAAATAGGTAGCAACGTGCAAAAAACCAGTAAAAAGTCTGTCGCAGGGTAATGGGGCGGTAAAGGGCAGGGGTTCGACAGATTTTGGCAATTTACCCCCTGCCATAGTCTTGTTTGGGTAATGTAGTTTAGTTAATGAGCAAATGGTCTTTAGAAGGTAAATTTGAAAAAAAGCTGCCAAAAAGATAAATAAATATAACAGGACTAATAACTTTTTTTGGAAAACTTTGTTTAAAGATAAAAAAATACACTGTATTTTTACGCAAGTATAATAATAACCAACTACACAAGTTATAAGATAAACCAATTTTTTTAACCCTTTAAATTTTTGTTTATGGCTACCCGTCAATGGATTTTTTTGAGCAATACCTTTTTGGTAAATACCGAAGGCAGTTTTAAAAAAGCCCTTAGCTTGTTTACCGATACCCATGCCAAACTGCGCAATGAGCAGGCCGACCCCGATATAGCCGCTATGTTTGCCGAGCTTGACCCGGTTTTTCAGGCTTATGTATCTATTTATACCAACTGGGAAATGATGCAAGGCACCTACAAGGGTAAAACCGCCGGCATAGAAGAAATTCTTTTTGAGAAAATGCCTGCCAACTTGCGCCTGTGGGAGGGCGCAATCAGGGCTGTTTTTCCAGAAGATTCGCCTACCGAAATAGAAATTTTCCCCAATAAACGCAGCCCGTTTTTGAATGGCACTTATGAGCAACGCATTATAACCGTAGGTGCGCTTGCCGATAAACTTACCGAGTATGCCGCCCTTAGCGCCACACAATTGCTGGTAGCCAGTTTTTACAATACGCTGGAATCTACCCGTTTGCGCCAGCAAGAAAAAGAAGGCGATGTAAAACGCCTTTCTACTCTGCTCGAAAACCAGCGCATTATTGTTTGCCAGGTCATGTACGGTATTCTTGGTTTGCTCATGCACAAGTACCAAACCGATACCGAAGATATTGCCCGATTTTTTGACCTCTCGCTTATTAGGCAAACGGGCAATGGTAATAATAACGATGAAGAACCCCAACCCGAAGAACCCCAACCCGATGAGCCTACTCCATAGCAGTTTCATTTCATTTTTATTTTATGGTTTAAAGACCACAAGCCGTTTAACCCTGTTAAGCGGCTTTTTTTTATTGCCTTGCTGTTTTGCTTATAGCTAAGGAGTTTTAACCACATTATACCTATATTACTTGCCATGCTGCTGCGTTTTAGTTTGTTGTTAATGGTTTGGCAGTTGTTGCTGTGCTAAGGGGGTAATCATTTACTTTGTTATAATTATTACCATTGCTTTTAGGAAAGCATTGCTTTAGAAGGGAATGGCTCCAAGTTTTACTTTAAAGCATTCCTTTGGAAGGAAATGGCTCAAAGTTTTACTTTAAAGCATTCCTTTGGAAGGGAATGGCTCAAAGTTTTACTTTAAAGCATTCCTTTGAAAGGGAATGGCTCAAAGTTTTATTTTAAAGCATTCCTTTGAAAGGGAATGGCTCCAAGTTTTACTTTAAAGCATTCCTTTGGAAGGGAATAGCTCAAAGTTTTACTTTGGAGCATTCCTTTGGAAGGGAATGGCTTAAAATGTTGCGCCAATTGGGTTAAATGGGTTACAAAAAGGTTTGTTCTTCATTTTTGGTAATGCCTATGGTTTGTTTGGTGGGTTTAAAGCCGGTTTTGTGGTAAAAAATAATGATGCTGTCTTTTTTGGGGTTTATTACTTTTTTGAGTTTGGCTTGTAGTTCTTTAAATTGCAGAGGGCTTAACTCGCCTTCAAAAGTGGAGTTTTGAATCCATATAAGGTATTGCCTGCAAAGTTTAAGGGCTTTGGCAAGGCGTTTTGCTTCTATATCATAAACTAAGATGATGTACATTTTACCACCACATTTTAAAAGATTTGTAGGTTTCTATGTCTAAAATATGCTTTACCAATTTGTAACACTCTAATTTTATAAGGTGTTTGTAACTTACTTTTCGGTTTAAGGTGCGGTGTTGAATGGTTTCGGTAAGTCTTTCATCGTAGTATTTTACAAATTTTTGTTTAGCTGCGGGTTTTAGTAAAATGCCGTTTAGCTGGTGGTCAAAATCATCGGGCTGAAGTATTTTTTTATTCAACACTTTAAAAATCAGTCTGTCCACAATAAGGGGTTTAAATATCTCGGCTATATCTAACGATAAAGAAAACCGGCGGTAGCCCGGCTCATGTAAGAAACTAATAGTGGGGTTTAGTTGGGTATGGTATATGGCATCGAGGCAGGCGGTATAGCACATCATGTTTCCGAATGATATAAGAGCGTTTACCTCGTTTTTTGGGGGTTGTTTGCTTCTGCCGTTCATAGAAAAATCATTTAAAATGGTGTCGAATGCTTGATAGTATGTTTGCCTTATATTGCCTTCCAAGCCCATTAATTCCGATATGTTTTGAGCATCGGGTATTTTTTGGGTATAAATGCGCATCAGTTCTATTTCATTTGTAGTGTCTTTATCTCGGTTATTATAGTAGTGCAGGTTTTTGAGCATATTGGCGGCAGCTCCTTTTAGTATTGTTTTGGCAATATGCAGCCGTTTGCTTGGCAATAGGTAGTGTTGCGTTTGTGCTACTTGCACTTTACCGGCAAGCAGGTATTCTTTTGGCATAAAGGAGCCGGTATAATGTTGGTAATAATCAAAAAAATGTACCGATACCTGATGTTGTGCCAAGAAGTTAAACAAAGCGCTGTTAGCATCTATTGAACCAAAAATGAAAAGGTTTTCTATTGTTTCTATGGGCAGGTATTTGGTAGTTTGTGTTTTACCCTGCTCATCATAGGCAGTAAACTGCAAGGTGTTGTCTTTGCGGCACATACGACCGGGGTTAAAAATGTAGTAGCTTTTTTTCATAGGGTAGGTTATTCGTCTTGTATCCAGCAGAAGTCAAAAAAAGAGCATTTTTGGCAAATGGTTTTTTTTTCTTTTGGCGGACAAATGGGTTGGTTAATGAGAATATTTATTTGCTCAATGATGTGCAACAGGTAGTTAATATCGGCATCTGAAAGGGTTACAGGTTTGGTTATTTTGAGCAATGGGTATTCTAATATACCCGATGCGCCCATAATGCCGGCTTGTTGCATCATGTATAGGTAATATTTTAGTTGCCATAGGTGAGCATCTTGGCAGGCGCGTGTTTTTTTGGTTTCGTGAATGGTTTTAGTTTCGGGGTCGTAAAAATCTATTTTTACATTGCCCAATTGTATTTCTATATATCTGTTGGCGCGTTTGGCGTAGCTTTGTTGATGAAGCAGTTTACCTTCGCCCACTAATGCTGAAGTGTGTTCCATTTGTATGCCGTTGGCAAAAAGCCATAGTTTGCGCTTGCATACATGGTAGTATGCTATATGTGTGCCGGTAAGCATCATAAATTGTTTAAGAGTGAGTAAAAACAGGCTTTATATTTTTTGTATAAAGCCGGCAAATGTGCAGGCTATATGGGTTTTATGCGGATGATATAAACCGGTAGGTATAACTACAAAACAGGGTATAAGCGGGTAATCAAATTGGTAAACCTGTGCAGGTGGGGCAGGCGGCGGGTGGCGTTGTATGTATGGGCAGGTAAACCAATGTGGTGGGGCAGGTGTGGTGTATTGGTATTTGTATTTCATAGTATGGGGTTTTACAAGAAACGGTCTTCGGTATTAATTTCTATTATATTAAGGCGTTTTAGCGAAAAGGTAGATTTTAGCCTTTCCAATTTAGTTATCAATTCCATTTGCAGTTGGTAGAGTTCATCGTCGGCATCGCCTCGGCTTACTTTGTCGTAAATGCGTTCTATGGCTTTGCTCCATACTACGGGCAGTTCAAATTTTTCTTTGTAGGATAGGTAGTTATTTCCTTTTATACCCACATCGGGTATGGTGTTTACGGTGTATTGAATGTCTTTGTTTTGGTCAATAAAATTGCCTATTTCGTATCGTTCAATAAGATAAGGTTCGGTTTGGATAATTGTGCGTTTTAAAATTTCCCGATGTTGTAAAATCCAATCGAGCGAGTAATCCAATTCGGTTTTAGTAATGGTATCATATACTTGCACGGTTACGGAGCCATCTCTAAATGTGTAATAGGTTTTAAGGTAGTTTTGCCACCAGGTAAACCATTGGTAGGTGCGGGGAGCGTATTTTTGAAGGTGTTCGTAATTGTTCAATAAGTACCCGCGTCCTATTTCTTTACCTGTGGCAAGTTGCAGCATTTTGCGAATGGTATCGTGTATGCCGTTAAACAAAAAATAGCGTGCAGCCACTTTACCTTCTAACATTTGGGCTTCGTTTAGGCGGTTTTCGAGGTATTTAAAAGTGTTGTACTCTTGGTAGGTTCTTATATTGTTTACAATGCACCATAGGTATTCGCCCCAGTAGTATGGCACTTGTGTATCGTAAAATTCCTTGGGTTGCAGTACGGTATTTACCTTTTCCAAAAAAGTGTAATAATCTATGGAAGATAAGTTTTTAAAGAGGTTTTCCAATTTATTGAAATCGGTATTTTTACCTATAGCTATTACTATTTTACCTTCTTTATTGCCCCTTGCCACGCGCCCAAACCGCTGCACAAAATTTTGGTAAAATTTGCCGGGCTGCATAATGCAATAGGTTACATCGTAGTTTACGCCTACTTCGGCTTTGTTGGTAGCTATGATAAGGTGTGCTTGGGCTATTTTTTGGTTATGGTTTTCGGCTTTATTTACATAACCGGTGCTTTGGTACACGGTAAAACGCGGAAAAATGCGGGTAAAATAATTGGCTAATTCCTGCACATCTCTAAGGCGGTCTAAAATAATAAGGGCTTTATTGCCTTGTTCTATTTGCTGTTGTATTTGCGGAGTATAGGCTTGTATGAGTTGATTTACATTAGATTCATACACAAAAGTAGTTTCCAATTTTCCGTGAATGGCGCGGGCATTGTGGGGTTGGTTGGTTATTTCTTCTATAATTTCTTGGTATTGGTAGCCTTCTTGCTCCAGAATAGTTTTCAATTTTGGTTCGGGGGTAGCGCTTACAAAAAAGAATTTAACCCGTTGTTTACTATCGGAAAAAATGAGTTGTTTTAGTTTTACAATGGTTAAGATATTGGCTATTTGCGCTTCATCATAGAGGTGGTATTCGTCAAAAATAAGGTACTGAAATTTTTCGATAAAGGTTCTAAATTCCGAGTCGCCTTGTTTTTTATAATTTCCTGTGGCATGGTAACCGCCGTGCATAGCATAGTTAATTATATCGGGGTTGGTAATGAGCAAATCTGCTTGAGTAGCTATTTTTAAGGCTTCCTGCCATCGGTTAAAACCCTTGGCTTGGGTAGCATCTAATTCTTGCGAGCTAAGTTTTTTAATGGTTAACTGTGGGTAGGTTTGGGTAAATGATTCGGTCAATTCGTTTATAAGGGCATTGGTGGGCAGTACTATAAGCCCCCTAATGCTGCCTTCATCAAAAGGTTTTGGGTTCATTTTGGCTTGTAATGCCGGAAAGGGGAAAGCATAACTTTTACCTGTGCCGGTAGGAGCAGTAATGATTACAAATTCGGGCAACAGGTGGTAGGCTGTTTTTATTTGCTGCTGTACTTTGTGCAGTTGGCAAAGGTTACCGTTTATTATTTCGGTTTCGGGGGTAAGAGCTACATACTGCGCATCAATGGTAAGGGTTATTTGTTTCATAAACAACGAGCATAATTAGTAAATAATAATATTGGCAACTATGGTAAAGCCATAGTTATAAAAGTTGTGCGAGGTATGGGTTGGTAACGGTTTTTTCATGGAAAGCTACCCTAAAACAGAGGCTAAACGCACCCCCTGCAACAAACCGACTGCAAAATTAAAGAGGATATAAATTTTTATGCAGCCGGTTTGTTGTATAGGAGGGTGGTAAAGTAAAACTTTATTTGGTGGGGCAAAACCCAATGGAGCAGTTATGAGAGTTTGCCGTCAAAAATTTGCATTACATTGGGCAAAGTGAGTTTTTTGAGCAGGTTGTAGTTTTCCAGAATGTAGGCAAAATTTACCTTTTCTTGTTCTTTCATTAGCTCAATAGCAGCGGGCAGATTTTGGTAAACGGTGGCAAGGGTATAGGCGTTTAACCAAAAATCTTGGTCTTTATACTCTTTTTCGGGCAGGGTTTCTATTTTGAGCAGGGTTTCTTTGGCTCTGCCCATTCTAATAGTTGGTGGCAATTTAAGGGTTTCATTGCTCAATACTGCGGCAATAAACGTTGTTCCTGCCGCTATACCTTGCACCTGCCGATAATTTTTATAAGGCGATTTGCCCGATTGCATGATGCTATCTACATCAACATACCCATCGCAATTAAACAAGGTATTGTTTATGTAAATTTCGGTGCGTTTTACCATGCCTAATGGTTTGGCAACAGTACAGTAAAAACCAAATTGGGCTATTTGGGCATAATTGGGTTTGGCTCTGTAATCGTAAGTATCTGTACCGCCGCTCATAACCCTTTGCAAAGCATAGTTCAACGCCAAATCGCCCAAAAAAGCTCCGGTAAGGGTGGCAGAGGCATTGCCGCCAGCTACTTCGGTATAATAAAACAAATGATTGAGCAGGGTAAGGCGTATAACTTGTGCTTTCATTTTTTGCCCATGATTTTAATTTTGGTAAGGTAATCTATGCAGCTTTTGTGGGCGGTGGCATAAATTTGTTTTAGTTTGTCCATATCTGTCCACAAACTATCGGCAAATTTAGTAAGGGTTTCGCCGGGTATAAATTGGTTGCCATAAGCATTTTGCATGGCTTGGGTAATTGCCTGGCTTACAGTTTGGTAGTTTACATCTTGGTTGTCCCAGTTTTTAGAGAGGGTATAACTGTTTATGGGCGATTCAAAATTGCCATAACCCACGCCTACCAACACATTTTGAAGGTTGGCTCCGGTGGTAGTGCTTTGCGCTCCGTATCGGTTTTGTTCTAAGGTGCAAAACAACAGGTGCAAAAACAATTCGGGGCTTACGTTTTCGGCGGTAATAAAATGCGGGAAACAAACACCCGGTTTTATGTATTGGGTTTGAAATAAAGATTGGCGCAACTTACCTTCTTCTTCGTTAAACATAGTGCCACCTTCGCTAAGAGCATTGTGTTGGAGGGTATCGGTAATTTGGCTCACATCGCGCAGGGAGTAAGCCCAATCATACATGACCCTGCTGCTGAGGGCTATGGCATCGCCGCTTTCGGTAACGCTGTCGCCAAACAAAACAGAGTTGGGGTTAGCCAAATGTTTGCTATCTTTAATTACATTGTATCTTACCGATTCATCTACCACCTTAAACTCGCGGCAAATTCTTAAACCCAGCAGTTTCTCTTTACTTTTTAGCTTGCGGGCAGGAATTTCTACTACATCGCGTCGGTCGTCAATTTTAAAGGTAATGGTTTCATCGGCATAATTGCTTCTTATAATAAGGTTGCCGGTAGTATGCCTCAAAAAAGCCAGTTTTATGTGTCCTAACTGGTTTTGTTTAAGGTCTTTAACAAAAAACTTTTCGGGAATGAGGTCAAATAATTCTTTCATAATATGATGGTTTTAAAAAAGAAATAAAAAGGTTTTGAAGCGTAAAAAAAGGGCATTCTGTTTAGTCAGTCAGTTCTTTCTTTTTAGCCGATAGTTCTCTAATAATTTCCCACGACCGGCGGTTAAACAAAAAGGCAAATTGGTAAATCCAATCTTTTTCTTCGTTTTTGGTAGGCAGTTTACCTTTCCAGTCTTCCAAAAACAATTTGTCATACACGGCAGTGGTAAAAGTCTCAATGTCGTTGGTATTAACGCCTCTTTGCCGGAGGGTGCGGTAAATTTCGCCCGACATTTTTTGGATAACGTCTTCTCTTGATGCGCCCATTTTTACATAACGGCGCAGGTAATTGGCAGCAGTGCGTATAAGCCATGTTTCTTCTGAGCCGCTCTTAGTGCCCAAGTCAAGTTTTACTGCCAGTTCTACTAATTGTTGTGTTACGGTCATAAAATTAAATTTATGTGGGTAATTGGAAATAAAGTTGTTTAACGATTTGTTTACACCGCTTTGGTCTTTTTCCGAAAGCAGATAATACAGCCTAAAATAAGCATTTCGGTTATGCGCCACCGCTAATATATTGGTAGGAATACGGCTTTTACCAAAGGTTAGTAAGAGGTTAATTTCGTCCATCACCTCATCAATTTGATGCAGGCGAATGCTGTTCCAGCCCATGTTTTGCACAAACTTGGGGGCGTTTTCCCACTTAAATACAGCTTTGTGCGGCATATAGGGCGACATAATGCCGGTTATATACAATCTTAAACCAAAAGCTTGCACCATTTTTATCCACCGGCGCACGTTAAAAAAGGCGCTTTCTATACCGGTATCTATTTCTTCATATAAGAGGTTGTAAAGGTTGTATTGAAATTTTATACTTTTGTCTAAAACAATAGCATCGGTTTGTATATCGCGCTCATAGTTTTTCGCTTTTAGGCAGGCATTTAGCACATCGGTATCTAAGTCTAAAGAGGTTTCAAAGAAATCGAAATAAATAGCTAAATTAGATTTAGGGGGCGCTTTAAGATTACTGCTTCGCAGTTTGTTTTCTTCTGCAAACAAATCGGCTATGAAACTGGTGGTATTTTTTAACGCTGTTACCGTTCTATTGCTAAACCCGCGCGCTTTCATGGCAAAGGCAATACCTTCGGTATAAGGCGTAGTGGCAGGTGCGGCGGTAAAGGCGCACATTTCTTTTTTCGTGTTTATTTGGGGGTTATAGTTTTGCAGCAAACTAAGCGCTTCTATGCCACCTTTGCAAGCCAAGTATCGGTTGGCAAAAAGTTGTTTGGGGTTAGCCGCAAATAAATCGGTAGGAGCGTTAAAATGGCTTTTTATGTCGGCTATCAGGGCATCGGTATAAGTTTCCACATCTTCTTGCTCCATTAGGGCTTTGTAGGTTTTAATGCAGCAAAAAACGGTTTTGTAAAGGTTGTCGGTACTTTTAGTTTTGTCTGCAATAAAGTTGATAAGGTCGGTAGTAGTATTCAGGATAGTAGTGTTTTGTAGATTGCCAAATTGCAGAGTAAATGGAAGGGCGCTATCTGTTTTGGCATAAGATTCAAAATCGGCTTTCCATATTTTATTATCTTTGGCATTAAACCACTGAATTCGGTGCAGGTTGTAGAGGGTTCTAAAAGTTTGGTAGTCATCCTGTAAATGTTGGTCAAAGTTCAACAGCAATTTATCGTCTTTGGTTACGGTAGTTAAAATAGGGGCATTGCACTGTTTTATGAGTTCCTTAATAAAATCAACAAATAGGGTAAAATCGGTAATTTTTTCAGCTCCGTTAGGCGATAAGTTTAAAAACTTGTGTTGTAGTTTTTCATCGGTACAAATACCCAGCAAGTGTTCTGTGGTAAGGCTTACCGTACCCAAAAAGTCGAAAGTACATTTTTGGGCATCTATTTTAGTTAGCTCCTTGTATTTTACATCTTTGGTGTCTAAAAAAGTTTGTTTAATTTGTTCATATTCGTTTTCCGTAACATTGCTACCCCAAAAAACAAAGCCGTTTCGCATAGCAAACAACAGCTTTTTACCCTGTTGGCGCAGTACATTTTTGGCACAGCGCAGCAGTTGTTGGGTAAGCAGGGTATAGGGGTTTTCATAAATCTGCACATACGAAACGGGTAGGGGCGGCATGCCATCAATAGCGGCAATTTTGTTTAATGATTTGGTAATGGCTTGATGCAATGTTTCTATGTTTTCAATTTCCTTTTCTTGTACCGATGCAAACCCGTTGGCATCTGCCAAATGGCAAAGTTCTGCCAACACCTCTCTAACATGTTTTTCCGATAATTTAAAATCATACTGTTGTGCCAGTGTA
This sequence comes from Sphingobacteriales bacterium TSM_CSS, assembly GCA_002212985.1. Classification (GTDB taxonomy): domain Bacteria; phylum Bacteroidota; class Bacteroidia; order Chitinophagales; family UBA2359; genus UBA2359. The sequence continues at coordinate 10,663 of NBMY01000054.1, forward strand.
CGGGTACGGTATTCGGTAGCCAATGCCAAAAAGCAAATGTCATTTTTATAGGTATCAAATTCCTCAAAAAAGTCTTTTACATGTAAGGTTTCAGCGGCAGTGTTTATTTGTTGTAAAGCTATTTCAAGGTCGCTGTGTTTTTGTGTTTGTTGTGTATGCAGCAGTTTATTGGCATCATGAAATGTAAACCCCAGTATAAAGACTTTAAGGTAAAGGCGGCATTGTTCGGGGTCTTCTTTTATCCACCTTTTGTTTTGCAAGTAAGCCTCGTACAGGTGTAAAGCCGGTATTAGTCCGTTGAGTATATGAATATGGTAGGGCATATCATAGTCGTCTTTTTTTACATCTCCCTTTACACTAAACAGTCCTTTGGCTTGCAGCAGGGTATCGTTTTTAATCATGGCAGCCAGTACTGTATCAAAATAATGAGCCACAGTATGCTGAAAAACTGGGGTGTTAAAGTAATTGTCAATCAGTGCGTATTGCATAATTAGTTGCGTTTTAAAGTGTTATCCGAAAAAATTTTTACCATACCCAAACCCATAGCATTGTGTCTGCCAAACCCACCCAAGTAACCCAGCTTTAAAATATCGGTGGGTGCGGTAAGCTCAAAATCAAACAAATAAGCTCTTGCTCTGCTGGTGGGCACATTATTAGCATCGGTTTTAAGGGTAATCAATTTTTGTTTAGGCTGGTTAGAAAGCAGTTTAAAGTCAATTTTAGGCGGGTAGGGGAGTGGGTCTAACAAACCATGTTCTATAGCGGCATTGTATTTTTCGAGCAGGTTAAGGGTAAAAAACTTTGCAAATTCCTCGTCGGCAGGATGTAGATATTGAGTTTTATCTTTCATCTCATCGGCATCTTCTTTTTTGCCTACAGTAATGGGCGAAATACAGCTAAATCGCATGGTTTGGGTAAAATGTATGGGCTGCAAAGTTTCGAGGTGTGCAATTTGAAGTTTTAGTTTATGTGTAACATCGCCCCAAAACAGTTGTTTTTGTTGGTTAAACAAGCCCAAAAAAAGTTTGTGCAGCATAACCGGCACAAAACCCGATACAATTAGAGATACCTCGTCATCAAAAATTTGCATAAATTCGCCTTCGGTTTTAAAATTATGCAAATAGAGTTTAGAGAAGGTAAAAAATTTAAACTTGCGATTATAGAGGCCATAGCCTTTTTGGTGCAAAAATTCGGCAAGCAAAGGGTCGGCATTTGAAAGGGTATTATAAAGCCATGCGTTTATAAAAGGCTGATACGAAAAAGGCAATTTTGCGCCTTTATTAAGTACTTTAAAGGTTATTTTTATTCTCATAAGCCGGTTAATTTATCAGGGTTTATGGTTTGATGTTGCAAATATACAAGGTAAGGTATGCAATTTTTCTTCACACCAACAAAAAAAAGCGAAAAAAATGCCTATTAGCAAAAACCAATTAGACCGATTACGGAAAATAGACCAAAAACTAAATCAATGGAAAAACAGCTACATATCCATAAAAACATTAGTAGAACTAACCGAAGTAACCGAGCGCACTGTAAAGGAAGACATAAGGGTACTGCGCGAGGAGTATGATGCGCCTATTGTGTGGTCGGCAAAAGAGGGAGGGTATTATTATACAACACCGTTTTCAATGCCGGTAAAAAACCTTGCTTTAAAACAAGAAGACATTGATAAACTCAAAACTGCCCTTGCCTTGTTAAAACAATACACCAACCTAAACATTTTACCCGATTTTGAAGGGGTGGTAAACAAGTTAGAGAAAGCGGTAAAATTCAAATTAGACCATTCCTATCAACCATATATTTTCTTTGAAAGCAATGTTTTTTATCAAGGCGTTGATTTAATAGAGCCTTTGTTATTAGCAATTTCGCAATCAAAAGCCATACATTTTAGATACCAAACCTTTAAAAGCAACCAAGAACTAAGCCACAAGGTAGAACCCTATTTTATTAAGGAACATACCAACAGGTGGTATTTAATAGGGTATTTGCCCAAAATGGAGCAATACACCACCTTTGCCTTAGACCGAATAAAACCCCACTCGCTCACCATTTTAGAAGAGCATTTCATTCGCAACAAAACATTTACTTTAGATAACTACTTCAAAAATGTAGTAGGCATGAGTATTTTATCCAATACTCCTCCCGAAGAAATTCTACTCCAATTTACACCAATACAAGCCAGATATTTTTTATCTAAACCCTTTCACCCATACACCATAATAGAACAAACCCCCACCCACACCACTGTAAAAATGGTACTCATTATCAACTACGAGTTAATAAGAATTCTGGCAGGTATGGGAAGCGGGGTAAAAGTATTGGCCCCTATACAGCTCATTACACAATTAACCAATTACCATAGGCAGGCGTTGGAGCAGTACAACAATGCAGTATTATAAATTTTTTGTGCTCCGCTATTTGCCCATAGCGGGGCTTTGGCCACATTGAGGGTAGAAAGGCTTATGTTGAAATGAAAATTGAGGGCATCTTTCTGGTCTGCTTTGCGTGTGCTCCAAGCCCAGGTGGGTCTTGGTGTCTCTGAATAGAAACGCTATTTGATAGCGCATTTTGTAACGTACATGGGCAATGCCTACATAAACAATTTCATGGTCATCCTTTTTAAGGAGGGTAAAATAGCGGTATCAAGGTTGCTGAGGTCAATCTTTCCGCCATACGCTTTGCACCGCCCCCTATCCGGTTTTTGTTCGCCTGTATAAGCATAGCGCAGGTAGCTATTGTGTTGTAAGCGACTAACAAAGGTAAATCTGCCGGCAGCGCAAACCATATCTACAAAAGGCTTTTTGGAGAAAAAGGCATCTGCCGTCAATATTTTGGTCATTTGCTGCAATTCCAACGCCCCACTGCAAAGCTGCTTCGCATACCATATTTGCAGACTTTCTGTTCCTTTTTGCCACTCGGTCTGCCGGGCGTGGTAATGCAGGGCTGTTTGGTTTTCTATATCCCCTATCGCTAAGGCGCTTAACTCCAAACCCCATTTCACCGAACCGGCACAGCCCGACCAAAAATAGCCCACACCCGGCGTATGGTAACTTTTTTCGCTGTATTTCCCATAGCAATACAGCATCAGGTAATTTACCCGGCTGCGCATACTCAATAATAAAACAACAAGGTGCACTATAAATTTCTTTTGGCACATAGCAATATCACTCATCTTTCGTAATATTGCCCCCGTGAAAGTTTATGCTTTCATAGGTAAAACGGTTTGTTTTTTTTCTGTCAATCAAAAACAATCGTTTTACCTTTCTTTTGTACGCTATAAACACTTTTTTACCAAACTATTGTCATCTATTCTTCTTTTATTAAAAACACATCAATGGGTAATGACTACAGACTGAATAAGGTAAGTTTTGCAGGACTTTTAGTTGCATTGGGCATTATTTATGGAGATATTGGAACATCGCCGCTATATGTAATGAAATCCATAATGGGCACTACTCCTGTAGATATGGAATTGGTTTACGGCGGTATTTCTTGTGTTTTTTGGACATTAACGCTTCAAACTACTATTAAATATGTGCTTTTAACTTTAAGTGCCGATAACAATGGCGAAGGAGGTATTTTTTCGCTTTATGCTTTGGTAAAGAAAACTTCACCTTGGTTAATTGTTGCCGCTATGATTGGCGGGGCTTCATTGTTGGCAGATGGAATAATTACACCACCAATTTCTATTGCTTCTGCAATTGAGGGTTTGCGCATTATTAATCCTACAATTCCTACAATTCCCATTGTTATTGCCATCATAGTATTCATGTTTGCTTTTCAAAGGTTTGGAACTTCTATAGTAGGACGTTCTTTTGGCCCTATGATGGCAATTTGGTTTAGCATGTTGGCTATTTTGGGCATTTCACAAATTGTTTACCATCCTCAAATATTGGCAGCCGTTAACCCTTATTATGCTTATACACTATTAGTTGTACACCCTCAAGGAATTTTTTTATTGGGAGCAGTTTTTTTGTGTACTACGGGGGCAGAGGCGCTGTATTCTGATTTAGGGCATTGTGGCAGAGGAAACATACGTGTTAGTTGGATATTTGTAAAAAGCGCATTATTGCTCAATTATTTTGGGCAAGGCGCTTGGCTTATTTCTCAAGAAGGCAGGGTATTAAAAATTATACAGGGAGAATCAATCGTACAAGAATTAAATCCCTTTTATGAAATTATGCCTTCTTGGTTCTTATACATCGGAATTGGAATTTCTACCTTGGCAGCCATAATAGCCAGTCAAGCCCTTATTAGTGGTTCGTTTACTTTGGTAGCCGAGGCCATTCGGTTAAATCTTTTTCCTAAAGTACAGGTAAATTACCCCAGCAATGCAAAGGGGCAACTTTATATACCTTCAATTAATACGTTTTTGTTAGTTGGTTGTATAGGAATTGTGCTATTCTTTAGAGAATCTGCTGCTATGGAGGCTGCTTATGGACTTGCTATTACAGTAACCATGCTCATGACTACGATCTTAATGGTAGCCTATTTGCGGTTAAATAAGTTTAATGTATTTAGTATTGTATTGTTTGCCCTGTTGTATTTAATGGTAGAAGGGGCTTTCTTATTTGCCAATCTTTCTAAATTTATGCACGGCGGCATTGTTACTGTTATTATTGCAGGTAGCATTATCTTTTTAATGTGGATTCAATTGCGGGCGCATGAAATTAAAAACAAACTGGCTGATTTTGTTTCAGTTAGAGATTATTTACCGCTAATAACACAACTTTCTAATGATGTTTCGGTACCTAAATATGCCACACATCTGGTTTATTTGAGTACAGCACGCAATGATGAAGAAGTAGAAAACAAGATAATTTATTCTATCCTCCAAAAACAACCCAAAAGGGCAGATATTTATTGGTTTGTGCATATAGAAGTAACCGACGAACCTAATACTATGGAGTATAGCACCAATATAATTGCTCCTAATGATTTGGTACGCATTAATTTTTACTTAGGTTTTAGAGTGCAACAAAGAATGAATTTATTTCTGCGTAAGGTAGTTGAAGAAATGATAAGCAATAATGAAATTGATGTGATAAGTCGCTATTCTTCACTTCGCGAAAATAGTGTTGCCGGCGATTTTCGCTTTGTGCTCATTGAAGAAACCTTATCTTATGAAAATGAAATGCCTTTTATGGAACAATTTATTATGAATGCTCATTTTGCAATTAAACAATGGGCTTCTTCTGTGGATAAATGGTTTGGGTTAGATACCAGTTTTGTTACCACCGAAAAAGTACCTCTCCTCATTAAGCAAGTCTCTGGTATTAATCTTGTGCGAAGAGTAAAGGTGGATGCTAATGTAGTACAAAATTAATTGCGAAAGTTTTTTTCTTGCCCTTTCTAAAAACAATAGTTCGGTAAAATTCTAAGCGGCAATACGCCCTAATTGGTATAGTTTTTTGATTTCGGGTTTATTTTTTTCCACAGATGGGTCTTTGCCATAAAAGGAAATTAATCTGCCCAGTAGCAATTCGTTGCTATATTAAATAATCGTTTTACCTTTCTTTTGTGCGCTATACACGCTTTTTTACCGAACTATTGTTACAACAACAACCGCATAAGTTTTCTATATGCATTGAGTAAAATTTGGCATAACATGCAAAACTTGCCGTCTGTTCTAAGGAACAATACCCCTTACCCCACAATCATACCGGCAATAACGGCGGTAAACAGGCAGGCAATGGTGCCGCCCAGCAGGGCATATAAACCAAGATGCGCCAAAACATGCCTTTGTCCGGGCGCCAATGAGCCAATGCCGCCCAACTGAATGCCAATAGAACCTACATTAGAAAACCCGCAAAGGGCATAAGTGGCAATAATGAGCGATTTTGGGTCGGTTAAAATGCCTAAGTCTTTCATGTTGCCCATGGTAACATAGGCCACAAACTCATTAATAATAGTTTTTTCTCCCAGCAATTGCCCAACGGCAACAACATCGGCATTTGGAGTACCCATTAACCAGGCTATGGGAGCAAAAATAAATCCAAAAATATATTCCAGTCTAAGTCCGCTAAATTTGCCATCGCTCACAGACATTATCCAATTGTTAATTCCTGTGTAATGGCCTACAATATCAAATAAAATTGAATTTACCATTGCCATCAGCGCTATAAATACCAGCAGCATGGCGCCCACATTTACGGCAAGTTTCAATCCGTCGGTAGTGCCGTTGGCAATGGCATCGAGCAGGTTGCTGCCAATTTTATCTTTCGAAATATTTAGCTGGGTATCAATTTCTTCGGTTTGCGGAAGCAACATTTTTGAGGCTACAATGGCTGCCGGCGCCGACATAATGGAGGCCGAAAGCAAGTGTGTGGCAAAAAGCAACTGTTGTGCCGGGTCGTCGCCGCCCAAAAAACCCACGTAGGCTGCAAACACGCCGCCTGCAATGGTAGCCATTCCGCCCACCATGAGGCATAAAATTTCGGAGCGCGTCATTCGGGCAATATAGGGTTTTACCAACAGAGGCGCTTCGGTTTGCCCTATAAATATATTAGCTGCTGCCGACAGGCTTTCGGCTCCCGATAGTTTCATGGCTCTGCTCATAACCCATGCAAATACAAACACTATTTTTTGCAAAATGCCCAAATAATATAGCGCCGATGAAAATGCCGAAAAGAAAATAACCGTTGGCAATACCTTAAAGGCAAAAATAAACCCAAAAGTGGTGGTATTGGTGACCAAATCGCCAAACAGGAATTGCGCCCCCTGTGAAGTAAAGCCCAGCACCGCCACAAAAAAGCTGGAAATGCCCGAAAAAATGGTGCGAACAAACGGCACCCTCAATACGGCAATGGCAAACACAATTTGCAGCAATATGCCGGAAGCCACTAATTTCCAGTTAATGGCGCGGCGGTTCATACTAAACAGGTAACTAATGGCAATAAGCGCCAAAATGCCAATAATACCTCGTAAAATGCCGTTGTTTATCAGTTTATTAAAAAAGTTAGTTTCTTCATGCCACTCCAATTGGTAGGTTTTGCCCTCGCCGGTAAGAGTTAACCTGTCGTTGCTTAGTTCCTGTACGGCAAGTGTTCGCGGTAGCAGCACCTTGGGTTTTGTCGGTGTGGCGGCAAGGCTGTCGGCATTTGCGGCGGCAGTGGTATCTGCTGCTAAAGCGCTTGTGGTATCTTTGCTTACGGGCAACCGTTTGGCATTGAGCGCAATAGGGGTCATTTCAAGCGTTTTACCGTTTTCTTTCCACTTTCCGCTTATTCTTACGGTGTCTTCTATATATAAAAAACTTTTTCCCAGAATATTGTCATTCAGAATAAGTTTTATTTTTCCGTCATGGGTTTCCCAATTGCGTATTAGGTTTTGTGCCGGGGCAATAAGATATAATGCCAATAACAGCGCCAGTACCAATAGTTGTTTGCACAAAACGCTCCACCCCAATTTGCTGCGCAACACCATAAAAATACAAGTTTAAAGTGTACAAAATTACGGGTGCAAATTAGGAGTTTTTTAATAAAAACGTTCTTGCTCCTCCTATTTTTACTTAAACAATACAAGCAAAGCGGTACTGGGCTCACAGGCTATCTCACCCGGCCAATGGTAAAAGTGGCTTTTTTGCCGTCTGCTTCCACCACCATATGGTAAATGCCGGGTGGCATATCGTCGCCGCTTACTTCCAACCGCATGTCTCCGGCATTGGTAATTGCCTTCACAAAACGCCCCAGGGCATCGTAAATGGCAACCTTCACCTGCTCGGTTCCCGGCGGCACTTCTAATATAATGTTGCCGCGGCGCTTAAAAAAGCGGTCGGTATTCAGCAGGCGTATTTCATTGCCGGGCGGGTTGTTAAAGCAGTATTGCACATCAACAAAAGCATCATCGGTATAGGCAATATTCGATACTTTATCTACCAGATACAGTGTATAAACCGTCGGGCGGTCGGGGTTGGCGGTGGGGTTGGCCAGGGTGCTGTCGTTTAGGGTTAACCCCGGCGACCAATACATATTTACTCCTTCCGGCGCCGGAGGTGCATTTGGCACACCCAAAATAACCGTATTGCCTAAGCATACCTCAAAATCGGGGCCTGCATTAGCCTGGTATTCTAATAGCCCGCGTTGCTGCAACAGGCTTTGCAGGGTTTGTACATGTTGTCCGCCGTAAAGTTGGTTATCAACATACAGCAAAATATTGGCTGCGGTTTCCATAGAAATGCCCGATGAAAATTGATACAAGGCGCTGATAACAATTTTATCTGCTGCTTCTTTTCCCACAGCGTCCCAAATTTGCATTAAAACCGATGAAAATATTTCACTGCGGTAGTAAATATCCAATTTATTGTCTTCGGGGTAGTGTTTGGTGCTGGTTACATTTCTGCCGTTCCAAAATTCATTGTGTCCGTCCCAGCTAAACATGTTTTGCCAGTTATAATCGTTTATGGCGCGTTTATAGGAGGTGGCTAAATAATCGCAAATAGCTTCATCAATAGCGGTTCGCTCTAATCCCGAGTTGCAGTTGGGGCAGGCGCTGGCCGATACGGCATGTCCGTATTCATGCACAATAACATCGGCGTCTTCGGCATCGTCAACATGTTCAATGCCAACAGAATGTCCGCTGCCAAAAATTAGCTGGTGGTTGCCGTTGTTGTAAATATGCAGCGATTGGTCTTGTCCGTTTTTGCCATGGGTATCTATTAACACCTGTGTTTGTACTAAAGTAAAGCCCAAAGATTGCAGGTATTGCTGAAATGCATTGACGTGGTAAAATGCGTTCACATCTTCAAACCCGTCATCGGAGCGGGTAAAATTAAACTGGGGCAGGGTAGTGGTAACGGGTAAAATTACCGGGTTATCAAATTCGGCTATTTTGGCGTAGGCGTTTTCCAATTTATACAAGCCGTCTTCATAAGTAACCTCAATGGTGGTATTTTTTAGTTCTGCTGTCAGTTCGGGGGCATCGGCATCGTTGTTGTCTTTGTATTTTCCGCCTTGTCCATACACTACGTGGGCGGTTGTAACGGGGTTGGGGTTAAAAATCTGTGCCGGAACTGTTTCGGTTTGCGTACTTTTTTTAGGCCCGAAATAATTTTGCAAATCGCGCCGGTAAATCAATTGACCCGATGTATCGGTAAGGTACTCAAAAAATCCGCGGTTTTCAAGAGTCCACCCTTTAAACTGAACAGCAATTACCGGTTGGTTTTCGGTAATAAAAAACAGTTGCATGGCAGCAGGCCATTCGGGTTTTACCTTGTTTTCTGCTGCAAAACGGTTTACCATAGCCGTTTCATTAATCTGTGCCTTATCGGGGAAAAGTGTTTTTAGCAAGGGCAAATCAAGGGCGTAGGTATTTTCGGTTATGGGTCCGGTAGTACCTGTTTTGTCAATGGTTATTAAGATCTGCGTTCCGTAAACCGGCATGTTGCGGTAGGTTTGTACGAAATGAAAATGGGCGCCAACCGGGCTTTCGGTTTTACCTGTAAATTGCAGCCCTGCCCCACTTGTCTGCAAATTCCCGATGGTTTGATACAGATAGTTTTGCACATCGGGCAATTGGTAATTGGCTCCCAGTTTGTATTGGGTAAAATGGGCTTTGGCAAGGCGTTCCTCGCCACTCCATGCTATATTGTCTGTTTGGGTGGTTTGTCCATGTTTTTGGGCAAATATGGCCGGATATAGCAAACAGAACAGCAAAATAAGAAAAACGGCTTGTTTCATATTTCAATGATAGGGTTTTGTGTGCTTGCGGTATTAGTGAATGTTAAAACGCTGTTGGCAGTATAAAAGTACGGCGTTTTTAACAAATTACCAACAACAAAGCCGGACACTGTTGGAGCGCCCGGCTTTGCATTGGGTTTATGTTTTAAAAAACGCCATTATTCTACTACCGTAAACCGGCTTATATAAACTTCATTAGCAGAGTGGAAATGGATAAAGTAGGTGCCTGCCGGGTAATTTGCGGTATCGAGGGTTATAAGGCTGCCTTCCGATACATTGCAAACAAAATAGCCGCATAATTTGCCCTCGGCGTTGAATACGGTAGCGCCAGCAGCAGCGTTGCGAAAAAGATTGCCGCGCAGTTCAACAAACAAGGGATTACCTTTATGTACAATGCTGGGATAAACAGCCACTTCTGAGTTGGGCGAATTGGGGTTGTCAATGCCAACACTTACCAAGGTAAAGGGCGCTATGGCAAGGCAGCCGTTAAAATCGTTTACCCAAACCTCATAACTGCCATTAGGGAAACCTGCCACACTTGCCGAAGCCGTTGTGCTGGCTCCTGAAGGGAAGTAGTAAATATAGGGCGGCGTTCCGCCGGTGGTTTGCACATTTACGGTAGTGCCGTTAATGGTTGCCAATGCGCTCATGGGCGCAGGGTTGGTAATGGTATAGCTCAATTGCACCTCAGTTCCGGCGGCATCGGTAGCGGTAACGCTGTACACCCCCTCGCTAAGATTGTACAAAACGCCATCGGTTGAGCCGTTGGACCAATTATAGGTATAGGGTTCTGTGCCGCCAAACAGTTGCAGGTTAATACTGCCGTCATTTTGTCCGTTGCAGGTAATGGAGGCGGCATACGCTTGAATTGCAAGGGTATTTACATTTACAGCAAGTGTACAACCGTTGGCATCGGTAATGGTGGCGGTATTTTCGCCTACGGTTAAACCGTTTGCGGTAAAACCTGTTTCGCCGTTCGACCATGCTGCCGAGTAAGGAATGGTTCCGCCGTTAATGGTTAGGGTAGCATTAAAATTATCGGTTTGTACAACCTCTGCCTGCAATTCGGCAGGTTGCGGCACATTTAAAATTAAGGTGTTATTGGTTCCGGTTGCATCGGTTACGGTAATAAGATACTGTCCGGCAGATAAGCCGGTTTGTGTAGCGCCTTGGTTGCCGTTGCTCCACAGATAGGTGTAGGGCTGTTGTCCGCCTGCTGCTTCAACAGAAACAATACCGCTTACATCGTTGTTGCAGGCAGGCATTAAAATATTCAGGCTTTTGAGGTAAAGGGTTTCGGTAGTGGCGGTTACAAAATTGCCGGTAATTCTTCCGCCGCAGGTGTTGCCGGGGTTTAGGGGTTGTATGGTAAAATAATAAGGTACGCCGGGGTCTAATTGCAGCGTAATTTCGGTGGCATTTACATAACCTTTAAAATTGGTTCCGTTCACAATGTCGGTATATTGCATTACTTCTACATAGTAAGTGGTAGCGCCGGGTGTTTGGCTCCATTTTATGAGCACATGGTTGGGGTTTACCTCCATAGAACCACTGCCGGGGTAAAACAGGTAGGTATTGCCTACTTCCTCGGCATTGGGTATCGGGTGGTCCAGCAGTTCAGAACGCTCTTCAAACAAGCCGGCAATCATGGTATTGATTTGTTGCTCGCTGAAACGCCTTGTACAGGCATCGTAGGCATAAGACATGTATAGGGTTTCGTCGGGGTCAATAGGCGTGCCGTTGGGGTCGTTTAAAATGCCGGTGTAGGGGCATTGCCACCGGTAAGAAAGGTAATCGGCAGGGGTATCGCAAAAAAAGTCGCCGGTCGAAGCACAATTTGAGCCGTTCACCCGCTCGCGCTGTCCGTTGGGCAGCGGGTCCACCAAAACGCCGTCTTCCCACCGGCCTTCCCAGCCTCTAAAGGTATGAGGCAGAAAGAAAAAGTGGCCAAGTTCGTGTGCAAGGGTGGTTTCTCCTGCATCGGCACAAGATTTGGCAATAGCTACTGCATTGCCGCCCCAGCTAAAATAACCGCAATTTCCGGCGGGGTCGTCAACAATGTAAACGTTTACAGCGCCATTCACATTGTAGTCATCCATCATGTTTTCGCCGGCATCGTAATCATGTATATAGTAGTTTGAATTGTATATATAGTCAAATTCATTGTAATTGTAAAAATGAAATCCTACAGGTAAATATTGCTCATTCACATCGCAAAGCAGCCTGAACACGTCTGCTGCGGGGTAAAAACCGGTTCCTTCGGTTGTTCCTACCAAGTGAAACTGAATGGGAATGTAAACCGTTGCGGGCATTTGGCTTCGGTAGTCTGTTGGGTGTTCTTGTTTTTCCTGTATCCACCGGGCAATATTTTCGGGCACATCGGTGGTGCCACAGGGGTTAAGGTTGGCGTTTTGGGCCGTTACAGCCTGTGCAAAGACAAGCAAAAGCGTTGACAGTACAAATACTTGTTTCATGAAAATGTTTGTTTACAAAATAGTTCACAAAATTAACCATTTTACGGCAAAAGTGTTCGGTTTACCGGCTGTTTAACAGAATTCTGGCATTAAGTTTACATTTGTGTTGTATTACTGGTAAACTAAAAGGTTAATTTTCATGTACAAAGTTATGTTATATTTTGCCGCTGGGCTTGTAGCAGCAATGTTGTTACTGGTTTCCTGCCGTACTTCCGAAAAATTGTTTACCCAATACCTTGCTGTAGAAACGCCAACAGCCCGCATGGGTGAAATTTGGGTGCAGTTTTTGGGAAACACCACTCTATTATTTTCCGATGGTGAAACGGCCATTTTAACCGATGGATTTTTTACCCGCCCCGGCATGTTTCAACTGCTTTTTGGTAAAATTGCCCCCGATAGTGCCGAAATTACCCGATGCCTGAACAAAGCCGGCATCGGGCAACTCAATGCGGTGGTAGCACTGCACTCGCATTTCGATCATGCTATGGATGCGCCGCTTGTAGCGCGGTTTACAGGGGCAAAGCTCATAGGGTCAACTTCTACGGCAAATATTGGCAGAGGATGTAATTTGCCCGATTCGGCGCTTCTTGTTCCTCCACTGAACCAACCCCTGCAAATTGGTAATTTCAAACTTACTTTTATCAAAAATAACCATTGGCCGTACCCCAATGCACGGCTTCGGAAACAATTGCTCAACAACAGCATAAACAACCCGCTCATTCCGCCGGCCAACATGGAAGATTACAAAGAAGGCGATACCTATACCTTGTTAATAGACTACGACACCCTTAAAATGGCAGTGCAGGGCAGCGCCGGTTTTGCAAAAGGAGCATTAAGCGGCTACCGGGCTAACCTGCTTTTTTGGGGTATTGGCGGATTGGAACTGATGGACGATACCTATAACAACGACTATCAGCACGAGGTAACCGATGCACTTAACCCCGATGTAATTGTACCCGTACATTGGGACGATATTACCGCCCGCCTGACAGACCGCCCCAAAACGGTAAACCTGCTGGTTTCGCTATTGCAAGGCATTAACCCCCAAAAAGCCTTAAAACAAGTAGTAAAAAGGAATAATAAACGCAAAATTATTACCCTTCCGTTTTGGAAACCGGTGCCGGTGCACCGGCTCATATCTGGGCAAAAAAGTAATTATACCGAGTAATACTGTTGACAAAAATGGCAATTCAATAAATTCTGTCCGTAAGAATCATTTATGGTTTTTGCCAAAATGTCCTGTTCGGGGCGGGCGTGCATTATTTGCTGACAAAATGTCTGGCTCTCAATATTTTCCTATGACAAGAAAGGAGCAAAATTGGCCTGTTTTATGCCAATTTACGCTGCAAAACCAGTTGGCACAAAGATTGAAAAGCAATTGTAGCAACTGTTTGAAATTAATTTAACTACTATAAAATAAGCATTTAATCAACATGAAAAAGATTATAGGCATTGACTTGGGTACCACCAACTCCTGCGTGGCAGTAATGGAAGGCAGCGAGCCAACCGTAATTACCAACAGCGAGGGTAAACGTACCACCCCATCGGTAATTGCCTTTTTGCAAAACGGCGAGCGCCGTGTGGGCGATTCTGCCAAACGACAGGCAATTACCAACCCGCGAAACACCATTATGTCCATTAAACGATTTATGGGTTGCCGTTTTGAGGAGATGAAAAGCGAAATTGAGCGCACTACCTACAAAGTTGTACGCGGCGACAATAGCACCATTAAGGTTGATATTGACGGACGCTTGTATTCTCCGCAGGAAATATCGGCTATGGTGTTGCAGAAAATGAAAAAAACCGCCGAAGATTACCTTGGCCACGAAGTAACCGAAGCCGTTATTACCGTTCCGGCATATTTTAACGACTCGCAGCGCCAGGCCACCAAAGAAGCAGGTGAAATTGCCGGACTTAAAGTTTTGCGTATTATTAACGAGCCTACCGCCGCAGCCTTGGCTTATGGTTTGGACAAACGCAACAAAGACCAGAAAATTGCCGTGTACGACCTTGGCGGCGGCACGTTTGATATTTCTATTCTGGAATTGGGCGATGGCGTGTTTGAGGTAAAATCTACCAACGGCGATACGCACCTTGGCGGCGATGACTTTGACCAGCGCATTATAGAATGGTTAGCCGCCGAATTTAAAGCCGATGAAAACATAGACCTTCGCAAAGATCCTATGGCGCTGCAACGCCTGAAAGAAGCAGCCGAAAAAGCAAAAATTGAGCTTTCGGGCAGCATGGAAACCGAAATTAACCTGCCTTACATTACCGCCGTTGACGGTATGCCCAAACACCTCGTGCGCAAACTCAGCCGTGCCAAATTTGAACAATTGGTTGACGATCTGGTACAACGCACCATTGAACCCTGCCGCGCCGCCATGCGCGATGCCGGCTATACCAATGCCGATATTGACGAGGTTATTTTGGTAGGCGGCTCTACCCGAATTCCTAAAATTCAGGAAGCTGTTGAAAAATTCTTCGGCAAAAAACCCAGCAAAGGTGTTAACCCCGATGAAGTAGTAGCCGTAGGAGCAGCCATTCAGGGCGGTGTGTTAAGTGGCGAGGTAAAAGATGTGTTGCTGTTAGATGTAACGCCGCTGTCGGTAGGTATTGAAACATTGGGCGGCGTATTTACCAAACTCATCGATGCCAATACCACCATTCCTACCCGAAAATCGGAAGTTTTTTCTACAGCAGCCGATAACCAGCCATCGGTAGAAATTCATATCCTTCAGGGCGAGCGTGCCATGGCGCATCATAACCGAACCATCGGGCGCTTTATTTTAGACGGCATTCCGCCCGCATCACGCGGCATTCCGCAAATTGAGGTAACTTTTGATATTGATGCCAACGGTATAATGAGCGTTTCGGCAAAAGACAAGGGCACCGGCAAGGAGCAAAGCATACGCATTGAGGCTTCAACCGGCTTATCGAAAGATGAAATTGAACGCATGAAAAACGAGGCCAAAGCCAATGAAGAAGCCGATAAAGCCGAGCGTGAAAAGGTTGAAAAAGTGAACCATGCCGATGCGTTAATATTCCAATCGGAAAAGCAACTCAAAGAATTTGGCGACAAACTTTCTGCCAATAACCGCCAAAACATTGAAACCGCTTTGGAACAACTTCGTACAGCCCACAAAGCGCAAGATGTTCATGCCATTGACAGTGCCACCACCGCCTTAAATAATGCATGGAATGCAGCCTCGTCAGAATTGTATCAGGCGCAACAACAGCAGCAACAGCAAGGCGCCGGTCCCGACGGCAAAGGCAATGCCGGTGCGGGAACCGATGGTGTACAAGATGTGGAGTACGAAGAGGTTGATAAAGGTAAATAACCCGAAAACTCTGTATAGCCACAGAAAAATATCCTCCTTCTATAACAGCAGCCGGTTAAGAAAAACTTAGCCGGCTGTTTTGTTATAATGGCAGAATTAAGCAGGGGTTAACCGCTTTCAATAAAAGTAACAATCTTTTGCAATTGCAACAGCGTAGAATTGCGATATTTTATGTACTTTTCGGGTTCAAAACAATACTGGTTTATGCTCCTTTCCATAGAAACAGCCATTCAGGTTGAAAATATTATTCGGGCCAGCTACCGGCTCAACAGCATTGCTGCCGAAACCCCTGTGCAGTTTAACCGCACCCTGTCTGAAAAATACGAGGCCAACATTTATCTTAAACGCGAAGATTTACAGGTGGTGCGCTCCTATAAAATACGGGGCGCTTATAACCTTATGTCGCAATTGCCAAAAGAACAGGCAAAAAAAGGCATTGTTTGCGCCAGCGCAGGCAACCATGCGCAGGGGGTGGCCTACAGTTGCCAGTTGCTGGGCATTAACGGCAAAATTTACATGCCTACCACTACGCCGCAGCAAAAAATTAAACGTGTGCAATTGCTGGGTAAAAAATATGTGGAAGTAGTATTGTGCGGCGATACTTATGATGCCGCTTTTGCCGAGGCAAGAAGCTACAGCGAGAAAAGCGGTAAGGTATTGGTACCGCCCTTTGACCACCCGCTTATTGTAGAAGGACAGGGAACGGTAGGCGTAGAAATACTCAAACAATTTAAAGGACATGTCGATTTTTTATTTATTCCGGTAGGCGGCGGTGGTTTGAGCGCCGGTGTAGGCAGTTATGTTAAACGCCTTAGCCCCGATACCCAAATTATTGGAGCCGAACCGGCAGGCGCTCCGGCCATGAAACGCGCTTTGGAACAGGGGCAAGTGGTAATGCTTGATACTATAGATACCTTTGTTGATGGAGCAGCGGTGCGAAAAGTAGGCGAACTGCCGCTGGAAATTTGCAGGCAAATTTTAGACGACCTGGTATTGGTGCCCGAAGGTAAAATTTGTACCTTTATATTAAGCCTTTATAATGATGATGCCATTGTGGTGGAACCCGCCGGCGCATTATCTATTGCTGCCTTGGATTTTTACCGTTCCGAAATAAAGGGTAAAAACGTTGTATGTATTGTAAGCGGCGGAAATAATGATATTGAACGAATGCCCGAAATAAAAGACCGTTCGCTCATTTACGAAGGGTTAAAGCATTACTTTATCATCAAGTTTCCGCAACGTGCCGGCGCTCTGCGCGATTTTCTGGATAAAGTGCTGGGCGCCGATGATGAAATAACCGATTTTGAGTACACTAAAAAGCACAACCGCAACAGCGGCCCCGCCATGGTGGGAATAGAGCTGAAGCACAAGGAGGATTACGCCCCGCTCATAGAACGCATGGGAGCCAACAACTACGAATACATTGTGGTAAACGATAATTACAATTTATTCAGCTTTTTAGTTTAAGTGTTTCGGGGGTTATTTTTCTTCGGTATCGGTATTGCCGTTCACATCGGTTTTAATGATGCAAAAATCGGGATTTTGAACTTTGGTGAACATGCCGCATAAGGCGAAGCCGCCATCGGGTGTGGCAATAATGGCATTGGCCAGGTCATCTTCAGGCTCGCCAATTTCTTTTTTCCAGGCCAAACTGCCGTTGCGGTTTATTTTTAGCAGCCATGCATCTTTACCGCCATGTCCGTAGGAGGTGGTATAACCGGCAGCAGCAAAACTGTTATCGGGCAGTGCAACCAAAGATTTCAACATATCGTTGCCGTTACCTTCAAACACTTTGCTCCAGGCAAGGCGTCCGTTGGGTTGATATTGTACTAGCCAAGCATCGGCGCTGCCATTTCCGTAAGATTGGGTATGTCCGGCTAAGGTTATATGGGTGCCGGGCACAACGGCAATAGCGCTAAACACATCATTGCGGTTGCCGCCGGCCAATTGTTGCCAGATAAAAGTGCCTGCAGTATCTATTACTGCCACCCATCCGTTGGTGGTAGGCATATCGGGAGCTTCCTGCCGGTAGCCTGCTACTACCAGTAAAGAGTCGTTCAACATTGCCACCGAGGTGGCAGCATCAAACCCTTCGGTGCCCAAGTTGAAGTGCTGTAACGGTTGCCCGAGGTTGGTAAAATGTACCAAAAGTGCATCGGTTTTGGAGGTATCGGGTTGCTGTAAATACCCGGAAACCCAAAAGCTGCTATCTGTAGCCTGAACAACAGACAAACCGCTGCTGCCCAATGAGTCGGCATTCCAGGTTTGCTCCCAGTCAACTCTGCCTTGCTGTGTTAATTTAAGCAGCCATATATTATTTTTACCTTTTTCGTGTGTGGCGCCTATTGCCAAAAAATTACCATCGTAGCAGGGTACTAAATTGTTAATGCGGTTTATTTCAGCATTTCCATCCGCTTCGCGGCGTTCCAGTTGGCCATGTGCATCGGTTTTTAAAATCCAGCCCAAATTGCGGGTGTTTCCGGCCAGCAGGTAGCCGCCATCATCGGTTGCGGCAAGGCCGGTTCCTTCGTCGGTATCAATACCGCCAAAAGTGTTTATAAAAACAATATGCACATTGGCCCTGGCAGATTTTAGCTGTTCTGTGGCGTACCGGTCGTTGGGCATGTAGGTAAGCGCCGACTCGTAAAATTTAATGGCATCTTCGTAGGCTTTGTGTTCGTACAGGCTGTCGGCAATATGGCGGTAAAAGGCATACTGCTTCTCTTCATTACTTTCACCCGATTTCCATATTGCATAAACAGCCAATGCTGCCAAGATGACAACCGGAACCAACAATAACCTGCTGCCCGAAGAACGGCGTTTTTGCCCTGTGTTTTTTTCTTGATTCATGATGCAAAAGTAAACCCGATTTTGAATTTTTCAAAAGTAATTTTATCTGTACCTGCTGCCTGCTGCGGTTACAGGTGTTGGAATGCCATGGATTTAGAGTATTTTGATGAATGTTTGCGGCGTTTGTTTTCATTAACTTAGCCGGGTGAGCTCAAAGGGGCAAATGTTAAAAAACTGCAAATACAGTCAAGTTTTTAAATTGTTTTTACTTTTATTTGGAGAAGTAAATTATTGCCTGTAATTTGGTACATTGTTTGGCGCATTGTACAGAGAACAGCGGCTGGCGCGTTTGTTAAAGGCTGTATGAACCCTGTTGGAGACGTATCTCAACTTTTAAAAGTAACATTATGAAATCAAATTTACCCGTGCTGATGATGTGCCTGCTTTTGTCTGTATTTGCTTACGGGCAGGAGAATAGCAGCGGAAAACGCTATGTTGAAAGTGAAGACGTAAAAAATTTTCAGGAAGACACCCCCGTTCCGGTGCGTCTGGCAACTTACCGGTTTAAAAAATTAACCACAAACAAAAACTTAGTGGAGTTTACCGAACTTGATGCCCTGAAATTAGAGAAATTTTTTATGGAACAGCCGGGTATGCTTTCCTGTTCTACCGATGCCTTAGATAAACAGGTGAAAGTAATTGCCCGCAGAACGGTAAATGGCGAGGAGGTTTTTTTCCCGCAACAATTGGTTGACCGCCTGCAAACCATGGGCTATATTGTGATAAGCCTGTCCAGCAGCGATGAAAATGTTATATTTGTAGTGAGCCGGCGTTGTAAAAACACTGCCGTTGTGTTGCCCGGTGGTACCGAAATAAAAGAAAGCGTTGATTGTACCGATTGCGGAAAGCAAAAAGTAAGCAAAGAACTGCTCGATAAATTTAAAGATGCCGATTACGGCGGCCAAATGATTGATTTTGGCAACCCCGGCATGGATACAACCGTTGACAGCGACCAAAAGTAAAACTGTTTATCTGCCGGCGTCCGAAAAATTCCTCTGCCTGTCTTTTTTGCTGTTACCAGCAAACATCTGCCAGCGAAATTTCATCGGGCATATAAGGAAGAATGTAGTGGCTACATTGGTGTTTTTCCAATTCGGCGGCCGTTGTATGGCCAATTGCTATTACTTTTTGGGTTGGCAGTATTGCGTAGCGGCTGCAGTAGGCTGTTACGTTCAGGGGGCTGGTAAACACCAAAATATCGGCAGGCGGAACGGTAAACTGTTGTGCGGGCGTGTTTTGGTAAACAACCAGATTAATGACAATTAGTTGGTTTTTCAGCACCTGCTGTATGGTTTGCAAAGAATGCGCTGCCTGCGGAAACACCACTGTTTGATTTTTTGCAATTTCGGCAAACAGGGCTGCTACCTCTTGTGGGTTGGCATTGGACCCTTCAAAATCAGCCGTTTTGCCGTATTGCCGCACTGCGCTTGCCGTACCTGACCCCAATGCTGCAATTTTTACCGCCGGCGGCAGTTTGGGGTTGGCGGCAAAGAAATAATGCACCGCATTTTTGCTGCTAAAGAAAATCCAGTCAAACGGGGTAGGCAGTTCAAAAGGTACCGCTTCAAAGTCTATTAAAGACTGGGCATAAAGTTGGTAGTTACGCTGTGCCATTGCCCGGTAAAAGTAAGAGTCGGCAGATGCCTCGCGCGAGAGGAATACCCTTTTGGCATCGGTTTGTTTTAATACCGATACTGCTGTTTTTACCAACCCTTGTTTGTTGCTGCTTTTCAGGAAAAGGCGTTTCGGAAAATCGTGTTCGGTATTGGCCCATGACACCCATAAGTGGAAATGGTTATTGGCTTTTGTGCAATATACCCCAACGGGCTGCTGGCATCCGCCGCCTAATTGCTGCATAATGCTGCGCTCAATACCCGCCAAAGCCGATACATCGGGGTGGTTGAGGGCATATATAAACGGGTAAAGTTCGGTATCCGACTGTCGTATCTGGTAAGCCAAAACACCCTGTGCCGGTGCCGGTACCATTTGTTGGGGCGTAAACTGCAGGCGGTGAAATGCCGATAAATCGAGTTTCAGCCGTTCAAGTCCTGCCGAAGCCAGTACAACCGCGTCCAGTTCGTTAAGAGCTTTAGCCACACGGGTAGGCACATTGCCCCGAATATCTGTCAACTGCAAATCGGGCCGCAACGCCCTTAATTGAGCCTTTCGGCGTGCCGCCGAGGTGCCAACAGTGGCATTGCGTTTAAGATTCAGCGGTAAAGCCGCATCGGCAGCATTGGGGTTTATGAGTATGGTATCAAAAGGCGTTTCGCGGTAAGAGCAGGCGGCAATCAGCAATCCGCTCACGGCTTGGGTAGGAAGGTCTTTAAATGAATGCACCGCCAAATCAATATTGCCGTTTAGCAAGGCATCTTCAATTTCTTTGGTAAAAAACCCCTTTCCCTCCATTTTGTCAAAGCTGAGGTGCTGAATTACATCGCCGCGGGTTTTTATAATTTTTATTTCAGATTCAATGCCCTGCGTTGCCAGCTGTTGTTGGGTAAACCTTGCCTGCCATAACGCAAGGTCGCTTCCTCGTGAGCCAATAATAATGGTGCGTTTCATGGCGCAAAAGTAGGGTTTTTCGGGCTAATTTATATGAACCGTTCCGCATCGGCAAAATTAATTGGCAATGGCTATTTCTTTTGGTAAATTTGCATTGCCATACTTTTTTTGGTTAATTTTGCGGTTACTGTTTATAAAACGGTAGTTTTGCTCCGGTCGCTGTAATTTAATAATACAACATCAAAATACCCGAAAAAATGAAAACGAATTACTTTTTTGCCCTTTTAGCGTTCTTGAGTATCACTTTTTGGGCTTGCCAGCCATCGGGTAAAACCGAAGAGAACGCAGCAGCCGGTAAAAACGGTACCGAACAAACGGAACAACCGGCCGCTGCCAATCCCGATGCTATGACCAACAACGGCATTACCCTGACACCCGTTACCAACTCGCCCGAATTTGCCGACGCCCGCCTGGTGCTGAAAGCGCCCGCCGATAAGGCTATGTTGAAAGATACCACCGTAAAATTTGACTTTGATGTGGAAAATTACCAACTCGGAAGCCAAACACCCGATGCAGGGCAAAAAATGTGCGCCAACTCCGATAAGGGACAACATCTTCATATTATTCTTAACAACGAGCCTTACCTTGCTTATTACGAAAGTGAATTTACAAAAGGCCTTCCCGAAGGTAATTATGTGCTGCTCAGTTTCTTGTCGCGCTCTTATCACGAGAGTTTAAAGCATAAAGAAGCAGCTACCATCAGCACTTTTACGGTAGGAAAACCCAAAACCAAACCCGATTTTGATGTAAACGCCGAGCACCTTTTTTACAGCCGCCCCAAAGGAGAGTATATTGGTGAAGCCAACATTAAAAAAATATTGCTCGATTTTTACCTTCTTAACTGTACCCTAACACCCGAAGGGAAGAGAGTGCTGGCAAAAATTAACAATTCTTCCTTCACCCTTACCAAATGGCAGCCTTATTTTATAGAAGGCTTGCCCGAAGGCGAAACGACCATTTCACTTCAACTGATAGATAAAGATGGCAATGTAGTACCGGGGCCCTATAACTCGGTTACCCGAACCATTAAACTGCACAAAGACGAGCCGGTGATTGAGAAAAAGTAGCCTGCATCGGGTATATAAACCGATGTTTCCGGTTTGTAAGTCCATTTTCCCGGGCTGAACTTCAAATATTTTACCCAAAGATTACCTAAAATCTGAGGGAATGTGTATATTGCTTTCTTACATGGCAATTCACATTTTGATGGTATGAAATTTGCTGTAAGAAAAGGGAAATTTTTTTTGTGAAGCATTTAAAAAACTACCAATGTCAGACGAATTAACAAACATGATGGAACAAGGCCAGCAAACTCAGATTGATGCTATTCGGAATATACTTTTCGGACAAAACATGAAAGTATATGAGGAAGAATTTAACCGGGTTCGCAAATTTATTGCCGACAACCGCGCAGAAATGGAAGCCAATGCCCGCATGACCAATGAACAGGTAATGCAAACCATTGCAGACCTTGAACGGCGCATGATGTTACAAATGCAAAAAAACCACGAAGAATTGCTGGCCGCTATTCGCAAACTGGAAGACGATAAACTCGACCGCCGGCAAATGGGGAAATTATTAACCGACATCGGTTCGCACATTGCCTTGTAAACTAAAATTTTTTAGCCCTTGTCTTATCAAAACAACATAGCTAACACCGGCCGACAGGAAGATGTGGTAGATAAATACCTGCTCGACAAACTGCAATCCATCTTATTGCAAGATGAACGCAAACAGTTGCAGGATTTGGTTTCCCATTTGCATAACCTGCGCCTCGATGTAGAGCACCTCTCGCGCGACGTGACCGAGATAAAAGGCGGGGTGTTTACTGCTGTTGATAGCATTAACAACCCCTCGCAGTTTGAATCGAAAGTGTCGCCGCTCATCAATATGCGGGTACAGCAACTCAAAAAAAATTTTCAGCAGGAGTTTGGATATGAGGTTAAAGAAACCGTAAAGGAAGAACTGGAAGCCTCACGCGATGAGTTTATTGAGGTGCTATACCCTATTATTGGTAAACTGGTGCAGCGCTATGTACGTTACCAGTTCGACATTTTTCTTGAAAATGTGCAGAAGGGAATTGGCAATACCTTTTCATGGAAATGGTGGAAACAGGCTTTGACCACCTTTATTACCGGCGAAAGCATGGCCGCTAAAAGTGTAAAAGCTGCCATGCCCACACAAATTGAAGAGGTGTTTGTGATACAAACCAATTCTGGGCTGCTTTTGGGCTATTATTCTCGAAGCAATACCACCGACCCCGATTTAATTGCTGCCATGCTTACAGCCATTCAAAACTTTGTGAGCGACGCTTTTAAAAAAGATTCGGGCAACCTGCAAACCATAGACCATGAAAACCAGCGCATATTCCTTCACAACTTTTACAAGCATTATACTGCAACGGTAGTTTCGGGAATTGCAGATACGGCGGTTAATGAAAAACTGTACCTCGCCCTTTCCGATTTCAGCAGTAAAAATGTGCCAACCGCCATTACCGAAATTGATGACAGCCTGTTTAATGGAGTTTCGCGCCACCTGAGAGAAATCTTTGAAGATTTTGATTTAACTTAATCTGCCTGTTTTTCTTTGTGGGTAGAAGGGGCGGAACAATCAACCAATCTATATGAAAAGCATAACAAAAAAAGTTATATTAACCGGCTCTTTTTCGGTCGGAAAAACATCGCTCATCAGCCGCTTTGTTTATCAAAGTTTTTCGGCCGAGTATAAAACAACATTGGGTGTAAAAATTGACCGCAAAACCGTTGAATTAGATAATTGCATTGTGAATATGATGATTTGGGACATTGGCGGCGAGCAAAACCAGGCAAGAGTGCCCGAAACGTATTTTCTGGGCAGTGGTGGGGTAATTTATGTATTTGACATTTCCAGACCATCGGGTTTTTCTCAAATTACCGATGACATTGCCTATCTTACTGCTAAACTGAAAGATGTGCCGGTGGTGGTGGTGGGCAATAAAATTGACTTGCTCGATGTTGTAACATTGGAAGAGGTGAAGCAAATTATACCCGTTTCGGTAGATTTTTATACAAGCGCCAAAGAAGGTACTAATGTAGAAAACGTATTTACTCACTTAGCTCAAAAACTGGTCAATGAATCTCAATGATTACAAGACCGCATTTTGTTTCAGGCAGGTACAGGCTATTATTTTCAATGCCGGCGGTCAATTGTTGGAAAGTTGCGACACGCTTATATCGGTAAGCAAACACCCAAACGCCAATTTGTTTGAACTGTTTCCTGTGTTGGAAAGTGTAAAAGGCAACCTGTCTTCTTTTGCTGCCGGAAAAAATGACAAACTGGTATTGCCCAGAGTGGAATTTCCTTTTGATGATCAATTCTTTATTTGCGATTTTCACTTTTCCATGGTTTACCACCATAATCAAAACGCCTACCTGTGGATTTTGCATGACCTTACCGAGCAGTATAATTATTTGTTTTTAGTACAACAGGAACGAAATGAAACAATTATTGAAGCACAAAAACTAAAAATTGACAACGAAATTCTGACGCTTCAGAAAGATATTACCCTGCTCAATAACCTGCGGCACATAAGGCGCAACCTGAACACCACCATAACCGCCGAAATTGAAGCGCCGCTCAACAGAATTATGGCCCTTGCCAATAAACTGAAAGAATCCGCTGATACAAAACAAGAATACAACTACCTGGCATCTATGGAAAGCGCTGTTTCCAGCATAGACGACCAGCTTACCCAAAGCCGTCCTATGCAGCTTGATTTGCTGCTCATACCCCCCGACAGAACCGAAATCAACCTGCAGGATCTGTTGTGGAATGTACTCAAAATTTTTAATTACGGGCAACGCACCAAAGTAAGCCCGGTTTACCTCAATTTTAAACCCGGGTTGCCTCAATCAGTTTTGGTCAATAAACCAAGACTGGCACAACTGTTTCATAACTTTTTTGAATATGCCCTGTTTGACTGGGGAAGCACTTTAAGTAGCCTTTCTGTTTCTTTGCAGGAACTCAAACCCGCTTTTTGTAAACTTGAATTTATTCTTACCAACAATATAAATCCTTTAACCGAACAGGAAATTGCCCGGTTGTCTGAAAAAATGGAAGAAGATCTTTCTGAACTTGCCCGAACCTTTAAAGGCAAGTTTGATCTCTTTGTTTTACCCGAAGACCAAAAGGTAATTATGACCTTGCACCTATCGTTTAGGGTTGCCGTTGCAAAAAATGCCTCATCTTCATAAAATGTTAACAATTACTTAACATTGCCTTGATATTGAGCGTTGCAAATTTGCAATACATTTGCTATTATTTTTCAGCAACAACTACTAATCTCTGAAAATTATGCCGGAATTTGGATTGGAAGGCATGGCGCTTTTTCTGCTTATTGTATGTATTGCTTCGGTTTGCATTTTTGAATTTATTAATGGTTTTCACGATACTGCTAATGCGGTTGCTACGGTTATTTATACCGGAACACTTAAACCGCAGTGGGCTGTAGTCTGGTCGGGATTGTGGAATTTTTTGGGTGTTTATGTAGGAGGTATCGGAGTAGCGCTCGGCATTATGAAGTTGCTGCCCTTAACAGATATGATGCTGCAATCTTTTAACGAAAATGTGTGCATCGTAATGGCACTTATGCTGGCTGCCATTTTGTGGAACCTTGGCACCTGGTATTTTGGCATTCCCTGCTCCAGTTCGCATACCATGATTGGCTCTCTGTTAGGTGTTGGATTGGTTTTTTACTTTCTACATGGCGGTAGTGGGGTTAATTGGGATAAGGCAAAAGATATTGGGTTATCCTTGCTTGTATCGCCGCTTTTTGGTTTTACCGCTGCCATTGGGTTAATGTTTGTGTTGAGACAGGTGCTAAACAAAGGGTATCGCGCACATATTTTCAATGAACCAGAACCAGGCCACCGGCCGCCTCTTTGGATAAGGGCTATTTTGGTAACGACCTGTACTTTGGTAAGCTTTTTTCATGGCTCAAACGACGGACAAAAAGGCGTGGGGCTGATGATGATTGTATTGCTTACTTTTGTGCCTATGAAATTTGCCCTTGCTCCACAGTTTACACCCGATGATTGCATACAAACGCTGGTGAATATTGAAAACGCTTTGGGAAAAAGCGGTGCAGAAGTAGCACCCATTATTGCTGAACTGAAAGCCGACTTGCAACATTACAAAGAAACTGCCGACGCAAAAATCAAATATACCCTTCGCAGAGATTTGCAGCGATTTGTAAAAAAAATGGGTACGCTTCATGCCGAAATAGACTCTAAAACCCAAAAATCTATTGATGGCGAGTTGAAAAAGTTGAAATCTTACACCGATTTTGCCCCTACCTGGGTCATTATGGTCATTGCACTCTGTCTTGGCTTGGGCACCATGGTAGGCTGGAAGCGAATTGTTATTACCATTGGCGAAAAAATTGGCAAACGCCACATGACCTACGCAGAAGGCGCTACTGCCGAGTTAATTGCCGCAAGCACTATTGGTTTAAGTACCGGTTTGGGGTTGCCCGTTAGCACTACGCATGTATTGTCATCGGGGGTTGCCGGCAGCATGGTGGCTACTAAGGGAGTTAAAAACCTGCAATCGGCTACCGTTATAAACATAGCGCTTGCATGGGTGCTTACCCTGCCCGTAACCATTTTGCTGGCAGGCGGCTTTTACTGGATTTTTCAGAAATTATTTGTCTGAAATTAGGGGTAAATTCCAGCAAAAGCGCTTTTATGCTTACATTGCAGAGTTTCTATCACCAAAATGCTGTAATGTATGAAAAATGTTTCAAGTGCAATTTATGCTCAACTCATTTACATGTTGGGCATGGGTGTTGGCCTGTTGTTTTTTCCTAACCTGCTGCTTGGGATTTTTAGTATTTCCCCCGCTACCGATGTCTGGGTACGGGTTGTAGGCGCTTTGGCACTGGTGCTTACCTTTTATTATTATACCATGCTTCGGCAGCAAAACACCACTTTTTTTTGGGCAACCGTGTGGGGACGCTATGCATTTTGTATAACATTGGCAGGCCTCGTGGCGTTTGGTTTTGGCGAAACTCCCCTTTACCTCTTTGCAGCCCTTGAGTTTTTACTGGCTGGCTGGGCACATTTTGCCCTTACCAATACCAAAACTGCCTAAAGCGCATTGTTGCCGAAGGCTGGCAGGTTAAGGATTAACAACGCTCACCTGTATGCTGCCTGCCGTTCCACCCAGCCAAACTACACTTACGGAATTGGTGTTTTGCCCCGATACAATGTTGCCGCTACCCGTTACAATGCTCCAGTTGTAGAGAAAGCCCGGTACAAACGCAACCGAATAAGTATATTCTGTGGTGTTATCGTCGCAAACAACGGTTTCGCCGCTTATTTGCGGGGTAGGTGTAGTTTTAAAGGTAAGACTTACCCCTGCCGACACTGAACTGCAAAGCGCATTACTTGTTTTACCCACTTTTACCGTATAAACTCCCGTTTGGGTAGCGTTGTAGGCAGCATTGGCAGCGCCTTCAATATCGGTGCCGTTTAGCTGCCATTGGTAGGTAAAGCCGCTGCCGGTTAATGCCTCAAGCGTATATACATCTCCTTCGCAAAGGTTGTTGGGTACGTTGATGTTGGTAATGCGGGCAGTAGGTGCGCAATTAACAGACCTAATCTGGTAGATATTGCCCGATGCAAGTGCTGCAACATACATTTCACCGCGGTAATCGGTTCCGAAGGCGCTGAACTGGTAGTTTACCGTATCTTTTATTTGGGTGAAAGTAAAGGGCGGGCTGGCAGGGGCATCGGCATTGGCAGCAAAAAACATTCCAGAACAGTAATCGGCAAAAAGGTAATATCCGTACATATCTGCAAATTGAACCCCGCGGTAAACCAAACCGCCCGTTACCGAGCAACCATTACCCGAAGGCGGCATACTGCTGGCATAAGAAAAAACCGGAAACGTGTAAGCAGCCCCCGGCGGACATACACCACCATAGGAGTTGTTGGCTTCGTAACAGTTCCAACCATAGTTAATACCGCCGGTATTGGCAGGCTCAAAATCAACTTCTTCCCAGTTGTCTTGCCCCACATCGCCAATCCACATATTGCCGGTTAGCGGGTCAAAGCTAAAACGCCAGGGGTTGCGCAGCCCAAGCGACCAAATTTCGGGGGCATATTGGGTATTGCCAATAAAAGGATTGGTGGGCGGTATGGCATAGTTGCTACCATTGTTTACGTCAATACGCAGCATTTTTCCCAGCAACGACAGTTTGTTTTGTGCATTACCTTGCGGGTCGCCGCCGCTTCCGCCGTCGCCCATACCTATATATAAATAGCCATCGGAACCAAATTCCAGATTGCCGCCGTTATGATTGCTGTAAGGTTGTGCTATGGTTAGTAGCAGCAACTCGCTGCCGGGGTCGGCTATGTTGGGGTTCACTGCATTTCGGGTAAAACGGCATATATATGTGTTGCCGTTAGATTCTGCTGTATAGTTCACGTAAAAGTAACCGTTAGCTGCATAATTGGGGTGAAAAGCCAGCCCAAGCAACCCGCGTTCATTGCCCGATTGCGATACTGTACTGCTTAAATCTAAAAAAGGGGTGCCCTGCTTGTTGCCCAACGAATCGCAAATGTAAATAATGCCATTTTGCTGTACAATAAACAGTCTGGAATCGCCACAGTTTTCAATGGCAACCGGCCTTGTATAACCACCCGAAAACGGTATAAGGTTAACCGAAGGCTGGGCGAACAGTGTTTGTATGAAAATAAATGGGAGATAGAACAATACATGCCGGCAATACATAGCAAAATCTGTTTAACTTATTTTAAAATTCAACCGCAAGAATGCCTGCTTGCAGCATAATTGCTACAAAATAAGGAAAACAGAGAAATTTTTAGAAAATTTTTATAAAAAACAGAAAACTTTTTACTAATCAGAAAAATCTTGAAAAGATCGCAGATAAAAATGAAAACAGCTCATGGAACTATAACTTGTCCGGTTTAAAAAGCAAGCTAAACTTGCCCGTTAGCAATTACATATGCCAATATGGTATTTTGAAACTGTGTTACCTGCACCGCAGCCCGAAGCGCGATACTGTTTTTTTTAACCACTGCATCTATAAAGCCACTTATAGGGGCTTGTTCCGGGCAGGTTAATTGCACGTTTTGCAATACAATGTGTTGGTTAAACTGCAACTCTTTTAGTCCATACCATTTATACAAGGCTTCCTTGGCACACCAAAATGCAGTAAGGGTGTGCAAGTCTTCGGGGTGAAGAATGGCAAGTTCGGTAGCAGACAGGAATTTTTCCTTAATTTTAAACAGCTGCGGTCGTAGTTCTTCGACATCTATGCCCACCTCGAGTTGTGGATGCCAGATAACCGCTGCAAATTGCCTTGAATGGCTGATACCGATTTTACCATCATCGGGAAAAAAAGGCTTGCCTTCGGGGGTATATTGCAGGCTATGCGCCTCCTTTCCCGAAACCTTTTCCAACAAAATCCGGCTGCAAAGCCATTCATTTCTGCGGCGTTCATGGAAATGGGGCGGTAAAAACGGCAACAACCTTGCCACCTGTACATCATTGGGAGGCAAAATGGGTGCAATGCCAATGGCAGCGCCCTGATGTTTAAAAACAAACGGATAGGTATGGTGATAATTGCTCAATAAAAGCTGCTATTTGGGGGGTATATGGTTTGCCGATTCAATGCGCAGCCGGTTAACCAATAAATGCGCCTGCCTTGTAGGTTCGGGAATGCGGTATTTGGTGCAGCACATTTGTATAATTCTCAGGGCATCGGGCAGGGTTATCAGGTGTCCGGCGGAAATATAAACCGGCTTTACCCCGGTTTTTGTGCGCAAGGCCGCCCCAACTATCTCCCCTTTGTGCGTCATATAGGCAAAACTACCTTTTTCGGGTAAAAGTTCAGTGTGCCGGCCAACCAATACCGATTTTCCGCAACCAAAAGAAGGGCAACTGGTTGCAAGTCCGAAATGCGAGGCTATGCCCATTCGGCGCGGATGAGCAAAGCCATGCCCGTCGAGTACTACTACATCGGGTTTGCTTTGCAACTGTCCCCAAACTTCTAACAGGGCAGGAATTTCTCTGAAAGAAAGTAATCCGGGAATGTATGGAAAATCTGCCTTTGAAATGGCTGTTGCCTGCTCTACTATTTGCAATTGCGGAAAAGAAAGCACTACTATACCGGCATAAATTTCGGGCGAAAATTTATTAAACGAGATATCGGCGCCGGCAATCAAATGAACTTTTTCAGGATCGAGCGGGGTAAATTGCAGATGTTTCCGCAACTGCTGTTGCAGCGCAACGGCATCTTTGGGGTTTTGCGGAAAAGGCGGAGCAGCGCCGGGCATGTTCATCAGCTTTTTTTCCGCTTCATTGACCAAGTGATGGTAAAACGGGCTACTTCTTCGCCGGCTTTATTGGTGCCAACAGATAAGGCCTCTACCGATACAGGCTCTCCGGTGGACAAAGTTTTGGCAACGGCATCAAAAAAAAGCGGCCCGTTTTGGCAGGTAAAAGTGGTAACATCGGTAGCTTTTTTGGTAAAATCGGCTTTTAACCCTACCACTAAGAAAGAAACGGGCGCACCGGCAGTTTCCAAGGCCATTAACCCCAGTACACCGGTTGACATTTCGGCGGCCATACTTAAAGCGGCAAAATAGGTTGATTTAAACGGATTTTGGGTTAACCAACCATAAGGAATGCTCACTTTAGCCCTTTCGGGACTTAGTTCTGCCATTTTTAACCTGGCTACAAAAGCCAAAGGAAGCTTGTAAAGTAAGAAAAGTTTGAACAAAACAGGGTTGAGCAGGCGGTTTATAAACCGTTTAACTTTAGGGTGAGAAGCTGGTTCAGGTAGCATATATTGGTAAATTGATAAACAACTGCAGGAAAACTGACAAGGAAATTTTTAACGTTGATAAACCGAAGCAAATACGCAAAAATGACCTAAACGGCCAAATTTTTTTTAAAATTCTTAAAATTTTATTTGAGTCATATTTAATTATTGCAATTTATTGTTTTATACCTTCAGACTTTTGCAAGAAAAGCGATTAAATAGGGTAAAAATAAATTAACTGTATGCATTTCTAATTCATGGGCAGCAGCTTGGGAGTGCCGCCCAAGCCAAAAGTAGTAACAAATTGAACTAATTTACTAACTTTGCCCCGCTAATCAAATTTATTAGTGACTTTACCAAAAGTTCATTCTCATTTTATGGATATAATCAAGAAAGTTCTTGGGGTTCTGCTATTGTTTTGCTGTTCTTTTTTGCAAGCACACCCGGCATATTTAGGAAACCTTAGCGAAATAGAAGAAAGCGTATTGCAAATGACCGGCAACTTTGCCGCTGCACCCGGAAATACAGACTACGAGAGCAAATTGGCTAAAATTTCTTCCTGCATTCCGCTCGACTACAATCCCACCGTTCGCTCTTATATTGAGTTATATACGAACCGCACTCCGGCCCTGTCAGAAAAAATTCTGAGTTTGAGCGATATTTACTTTCCCATTTTTGAAAAAACGCTTCGCAACAACGGTTTGCCGCTTGAGTTTAAGTATTTACCCGTTACCGAGTCGGCCTTAGACGCCACTGCTGTATCGCGTGCCGGCGCCACGGGTTTGTGGCAGTTAATGAGTAATACCGCAAAAGGATTGCGGCTTACGGTAAACAATTATGTTGATGAAAGGCGCGACCCTTATAAATCAACCGAAGCAGCAGTGAAGTATCTTAAAAGCATGTACAATAAGTACGATGATTGGCTGCTGGTAATTGCCGCTTATAACTGCGGTCCCGGTAAGGTAGATGAGGCCATCAGGCGTTCGGGCGGAATTCGCAATTATTGGCTGCTGTATGATTATCTTCCGCGCGAAACCCGTAACTACGTGCCTGCCTTTATTGCCTGCGTATATTGGATGCATTATTACCTCGACCATTCGCTTCGGCTTGTTCCGCACCCTTATGCCAATTTGTTTACCGGCTCCGATACCCTGATGGTAAAAGGCCCTTTGCATCTTAACACCGTAAGCAGTGTGTTAAATTTAGATGCCACTAAACTGGCCTTTATGAACCCTGCACTAAAACAACGCATATTGCCCGATAACAAAACACCGTATTGCCTGCGCCTGCCGGTTACCGAAATTTGGACCTTCAGGCAAAAGCAAAATCTCATTTACTCCGGTTCTGCCAGCCTCATTAACTCGTCGGGTATAGCCGAAAAAGAATTTACCGACGTTTGGTATAAGGTAAAAACCGGCGACAATTTGAGCACGATTGCGGCAAAGTACAAATGCACGGTTACCCAACTCAAAAAGTGGAACAAACTTAAAAGCGCTGCCCTGAAACAAGGGCAAAAACTAAAAGTAGGCGTAAAAACGGTTAAAAAGAAAATTGCCGTAGCACCACCGCCTGCGGTAAACGATGCGGCAGATACGCCGGGTGTTCAATATGAAGCAGAATCGGCAGTTGCCGCAACTGAAACTGGTGTTTCAGAAAACAGCAAAGAAGTATTCACAACCCCTGACGCCGATAAACCCGCCAAAACAGCAATGCAGGATAAGTTTTACAAGGTAAAAAAAGGTGATGCCCTGCTTACCATTGCCAAATTGAATAACTGCACTGTTGATGACCTGCGAAAATGGAACAACCTGAAGGGTAACCATATTGCTACCGGTCAGCAACTTAGGGTGGGGGTAGTCGAAGTTGTTGCAAATGCCACGGACGATGCCACTTCAAGCAGCCAAAACGGACAGGTTTCTGATGATAATTTTACCATTGATGATACCATCATTATTACCGATGACGGGGAAATTATTTTCAAAAATCAGGTACAGCCCACCATTGCAGAAGTGTACGAACCAATAAATGGTAGTATTGAAGACAAAAATTTTAAAATTGCCGATAATATTACCATTACTGCCAATGGCGAAATTATTTTTAACAACACGCAGGCAATTATTGCTTCAGGTGCCGATGAAGAACCGTCAATGACCGACAAGGAAGCAGCAATGCCTGAAAGTACAGGTTCAGCTAATTCTGAATTAAGCAGTTTTACCACAGACGACAACATTATTATTACCCCCGAAGGTGATATTTTGTTTAAAGACCAACTGCCGG
>NBMY01000040.1 GCA_002212985.1 Sphingobacteriales bacterium TSM_CSS
TGTAGAAATAGCCATTAGGCAGTTTTTCAATAAACTCATGCGCACCCATTAGTTTGGCGGCGTTTACCACCTGCTGCATGGTAATATTAGGATTTCGGAGGGTTATATTTTCAAATACCGTACCCGAAAACAAAAACACATCTTGTAAGACCAATCCAATATTGTTGCGCAATGCGCTCAGCGCATACTGCCTGATGTCTTTGCCATCAATTTCTATGCTGCCCTGCTGAATATCGTAAAATCGGTTTAAAATATTTATAACCGATGATTTGCCGGCACCCGTAGCGCCCACAATGGCCAAGGTTTGCCCGGCTTCCAGTTCAAAGTTTACATTTCGCAGCACCCAATCCTTGTCGTTATAGGCAAACCATACCTGTTTAAAGGCAATATTGCCCTTAAACCGGGTGTTTATGGTTCCGTTATCGGGTATTCGGTCATTTCGGTCTATAATAGAAAATACACGGTCAGAGGCTACCATACCCATTTGCAGCGTGTTAAATTTATCGGCTAACATACGCATGGGGTAAAACAGCATGTTCAGGTACAAAATAAAGGCAATGAGCGTTCCCAGTGTTGTATGTCCGCCAATAACGGCATTGGCGCCGTACCACACCATTAAGCCCAATGCACTTGCAATAATAATTTCAACCACCGGAAAAAATATAGAGTAGTACCAGATTGACCCTATATGTGCCTTTGTTTGCTGACGGTTTATGGCAATAAATTTTTGCATTTCCTGTTCTTCGGCGGCAAAAATCTGTACCACACCCATGCCGGTTATGTGTTCCTGCAAAAAAGCATTGAGGCGTGCCACCTGTGTGCGCACTTCCTGAAACGTTTTTTTAATGCCTTCTTTAAACAGGTATGTGGCATAAATTAGCAGCGGAAAGGTAATTAAACTAACCAACGTAAGCGGCCAATCGGTATAAAACATAATGCCCAGCACCACAATAATGGTAAACAAATCGGCAATAATGGTAATCATACCTTCCGAAAACACATCATTAACCGTTTCCACATCGTTAATGGCTCTGGTTGTAGCAGTGCCAATGGGTGTAGTATCGAAATAGCGGAGGCGAAAATTAAGAATATGGTCAAACACCCTTACCCGAAGGTTTTTAATAACCGATTGTCCCAGCCATGCGGTTAAATACCCGAAACTGTAACGGCAAATACTTTCCACAAACAACAGGGTAACCAGCAGCAGGGCCATGCGGGTTAAACCGGCTTGGTTGGCAGTCAGAATATAGTTATCAACCGTTTGTTGTACCAGATAAGGACGCAGCGGGCTTAACCCTGCCAAGACCAGCGCCAGCAGGGTTGCAATCATGAACTGCACTTTATAGGGCTTTGCCAATGACAACACCCGCTTAAACAGTTGCCAGTCTAAAACGTTGCCGCCGGTGCTTTTGGGGGCGCTGCCCGCTGTATTGCTCATGCAGGTTAGGAATTAAAACATAAAGAAGTACCGAAAAACGCGCAAAGATAATGCACAACCGTTATTAAACCGAAATAAAACTGCTTTTGTTCGGGTGTTGCCGGCATAATCAGGGCTTGTTGTGCGGGGTTGTCTGCGTCAAATAACTTGTTTGCAAGTTATTTGACGTTAAAACAGGGCACTCACAAAACTTTTACCCATGTATGTTGTTGTTTGCCTTTGTGCAACCTCCTTACGGCAACACATGCCTTTGTTTTTGCCAACAATTAATTACAACTTTAGTTTTATGTTTCGTCTTGCAGCTTTCTTTCTTCTGACCTGCCTGTTTTTCAGTGCCGTTGCAACAGCACAAACCGGGCTTATTAAAGGACGGGTTTATGATGCCCTTACCAATGAACCCATACCTTTTGCCAATGTGGTTATACAAGGTACCAGCACCGGCGCCACAACCGATATTGACGGTATGTACCTGCTTCAAAACCTGCAACCGGGTTTGTATAACCTGCAGGTTTCTTATGTGGGGTACAAAACCGCCATGCTTTACGACAATCAGGTAAGCAACGCCCGCCCTCTTACGCTTAACATTGCCATGGAAGCAGCCGTAGAAGAGTTGAAAACCGTTGAGGTAAAAGCCGACCCTTTCAGCAAGTCCGAAGAAGCGCCGGTTTCGCTGCGCAGCATTGGGGTAAATGAAATTAAACGCAGCCCGGGCGGCAACCGCGATATTTCGCGCGTGGTGCAGTCTTTACCCGGCGTGGCCAGCACTGCCTCTTTCAGAAACGACATTTTGATACGCGGCGGCGCTCCAAGCGAAAACCGATTTTATATTGACGGCATAGAAATACCGGTTATTAACCACTTTGCCACCCAAGGGTCATCGGGCGGGCCGGTGGGCATGATTAACGTGGACTTTATTCGCGAAGTAGATTTTTATTCGGGCGCCTTTCCTGCCAACAGGGGTAACTCGCTCAGCTCGGTTTTCGATTTTACCTATCGCGATGCGAACAAAGACCGTTTATTTTTTACCGCCACTTTGGGTGCCAGTGATGTGGGCTTAACCATGGAAGGACCTATGGGTAAAAAAACAAGCTTTATCTTCTCTGCCCGAAGGTCGTACCTGCAATTCCTCTTTAAAGCCCTGCAATTGCCCTTTTTGCCTACCTATAACGATTTTCAGTTTAATGTAAAACATACCATAAACGCCAAAAATACGCTGCAGGTGCTGGGCATAGGCGCCATTGACCAATTTAGACTTAATTTAGATGCCAATGAAACCAACCTGCAAAAATACCTGCTCAACAACCTGCCGGTTAACGAACAGTGGAACTATACCACCGGCGTAAAATACACCCATTTCGGAAAAAATAATTATACCAATGTAGTGGTAAGCCGTTCGCATCTCAACAACTCAACGGTTAAATATGCCAAC
>NBMY01000052.1 GCA_002212985.1 Sphingobacteriales bacterium TSM_CSS
ACGGCTTATGGTTTCGGAAGGGAGGTGAACAAGGCTGTAAGAACGGAAATGTTTGGACAGTCTTTCCGAATTTTTAACCTGCGCCGGTGTGCCGTAAAAAACTGCGTTTTGCGCCAATGAGGCATGAAAACCTATTAACATAAAAAAACAGACTGAAAAAAGCAAAAACCCCAATCGTATCATGTGTATAGCTTTATTTTGCCTAAAGTTACGATTTTTTGGCTAAAATGAGATAATGTATTACTTTGCCGCACCGGCTGCAAGGTAGCAAGTACGCGGTGTAAACAGCCCGAAAGGACAATTTTTGGGTAAGCGGTGCGCTGCATGTTTTTTATGGGTATCTTTACCCAATGGCAATCCCTTTATGCAACATTAAAACCGGCAACCTATGGAACAGCAAACAGAAACCAAAGAAACAGAATTGCTAAGAAAGTACCTTTTGGAAATTGCCGCAAGCATTACCGCACACAAAACGCGGCAAACGGGCTACTACCGTTTGTGGCTGGCCTTGCAGTTTTTTATTGTTTTTGTGGCCATTGTTACGCCTTTTATTGTGTTTTTCAGAAAAAGCGAGTTGTTTCCGCAGCAGTTTTGGGTGGTATGGTGTATGGTTACGCCGCCGCTAACGGGCATAGCTTCGGTAGCGGTGCAAGCTTTAAATTTGCGCGAACACTACAAATTGCATCGTAAAAAGGCCGGGCAGTTGGGCAATTTGGTAAAACGCACCGAATTGAAATTGCTGGAAAACAAAACCGCCGGGGCTGTAACCGAAGCCTATTACGCCGCCCTTAAAGAAGCAGATACTATTGAAAATGAAGTGCTATAGGAACGGCACAGTGCAAATGCCGGCAATTGAAAAGGCTTGGTAAATACAGGGGTTAAAAGCGCCGCACTTCTCACAGGCACAAATGAATAAAAAAGCACTTCACCTCAAAATAGCGCCATAACCTCGCCTTTACTAAGTCATTGTTGTTTATTGGTTTGTTAGCAATCTCAAAACATACATTTATCCCGCCTTTCATTTTCTTGCAAAATAGGATTAGCACTAAAATTTACAGGCGTAGCCTTTGTAAACAGCAATTGCAATTTTTTGAACAGGTATTGCTTTTTTAAACATAATAGTTTACTTTTGTAAAATCACGGCATTTTACAGATAAAACCCAATACTATGAAACAACACATTACCCCCCCATTATGTATTAAAACTTGTAATGCAACTTGGATTTATGGTGCTGTTTAATTTTGCACAGTCCGGAAAAATGAATGCGCAAGAAGAAATGTGTCTCACAAACAGCAACTACCCTAATGCGCTAATGGCAGTTGTCGGCATTCCGCCATGCAACGAATTGGTAACTGAACCTTTTTATTTGCGCATTGCCGTAAACCTCATACGCCGCTCTGATGGAAGTTACGACAGAACTCTACAAGATGTTTATGAAGCCTTGAATTTGCTGCAAGAACCGTATGCTACACACGGAATTTATTTTAGGCTGGAATGTGTCCGGTTTTTAGACGATGATGACCTGTACAATCAAACAAATAATGAAGCTCAATACTGTATTGACGGAGGAACGTATCCTAATTCTTGCATTTACCTCAATTTTCCTGATTTATTTTTTGATAATGCAATTACTGTTTTTGTTTATCCCAAAGGAACACCAACTGCACTTGGAGGAGGATTTGGTTTTGCTTCCGGTATTCCCGGAAACGGGCTTATGGTGAAAGGGTTCTGGAGAAGTACCGAAATAGATAACAGTGGCAATACTATATCGGAACAGTTTATTGATGTGTTTAAATCGGGTATTTTAGCACATGAAATGGGGCATTGTCTGGGTTTGTTTCATACTTTTCATGGTTTATGCGGGGAGGATGGTTGTGTAGAAACAACCACACCAGAAACTGATCCTGATAATCCATGTGAATGCGGCGATTATGTAGCCGATACCCCTGCCGACCCCCGCATAGAAGATCAACTAATTGATGACGAAACCTGCGAACTGATTATATTAGGCGGATGTGACGTTCCTTTGCTAAACTACAATCCATTGACAGATAATATAATGTCTTATGCCGGACCAACCTGTGAGCAAAATTTAACCAACGGACAAAAAGACAGAATAAAACACCATTTATTAGATGCGCCTTTGTTTGCCCCTGTGTTGCAAAACTGTATCATACCTTTAAGCCAGGTAAATCAAAGTCTTACTCAAAATTGGTTTAACGAGCCTATCCTTGCTGCCGGAATTACAGATTGGACTTCCGACAACATACGCATTTTGGGTAAAATAACCATACCTGCCGGCGCTACGCTTCACATCAATAATGCCACCGTTGAGTTTGAAAACCAAACATCGGGCATTGTAGTACAAAAAGGCGGAGTATTAGTGGTGGAAAATTCCACACTTAGAGGTAACAGTTGCAACAATTCGGTATGGAGCGGCATATTGATAGAAGGCAATGCCTTTGAGCCCATACCCTCATCATTTTATACCGATGGAATGGTTTTTGAGCATCATGGCATTGCTCGGCTTCGCAACAATGTAGTCATTGAAAATGCTATGGTAGGCGTACAAGCAGGCGATTATATTGACTTTTCTTTGCCCACTACCCATAACAACAATTCTTACGGAGGCGGTGCGCTATTTATAGAACAAACAAATTTCAACAATAATTCTATTGGCGTATTCTTGTTGCCACAATACGCCGGCGACCAAATCTTTGTTCGACTTTCAGCTTGTACTTTTAGTTTTAGCGCCAATTTTCCAAGTATGCATCGGTTTCCCGACATAGGTTATGCAGGCATCTACACCATACGCCCATACTTGGTACAAGGTTGTACCTTCCAAAATACCAATCCTTCCTTAATAACCGAGCGAGGAACGGGTATTATCAGCAATAGGTATGGAGGGTGGGTTATTCCATCGTTTAGCGGTACGCCATGCAGATTCACCGGTCTTTACAAAGGTATAGATGCCTACGCCACCGGTTCGCTGCAAAGTGGTTTGTTTGTAACACAAAATTTATTTGAAGAAGTTAATAAAGGTATTACCCTCAATGGTAATGCTGTTTCTCGAATTTCGTACAACCACTTTTTGCGTTTAGACAAAAACAGCTATGCGGTATATGCCCTCCAAACAAGAGGCATTGCCATACATCATAACTACATTTCGGTAAGCGTTCCACCCAGCGCCTACTACGAAAAACCCTATGGTATTGCCCTCTACAATTCGGGCATAGGAGGCGCATTAGTGGTCAACAATACTTTTGTAGCAGATGACCCTACTCAAACCAATTTTCAACGCTTCCGAGCAGCCACGCAAGTAGAAGGCAACAACAACCCCAATGTACTCATAGACTGCAACAACTTTGTAGCCCTAAGCGACTACGACATCCGCATCTTCAACAGCCCCGATTTTGAAGACCAAGGAGGATGTGATGAATTTAATAGCGACCTCAACCCCACCGCCAATAACTGGCACAACCCCGCCCTTGCACCCGCCGGTACGCAGCATATTTATTACGATAATGCCATCGAAACCATAAACGTAACCTGCCTTCCCGGATATGAACCTACATTGGTGAGTGCAAACGTAGAAACTTATATTTGCAGTTTTGATGAAAACGATTGCGAAAGTTTCATTTTTGCAGGCGGAGCATTAGAAGAGCAGATAGCTTATCTGCAAAACAGAATGAACCAAAGTGTTTCTGAAAAAGAATATGAGCAGTTTTATGCCGAACTAATGCGTACCTACCTGCAAAACAACCTACTTACGGAAGCCAAAACCGAAACCGAAGCCCGAAACGACACCGAAGGCGATAAAACACTCGTAGCCACCTATACCGATGAGCGCGAATTGGAAAAAGCCGATAGCCTGCTACAAACCCTGCCCCTGCAAACACAGGAAGATGCCGACTTCTATAACTTTTTTTCCGCTTATCTTTACGAACTCCACAACAATACCGATCTAATGCCTTATGAAGGAAAAGGGTTAAGCCCAGCAGCCCTCCAAATTCAAAACATGGCTACTGATAACATCTTGAGCAACCATGTTTCCTTATATGCACAAGCCACTACCGCAGCGCAACACAGCAACCAATATCACCGTTTCCCTGCCGACTTCACAGCAAACTTGGTCGTGAAAGCGGGTACAAAAGATATTTTGCAGATAGTGCCTAATCCTGCCCAAGACGAGGTATTTATTTCATATCTAACTAACAATTGGGAGCAGATAATTAGCCTGAATGTGTATAACCTTACAGGAAAGCTATTGCAAACCCTACCGCTACATAAACATGTTGCATTTAAGCCAATACGCCTTAATACCCAAAATTTGGGCAGCGGCTTATATATCTGCCGGATAATTACCCAAAATGGGGAAATGCTTACCGGCAAACTAATCATTGCCCGATAGTTTTTAACCTTAAAATACCACACCCTTTTTTGTAAATACAAACAAGAAAGGGGTGTGGTTTTTTTTAAACAAATTAGCATGAAACCCATTAAATACACGTATTTATTTATTTTATTGTGCTTCTTTTTGCCTATCTCAGCACAGACAGTTAATTACTTCAACAAAACATTTAAGCCAGATACAACCAATATATTAACCCCAGCTGTTTTAACGATTTCCGACGGCTATTTAACTGTAGGGGGCTTTAATTCTTTCGATAATTATTCAGCTTTGTTTGTGCATAAAATTGATTGGGAAGGCAATACCGTTTGGTTTAAAATAGTGGAAGAAGGCAATACACTTACAGGTATAGTTGGCGGCGGCATTTTAGAAAAAACCTTAGATGGCAATTATATCATGGTAGGGGTTAAGGATACAATAGGTTTAGCCGGCAACTTGGATATCATGATGATTAAGTTTAATGAGTATGGCGATGTGATATGGAAAAAAACGCATGGCACAAGTACTACCGTAGAAGGCATTTACCACATCACCCCCACCCAAGACGGCGGGTATATTATGTGCGGCATACAGCGCAGTTTCACCACCTCCAATCGCTTCTATGTACTCAAAACAGATGCCTTTGGCAATAAAGAATGGGATAGGGTTTTACAAAGCAATAAAAAAGGTGTTGGGGCAAACATCATAGAAGCCTATGATGGAGGATACATAACAGCCGGATATGTTGTAAACTCAGCAACTTTGGCTGATATGTATATAGCGAAATTAAATGGACAAGGATTTGTCATCTGGGAAAATAACTACAATTCCACTCCCGAAAACGACAATGGTGCTTACATAACTAAGTGGAAAGGTGATAAATATTTACTAACTGCAAGCATTAGAATAGACGATAATATAAATATGTATGTAGCTCAATTATCAATGGAAGGTGTTGAGGAGTGGTACAAAGTACTTGATGCTAATGGCACTTACATACAAGCACGCCCTGTTATAAGGGATATGGGCTTTACTACTTCTACCTATTCGTTTACTCCAAATGGGAGTTATTATTCGCAAGTTATACGTTTTGATGAAAATGGAAATATTGATTGGCTTAGCACCATACCGGGCTTAAACCCCAATGACGATTGGTACTTAAAAGACATAGCTGCTACTGCCGATGGCGGGTACATCTTATCGGGTTTCAATTACAGTGAGCAAAGTAGTTGGGTGGTCAAAACAGATAGTATGGGCTACACGTGCAGCTATATAGGGTGTGATAGTACGGCAGTGACAGTGGCAACTCCCCCCCGCTTTGAGGGGGGGCACGGGGGGGAGCTAAAAATATACCCCAACCCCGCGCAAAACCAAGCTACCGTTTACCTACCCGCCGCCACTGTTGCTGCCACAGGCAGGCAGTTGTTGTTGTACAACGCATCGGGGCAGTTGGTACGGCAGGCGGCATTACCCGATGCTGTTTCGCAATATACCTTTTCGGTAGCCGGTTTACCGGCGGGCATATACTTTTGCAGGGTTGGCGCAAATATGCAAAAATTGGTAGTTATTTGGTAAGATTTTTGGTTTGGGGCAATATCGGCATTTAAACATTCTCTGTATATAGTGCATAAAACATGCTTTCTACTACTTTTTTAATGCCTATATAGACGAACTGCAAAGCAATACCGCTTTATTGCCCTACGATGGTAAAGCCAGTAGCCCCAATGCCTTGCAAATTCAAATAATGGCTGCCGCCAGTACCAATTTAAATAATAATGATGCCCCGTTTGCACAAACCGTATTTGCAGCATTTGCAAAAGCATCAACCTAATGAGCCCACTACCGTTACTTTAACACAGAAAGCGCAGCATTACTGCTAATCTTTATTGCGTTTTGGGGCAGTATAAATTAACCCGAAATGCGGGGAATAGCCCAAAACGGGGTGAAAACTGTTTGATAAATCAATGCGTAGGGCGCCTAAGTTTAGCCCGATGCCAAACGAACTGACCACCGGTTCTGTGGTAACGCCTGCCCTAAGCGATAGTTTTTCTACAATATTGTACTCAAAACCGGCTTTTAGCATAAGCGGTTTGTCGAGGTTTTTTTCTGCTTCGGCGCAAATGGTTACCTTTTTGGAGGGCAGATACGCAATACCCGAACTGATGACGGTGGGCAGGCGGTCTTCTTCAAAATCGGTAAATTGCCAGCGCAGGGGGTTGTGTACCTGTGCGCCGGCTATGAGTTGCGGAATAATGGCATACTGCACTCCCACACCAAAGGTAAAGGCATTGGCGGTTCCGTAATCGGCAACCGATATGGCGGCATAATCCAGCTCAATACCTATGGAAAGCGTATTGAACAGTTTGCGGCCGTAGGCTAAATTAATGAGGCGGTCGTTATACAGGTTGTTGCCAAAGTAGGTAGCGCCCAGCCCAAAGGTGCCGCCTTTAGTAGGAATTGCCACCGCCGCGCCAAAAAAGTTGAGGTCTTTTAGTAAAAACCGGTTTTCGGCATAGATGCCGGCAGTAACGGTGTTGATGCCGGCCAGTCCGGCCTGGTTGTAAAAAACAGAAAAAACATCGGTAAATGTAACCGAAGTGTTGCCCATGGCAGCCTGTCTGCCGCCTACAGTGTGTTTGTCGTTGCCGGCAAGGCAAGGAGTAATAACCATCCATAGCAGGCAACAAAGCAAAGTAAATGCGTTGTTATATAAAGCGTTGTTGGCAGTAGTGCGGCGCGCTTTGGCGGTTAGTAAGGTTGCTCCTGTATATGCTGCAGGTGGGTTAGGGGGCAGG
Source organism: Sphingobacteriales bacterium TSM_CSS (assembly GCA_002212985.1). Classification (GTDB taxonomy): domain Bacteria; phylum Bacteroidota; class Bacteroidia; order Chitinophagales; family UBA2359; genus UBA2359. The sequence goes on from NBMY01000052.1 coordinate 7,187, forward strand.
TAGTTGCAATTCATGGTACATTGTTTAGAATTGCTCAAATATAAAGCGTTTCGTTTAAAACAAAGGTTTGTTTATGTAAAATGGGCGAAATTTTTTGGCGCTGAGGTGGGCATAAGGAAAGTATGGGCAAAATTTAGCCCCCCGATAGGCGGCGCTGCATACTATGCCGGCGTTGGTCCTAAAAAGCTGGTTGGGGCAGGTTGGGTTAAACAAAAGAGGAGGAGCATTTGCGTTTTAAGGTATGCGCGCTATGTTATTAGTTGTGGCTGGCCGTTGTGGAGGCTATACAGTTGGTATGCTATGTTGAGGCGGGTAAAAATTGCCTGCATACGGTCTTGTTGCGTATCGGAAATAAACACCTGCCCGAAATTGGGGCCGGTGATTATTTGCACTAATTGAGTTATGCGCTGTTGGTCTAATTTGTCAAAAATGTCGTCTAAAAGTATAATGGGAGTTTTACCGCTGCTTTGGGCAATTAGCCTGAAAATAGCCAGTTTTAAGGCTATAAGAAACGATTTTTGCTGCCCTTGTGAGCCGAATTTTTTAAGCGGGTAGTTGTTAATGGTAAAATCTACATCATCGCGGTGTATGCCTTCGGTGGTTCGCTGTAATTGCCGGTCGGCAGGCAGGTTTTGTTTAAGCAGGGTGTCAAAACCGGTTTTTTCCAGAGCAGATTGATAGGTGCAATAAACGGTTTCGCGTCCGCCGCTCAATTGGTTGTAAAATTGTTGCACCAATGGCAGCAGCAGTTGCACCGCCTGTTGCCGTTTGGCAAAAATGAGCATGGCCGGCTGGGCTAACTGTTCGTTGTAGGTTTCGAGCAGGGCGGCATTAAAATAGTTGCGTTCTGCAAAATTTTTGAGCAAGGCATTTCGCTGTTGCAGGGTTTTGTTGTATAAAATAAGCGCTTGCAGGTAGTTTTTGTCAATTTGAGAAATGGTAATATCGAGCAATTTACGCCTTTCTTCGCTGCTGTTTTTTATAATTTCGGTATCATCGGGTGCAATCATTACCAACGGCAGTAAACCAATATGTTCGGAAAGGCGGTCGTAAACCGTTCCATTCAGGCTGAATTCCTTTTTTCGCCCTGTTCCGTATTTTACCAACGTTGTGCAATCTTGTCCGGTATTGAGGATAAACCGGCCTTCCAGCCTGAAAAAATCCTGTCCGTGATGAATATTTTGCGCATCGGTAGCGCTGAAATAACTTTTGCAAAAACAAAGGTAATACACCGCGTCGAGCAGGTTGGTTTTACCTGCTCCGTTTTGACCGCAAACCAAGTTAATGCGGGGCAAAAACTGCAGGGCACACTGCCCGTAGTTTTTAAAGTTAAGAATGTTGAGTTGCTGTAAATACACCGTTTGCTAAAAGGTTTCAGGGGGTTTCGAGCCATTTCTGGTAGAGCAGCGGGCGGCGCTGCCGGGTGCGCAGCAGCGATTGTTCGAGCCGCCATTTTTTAATGTTGGCTTCATGCCCCGACATTAACACATCGGGTACCTGCCAGCCTTTATATTCGGCCGGCCGGGTATAAACCGGGGGCGCTACCAACCCGTCTTGAAAAGAGTCTTCCAAGGCCGATGTTTCGTTGCTCAACACCCCCGGAATTAACCTGCCTATGGCATCAACCAATATTGCTGCTGCCAGTTCCCCGCCCGACAACACATAGTCGCCAACCGATATTTCGCGGGTAATGAGGTGTTCTCTTGCGCGTTCATCAATGCCTTTGTAATGACCGCACAAAAGAATAATGTTTTTACACAAGGAGAGTCGGTTGGCAAGTTGCTGGGTAAGCAGTTCGCCATCGGGGCTTAAATAAATTATTTCTTCATACTTTCTTTCTTTTTGAAGGGCGCTGATACATTGGTCAATGGGTTCAATCATAAGCACCATGCCGGCGCCGCCGCCATACTGGTAGTCGTCAACCTGTCCGTAATCGTTTACTGCAAAGGTTCTCAGGTTGTGAAGGCGCACTTTGAGGAGACCTTTTTCTTCGGCGCGTTTTAATATGGAGTGCTGAAAAGGGCTTTGCAGCAATTCGGGCAGCAGGGTAATAATATCTATCTGCATCGGTAATTAAGTATTATTTTTTATTACCATTCCATGTGATTGCCTTCCATAACCCTGCCATCTTTGCAGGTAAGGGTTCGGGCGGGGTATTTAGAGAGGGTGTACATATCGTGTGTACCAATGAGTACGGTGGTTTTGGTTTCGCGGCTAATGCGGTAAAGCAGTTTAATAATATCGTCTGAAGTTTGGGGGTCGAGGTTGCCGGTAGGTTCGTCGGCTAATATCAGTTCGGGGTCGTTGAGGAGGGCGCGGGCAATTACCACGCGCTGCTGCTCGCCGCCCGACAGTTGGTAGGGCATGGCATAGCGTTTTTGTGTAATTCCAACACTGTTCAGCACGTTTGAAATGCGTTTATTAATTTCTTCCTCGTTGCGCCAGTCGGTAGCTTCTAAGGCAAAGCGCAGGTTGTCGTTCACGCTGCGGTCGGTAAGCAGTTGGAAATCCTGAAACACAATACCCAATTTGCGGCGCAGAAACGGAACGGTGCGCCAGTTGAGCGCTTTAAGGTCAAAGCCAACCACTTTACCGCTGCCGTTAACCAATGGCAGTTCTGCATAGAGTGTTTTAAGCAGGCTGCTTTTACCTGTTCCGGTTCTGCCAATTAAATACACAAACTCCCCCTCTTGAATGGTAAGGTTTACCTTGCTTAATACCAGATTGTTTTTCTGGTAAATATCGGCGTTTTGCAGGGTAATTACCTCGCTGGATTGGGGGTTGAGGTTTTGGGTAGGTAATATGCCGGTGTTTTGTTGCTCCACGTGCCGGGTTAGTTAATAAATAAAAATATTGTGTGTGAAATGGGCGCTTTTTTCGGGGGCTGTCGGCAGCCGGGTAATGCGGTATGCTGCCGCTTCAAAATTACTCGTTGTCGTTGTTTTTTGAGGTTGTTTTTTTAAGGTTTCCAAATTTTGCAAACAGTTCCTGTACGTTGGGGTCGTTCATATCTACCTGTGTTTGAGGGTATTTCATGTTAAGACTGTGCATGGTATTTACCACTGTTTTGGCAATGATGTATTCTTTGTACCAGTTTTTATCAGATGGTACAACAATCCATGGGTTATCGGGTCCGCAATTTTCCAGCACATCTTCATACATTTTCTGGTATTGCGGCCATTGTTTAAAAATAACCAAATCTTCGGGGCTGTATTTCCAGTTTTTTTTGGGTTCGGTAATGCGTTCAAAAAACCGCTCCTGCCGTTCTTCTTCGTTAACATGCAGGTAAAATTTGAGCACTTTGGTGCCGCAGTCGTCCAGCAGTCGTTCAAATTCGTTCAGGTGTCTGAACCGTTTACGGGCGGTGGCATCGTCAACCCAGCCGTTTACACGGGTAATAAGCACTTCTTCGTAGTGCGAGCGGTCAAATATCTGTATCATGCCTTTTGCCGGGGTGTTGGCATGTACGCGCCAAAGATAGTCGTGAGCTATTTCTTCGGGGGAGGGTTTTTTAAAACTTTTTACCCTTATACCCATGGGGTGTACGTCGTCAAACACTTTAATGGCGCCGGTTTTACCGCTTGCATCGGGGCCTTGCAGCACTACCAGTATTGCCCATTTTCCTTCGGCAAACATTAAATTTTGCAATTCGCCAATTTCCTGTTTCAGTTTTTCGGTTTCGGCTTTAATTTCATCCTTGTCTGCATGTGAAGGAGGGGCTGTATCAATTTTGTTTAAATTGAATTTAGACATGGGAATTTATTTAGTAGTTCATAAATGACGGCAGTAAAAAAAACCGATATTTGCTGCGCAAGTTAGGCAAAAAAACAGGTTTGGTGTATTCAAAAACGGTAAAAGATATTTGTTTACACATTTGCTTGCTATCTTTAGCCCAAAACAGGCAGAATGTGGTAATAAGGCAGGTTTAGTTATGTCGGTGCATATTCAAACTTACAGCGGAACAGAGGCGCGGCAGTATTTATATGAACTGGCGCGGTTAAGAATAGAAGTATTCAGGGAGTACCCGTATTTGTATGAGGGCGATTTGGCCTATGAATCGGCTTATTTGGGTACGTTTTTCAATGCGCCCAACTCATTGCTGGTTGTGGTGTTTGATGAAGGTAAAGTTGTAGGCGTTTCTACGGCGTTACCGTTGCAGTACGAATCGGATAATATTAAACAGCCCTTTTTAGATAGGGGGTATCAGATTGACCGTATTTTTTACTACGGCGAATCGGTTTTGTTCAAACCTTACCGCAACCGGGGTTTCGGAAAACGTTTTTTCCATCATCGCGAAGCCCATGCCCGAAGCTGGGGCGCTGAAATGGCCTGTTTCTGCGCCGTTATAAGGCCCGATGACCACCCTATGCGCCCCCCCGATTATGTGCCCTTAGATAAATTCTGGAAAAAACAGGGCTTTCAGAAAAGAGTTGATATGGTTTGTTATATACCCTGGCAGGAAATTGGCGAAACAGAGGAAACCCCCAAGCCAATGGTTTTTTGGACCAAAGATTTAACCCAATAAAAGGACAATTTTTACCCGATATGGCAGTAGTTTTAAAGAAAATTACTAAAATTACCTCGATTTACCTTAATACCTAATTAAATTACAGTTAATATGAACGATTTTGCCCGCCTTTTCGACCTGCCCTATTATCAGCTTGGCAAGTTTCCGTTGCAACGTTGCATTGGCAGCAAGGTAAACGGAAAATGGAGCCACTACAGTACCGCCCAATTTGTTGAACTGGTTAATAAAGTAAGTTTAGGACTGCTGAATTTGGGTTTGCAAGCCGGCGACCGTATTTCGCTGATCTCTTTTACCAACCGCCCCGAATGGAACATTATGGATATGGGTATGCAGCAAATTGGCGTAATTAATGTGCCGGTTTACCCCACTATAAGTCCCCGCGAATACGAATATATTTTTAATGATGCCGGCGTTAAACTATGTTTTGTTGACGGCGAGGTGCTGCTTCGAAAAGTGCGCGATGCACAACCGCAGGTACCCTGTTTGCAGGAAATTTACACCTTTAATAAAACAGAAAGCGCTAAACACTGGGAAGAAATTTTGGCCGTTGGCAGCCTTGAGGAAGTTGAAAAAATAAAAGCCGGCATAAAACCCGAACAATTGGCCACGCTCATTTACACATCGGGCACAACCGGCAACCCCAAAGGGGTTATGTTGTCGCACAACAATATTATCAGCAACATTAAAAGCACACTGCCCATCATTCCGCTCAACCCCGGCGATGAAGCATTGAGTTTTCTACCCCTTTGCCATATTTTTGAACGCATGGTTACGTATGGATACATGTCGAAAGGGGTTACCATTACCTATGCCGAAAATGTTGAAAAACTGGGCGAAAACCTGCAGGAGGTAAAACCGCACTTTTTTACCACCGTGCCGCGCCTGCTGGAAAAAGTGTTTGAAAAAATTTACAATAAAGGACACAACCTTACCGGCATAAAAAAACAACTCTTCTTTTGGGCTTTGCACCTGGCAGATACCTATGAGTTTGACGCTGAAAGAGGCATCCTCCAAAACCTGCAATGGGCTGTTGCCGATAAACTCATTTTCAGCAAATGGCGCGCCGCTTTGGGTGGTAATATTAAAGGTATTGTTACCGGCGCCGCTGCCTGCCCCACCAAAATGGCAAGGGTTTTTTCGGCCGCCGGCATACCCATTCGCGAAGGCTACGGACTTACCGAAACCTCGCCAGCCCTTTGCTTAGGGCGCTTTACCAAATACGGCGCACTGCTGGGCACTATCGGACCCGTAATAGATGGCGTGGAAATAAAAATAGCTGCCGATGGCGAAATTCTGGCTAAAGGACCCAATATTATGTTGGGCTACTACAACAAACCCGATGCCACCGCCGAAGTAATGGATGCCGACGGATGGTTTCATACCGGCGATATTGGCGAAATGGTACAGGGCAAGCACGGCTATAGCTTTCTTAAAATTACCGACCGCAAAAAAGAACTCCTCAAAACATCGGGCGGTAAATACGTGGCGCCCAACCCCATTGAAACCATGTTTAAACAAGATTTTCACATAGAACAAATAATGGTGGTGGGCGAGGGTAAAAAATTTGTTTCGGCCCTTATTGTGCCCGCTTTCCCATCTTTAGAGGAGTGGGCAAAAGAACATCATATTGGCTACACTTCAAAAGAAGACCTTATTGCTAACCCTAAGGTTTTAGAGCATTTTGAACATATTTTGCACAAATACAACACCAATTTCAGCCACATAGAGCAGATTAAAAAGTTTACCCTCCTTACCAGCGAATGGACAATTGACGGCGGCGAACTTACCCCTACCATGAAACTGAAAAGACGTGTTATATTGCAAAAATATAACAACTGCATTGACCAAATGTATGCCGAATAATCAAGGAATCTGGATATTTTAAACCTGCCGCTTTCTCTTGTTGCTGAAATCTTAATAAATTACAACACACCCGAAACTATTACAAACGCCAGACGCTTTTAATTGCCAATGTTTATTCAGCCCAATTTTACTACTAAATGAAAACAGCCTTGTTTTGTGTATTGCTGATGCTTATAGCAGCAATGCTGCCCGCCTGTAAGGATGACGGGAAACCGGCCTCTGCAAATCACAAGATGCAGCAGCCTGCCCCTGCCACATCTGACGGACAAACCATGCCGCAGACGGAAGCCGCGCAACCGTTTGTGCCCGAAAACGACTCAATAGGGTGGGAGTACGAAACCCGCGAAGACAATACCGGCACGCCCCATACTAAAATATATCTTAACTACCGCGGGGTAAAATACCGTGCTGCCACCGGCATTGGCTATTATAAAGAATTGCCCAAAGCCGAATACGGCGCCACCCGTTATGCCGTACCCCAAACTGCGTTAACCGCCACAACAAGTTTTTGGGCCGGTATGCAGCAAACCTGTTATGCAGGAGTGGAAGATAATTACTTAGTGATATACCTGCGCACTACCGATGCCGGGGATAAAACCGGCCACGATGCCGTGTTTGTACCCGTTATGAAATTAGACTTGAAAAGCGCCATGAAACCCAGGTAAGGTGGTTACATTGCCGGCTGTTAAATGTGGGCACTCATTCCTGTAAAAACAGGGTAAAATTGGGTTGGCTGTATGATTTGCTAAAACCGTTGCCGTAAAAAACGGCAAGTTGCAGGGATTATTTTTATATATTACTACTTATTAAAAAACGGCAATTTATGATGCTAATTCCTCCGTCTGTTTTGCAGAAATACGGTGCCAAATTAGTAACCTTTCAAAAAAATGATTTTATTTTTATGGAGGGCGATGAGGCTTATAATTTCTACCAACTTCATAAAGGAGTGGTAAAAATGAGCAATTTTGGCGATGAGGGCGATTTTATTCAGGGTTTTTTTGCCGAAGGAGAAAGTTTTGGCGAACCGGCTCTGTTTGGCGAATTTCCTTACCCGGCCAATGCCATTGCCGTTTCCGACTCCGAAGTGTGGGTTTTGCGCCATTATCATTTCAAAGAATTGCTTAAAGATCATTTCGACATTCATTACCACCTTAGCCAAATATTAAGCCGCCGCCTGCAATACAAAGCTTTTTTGCTGAAAACCATTACCTGTGAAGAACCGGAAGAGCGAATATTATCGGTTATGGGTTATTTTAAACATAAAATGGACTTAAATTTGGGCAAAGATAAACTGCATAGCAAAGCCCTTCCGCTTACCCGCCAGCAAATTGCCGACCTTACCGGCTTAAGGGTTGAAACGGTTATCAGAAAAATAAAACACCTTGAAGAGGCCGGTAAATTGCGCATTATTAAACGCAAAATTTACTTCAATTTACCTGTTTCGTTGTAAGCTAAATTGATAGCTGTTTAGGGGAGTGTTAGCCATCGGGTATTTAGGCTGATTGGATATAACCTGTTGGGTTACAGCGGTTGTAGCGGCTAAAAATTATTCGATAGCTGCGCCTCTTTTCAGGCGTAGCTCAGCAATTACCTGAACTTTTTAGAAGCAAAGTAATACCACTTCTTTGTAAAATATGCAGGAGGTGTTGTATGCATTTGTGGTGCCCCCCAAGACAGCTAAAAGCCTCACGCTGCTATAATCTGATGCCATACAACTTATACCGTTTATGTTTTTATTTTGCTCCAATTACGCTTTGCCATTAAGTAGCCTGGGTACAAGGGCATGGCACAATTGGCGCAAAAAATATTCATAGATGGTGTAATACACCAGACTGATTTAGCCTACAGACCTCCTGTAAAAAAATAGGGCAAGGAAAACCCTCACCCCATTGGTATGTCAAAATTATTGTATGGAACCTACTTTTTTTGATTGTTGCAACCCTATGCCAACAACCACAGCTGTTTAATGCACCACCAGCAATTTAATCTGCTGCCGCTCGCCGCTTTCGGTTTGCAATACGGCAAAGTAAGTGCCCGGTGACAGCAGGGTCATATCTAAAGGCAGTTCATAAACGGTGTTCTCCTCTGTGATTCCTTTAAACAATACCGCTACTTCCTTGCCCACCACATCATATACCGAAAGCAGGGTGTTTTGGGCAGTGTTGCTGGTAAAGGTAACCATCGTTTCTCCGCCGGTGGGGTTGGGGTAGGCACTCAGCTCAACGGCAGCAATTTCCTCGCCCGTTTTACAGGTTACTACCGATACCGTTCTGCTTGCCGTTTTGCTGCAACCTGCCGTATTGGTAACCGTAACGATATAGGACCCCGACATAATAGCTGCAGCAGGGCTGCGCATAATTGTTGCGCCAGATGCGGTATAACTACCCGGACCACTCCAGGAATAGGTGCTGCCACCCGTGGCAGTAAGCGTAATTGTGCCGCCACTGCAAACCGTGCTGTTACCCGTAATGCCGGCAACAGGCAGCGCATTCACCGTTACCAGCTGTGATGCTGTACCCGTACAACCATTGCTGCCCGTTACCGTTACCGTGTAAGTACCAGACCAAGCAGTGCTGGTAGCGTTTGCATTCATAGTGGCTGTTTTAACTTTTAAACCAAGCGGCCCACTCCACGAGTAGCTGCCGCCACCCGTTGCGGTAAGGGTAATAGTTTGACCAACACAAACACTGGTAGGACCGGTAATGGTAATAGTTGGAGCTATAATGCTAATGTTTTGGCTGGTGCTTGCCGTACAACCATTGGCCCCCGTAACCACTACCGTGTAAACGCCACTCATGGCTACCGTAGCCGAAGGGCGGCTAATGGTAGCGCCGCTGGCCATATAACCGCCCGGACCGCTCCATGCATAAGAGGTTGCGCCCGGACTGACTGCCGTCATTGTAAGCGTAGTGCCATTGCAAGGTGAAAATATACCGGTAATAGCTACAGCAAGTACAGGATTTACGGTTACCGAAGCAGTAGCTGTTACAGCAGCACAACCACCCGCAGCAGCAATAGTATAAGTAACCGTATAAGTACCCGGAGTGCTTGATGATGGAGTGATAGCACCGGTAGAACTATTAATAGTCAAACCGGCAGTTGAACTATAAGTGCCTCCTGTTTCACCTGTTAGTGTAACTGCGCCGGTAGCTGCAGAAGAACAGAATGGTGTACCGGTATAAGAGATAGCAGCCACAGGTAAAGCTGTGATGGTCACAGAAGCAGTGGTACTTACAGCAGCACAACCACCCGCAGCAGCAATAGTATAAGTAACCGTATAAGTACCCGGAGTGCTTGATGATGGAGTGATAGCACCGGTAGAACTATTAATAGTCAAACCGGCAGTTGAACTATAAGTGCCTCCTGTATCACCTGTTAGTGTAACTGCACCGGTAGCTGCAGAAGAACAGAATGGTGTACCGGCATAAGAGATAGCAGCCACAGGTAAAGCTGTGATGGTCACAGAAGCAGTGGTACTTACAGCAGCACAACTACCCGCAGCAGCAATAGTATAAGTAACCGTATAAGTACCCGGAGTGCTTGATGATGGAGTGATAGCACCGGTAGAGCTATTAATAGTTAAACCGGCAGTAGAACTATAGGTACCTCCTGTAGTACCCGTTTGTGTTACTGCACCGGTAGCTACAGAAGAACAGAATGGTGTATCGGCATAAGAGATAGTAGCTACGGGGCAGGGATCAGCGCAAGTTACTGCCAAGCTGTAGTTGCCCGCTGAGCCATTAAAGCCATATACCCGTATGAGGTAAACGGTGCCAAACGTGGAGGACCAGGTCATTTGGGATTGACCCTCACCACAAAAGTCGTCGTTACAGCCGATGCTGGTAAGCGCACCGCAAGCGCCTGTGTAAACATCAATCGTGGTGTTATAGCCGGAGCCGCAGAGGCTTGCTGTGATGTCGGCACCCGTGCCCACTATGGTGTACCACACATCGGGGGCTGGTGGGCCCTCACAGCCCTCTACTGGGCCATCGACACCTGCTGTTGTCGTGCTGCCAGTAGCGGTGCCGCCGCAGACAATTGGGATGGCATTGGCGCAGAAGTCATTGGCGGGGGCGGGGGGGGAAACACCAAAAAAGGTAATGGATGCAGCCTGCAAAGTGCCCGTAATAATAACATCATCATCTCTGACCCTTATTGTCCAATTACCATTACGAGTTGCACCAACTAATGAAGCCAAATTGCCTACTGGAAATCCGGTAAATCCTGTGGGTAAATAAGTTCCGGTTGGAATATCAAAATTGGTATTGCTTGCCGTAACAGGTATAGGTCCACTAGCATTTGAACGAATACTAACAGTATTGGCAGAATTCCAATTATTATTATTACTGCTACCACCTATTCGGTTCACAATAAGGATCTCCGTGCCACCGGGAGGAGTTACTCCTACCACAATATCGCTTGCCCATGCATGCGATATGTTTAAATTAATTTGCACTTCATCTGCTGTGGCAACTGTGCCAGGCAGTCCGGTAACGGTAACTGAGACAGATACGTTGCCCGGATCAGGAATAGCAGCAGGTGTTCCTGCGGCAGTGAATGTTTGTGCAAAAACACTTTGCCCTGTTAAAGTAAGGATTATCCCTAAAAGCAATAGCCGATGCCACCCTATCCCTACAAGGGAGATAGGTGTTACAAGATTTGTAAAAAGTCTTTTTTTCATAAGGAAATAACATTTGATAGTTAAGAAGAATTAGAGAAAATTTGACATGCTGAGAGTGGCAAGGTCAGCATCACGAACAAACTGACAGTCTGTGATACCATTAAGCCAAAATTTTGGGGGGTAAGGTAAGAATGTTTTATTGAAATTACAGGCTAATTTTTTTAAAAAAAATTTTACTTTTTTGTGACTATTTATGCAAGCAATATTGCTTGTTTGCCGGGTTTTAAGACAAACCATAAAGCCTTTGCGTTGCTTTGTGAAACTCCTTTGCGGTAAAATGAAAGAATTTTGCCTAACTAGAGCAGATATAAAGTTGCCGTCTAAGGATACATACCTTAACAGTAATGCGAGGTTGGAATTAAAATTTACGTTGCGGGTTCATTCTGCAAGGGTTTTTGATTGGTCAGCCCTTTTTTGCCATTCCAAAAGTGCAAAAAGCTATGGTAATCATCAACAGAAAACAAAATAGAATCCCGATTGTAAGGCGGTCTTATTTATTCGCCCTTCTGAAAATGGGCGTTAAGAAAATCGGAATGAAGGGCGGTTAACAAGCGGCGCAGCAAACGCCCCGATAAATCTGATGAGAAGCGCCATGGCAAAAGGGCGTTTGCCTTGGCCCTTGCAGCCCGTAATGCAGATTTTTAGCTCCATTTTCAGGCAGGCTTGATTTTTTGTTACTTTTTCACTTGTGCTGAACCAAGTTGAAGCATCAAGGAAAAAGTAGATACACAAATAATTTGTACAATTATTAGTTACAGATAAACTACCATTGACCGTCTCTGTCCCCGCCCCCCAGGGAAAGGGAGGAGCCCGTAACCCTTGTTTTGCAAGGCTTTCAGAACTGCAAGATGATTTTTTGTGCATATAAAATGCATTCCCCGATTTCCCAATTTACCTAAATCAAAAGCCAACCTCGTATGTTTGCCCCAGAAACGCAGTAGTAGTACTTTTTCAGATAGAAGTGCTCACGTTCACGTTAAAACAGCTAAAAACCCCACGCTGCTGCGGCAGCTTGTATTACCTTTTCAAAGATGAATAAAAGAAGTAATTGCCTTTGTAGCAAGGAGCAACGGTATTATTGAGTCTGCCAAAGGGCTTACCGGGCTTGCATAAACATGCAAAACAACTAAAATAGTGCAACCTGAATTTGGTAAAACATTTATGTAAAAACTGTATTCAAAATTCTTACACATAAAAAAAACTAATACACCGGCTGATTTCCAAAAGCAGGGAAGTTGATTAATTACATTTTTTAATTTAAAATTATATAGTATTTATAATGCATTGCTTTTAAATGTTAATATTACATAGTTGCTCCAAAAACAAATTGCAGCAAAGCTTAAAATTTAAGCATCTCCTTTAATTGGTCCAATTGTTACTATTCAAATTTTAAGTAACCAAACAGGGCAAAAGAGAAAACAGAGGGTTTGGCATAAAATTGCCGGCATGTATTAAAATGCAGTTGCAAGCGCAAAGGTAACCGATGCAAAAGCAAGAACATTTACCTCTTGGTTTCGTACACTTTATTAAGAAAGTTGACTGTTCAATATTATTATATTAACCACTTTATTTCTTTGTAGTAAAGAAAATTTATAAAAAACTGTCTATATTATGAAACATGTACTACACTTTACAATTTTGTCTGCTTTAATCTGTTTTGTCGCTCCATCGGCATGGGCATTTACCCCCGAAAACGGTCAACTTACATTAAAGCAGGCAAAGACAACTAAAAGTATTGAAAATTGCAGACTTTCTAACACATCTCGCAGTATTGCCCCCTCTTCTTATCAGAAAATTGGCAATTTATTGAACAGTAAAAGTAAATTAAACAACTTATCTTCCTTTTCAACAACAATGGTTACAGGTTTACGGCTTATTGCCGAAGACCCACCGGTGGTGAATAATACCTTTTTAGAAGAGTGTGAATGCAACAGCAGCCCCGGTACAGCCGATTTTATGCTTACCAACGCCGACAATGCCATATATAGCGGCAGCGGAGTAACCATTACCTACCACGAAAGCATAACAGATGCCGATAACAATCTGAATGCACTCAGCAGCCCCTATAATTCGGGTAATACTACTGTTTATGCCAGAGTAGAAGATGATATATCGGGACTTTATTCCATTGCCGAAGTTGCCCTAATGGTATTTATTGGCTGTAGTATTGATATCACTTCGCCCTGTGCTTGTATGAATAATGCCGCTACTGCCGTTAACGGCTCCGATTCGGATACCGCTTTCTCCGAAACCATTACCATTACAGGTATTTCGGGGCAAACATGGACAATAACCGCCATTTCGGGCTTCTATTCCGACCCCGCAGCCACCACGCAAATTAACCCCGGCGCTAATTTTACCGAAACCCCTGCCGGTTCGGGGTTATATGTTTTATCGGGCTACCATATTCACGATGCCGGCTGTACCATTACCGCAAGCAATGGTTTGGTAAGTTTTAGCGCCGATATTGAGTGTTTTTATCCCAATCCTTCCTTTACCCCGCTTATTACCCAGCCTGTTTGCCCCGGCGCTCCTGCCATAGCCACAGATAACTGCGCCTTGCTTGTAAATATTACCTATTCTCAAAATGCCAGAACCGCTTTTGTATTGGGTGCAACTACGGTAACGGTTACGGCTACCGGTTCATCGGGAAATACAGCCACTTGTTCCTTTAGCATAACGTTCAGTAATTCCGAACCCCCAAACTTTACCTTTGCCCGCCCGCAGTATCTATAGATGGTTGTTCCATTGCCGCTTTCAACGGATTGTCTCCCGTTTCGGTACCGGCCACCTTGCAAATGCTTACCGATGCAGGAGGCGCTGAGTGTTTGGTAAAACAGCCGGCTGATTCTTGCAAGAAGCAGTCGGCTGTTTTCATAAAAGCACTAACAGACTTGTTTGTTTTACCCAGCTCATGCCCCCCGAAAGCCTGAAATTTGTATCTTTGCGCCTCAACAAATACCATACGGTTATTTTTATGACTACACAATCATCGGGCTATACAGATGTGGAAATTTTTGAATTAATAGCGGAAGAGCAGGAGCGGCAAACACGCGGCGTTGAGTTGATAGCTTCCGAAAATTTTACCAGCCCGCAGGTTAGGCAGGCTATGGGCAGTGTATTAACCCACAAATATGCCGAGGGCTACCCCGGTAAACGTTATTACGGTGGTTGCGAGGTGGTAGATAAAGTTGAACAAGCTGCCATTGACCGTGCCAAACAACTTTTTGGCGCTGCGTGGGCAAATGTACAGCCACACTCCGGTGCGCAGGCCAATGCTGCAGTTATGCTGGCTTTGTTAAAACCGGGCGATACCATTTTGGGTTTTAACCTTTCGCACGGGGGGCATTTAACCCATGGCTCGCCGGTTAATTTTTCGGGAAAGCTGTACCGGCCGGTGTTTTACGGCGTGGAGGGAGATACCGGAACTATTGATATGGATAAAGTAGCCGAAACAGCAAAGCAGGAAAAGCCCCGGCTCATCATTTGCGGCGCCTCTGCTTATGCACGCGACTGGGACTATGCCCGTTTCCGCGCTATTGCCGATGAAGTGGGCGCTGTACTGCTGGCCGATATTGCTCATCCGGCAGGGTTAATAGCAAAAGGGTTGCTCAACAACCCGATGCCACATTGCCATGTAGTAACCACAACTACCCATAAAACCCTGCGCGGCCCCCGCGGCGGCATGATTATGGTAGGACAGGATATGGAAAATCCGCTGGGTATTGCCAACGCAAAAGGCGAAATTCAACTGTTAAGCGCCTTGTTAGACAGTGCGGTTTTTCCGGGCACACAGGGCGGGCCATTGGAGCATATCATAGCAGCCAAAGCCGTTGCCTACGGCGAAGCACTGACCGCGGGTTTTGAGCGCTACGTGCAACAGGTTCAAAAAAATGCCCAGGCACTGGCAGCCGAACTGGTGCGCAGAGGCTATCATCTGGTATCTGGCGGAACCGATAACCACCTCATGCTCATAGACCTGCGCAATAAAGACATCAGCGGGAAAAAAGCCGATTATGCACTGGGGCTGGCCGATATTACGGTAAATAAAAACATGGTTCCTTTCGATACAAGGTCGCCCTTTATTACTTCGGGCATACGCATTGGTACGCCGGCCGTTACTACAAGAGGGTTAAAAGAAGAACAAATGCTTCAGGTTGCGGCATGGATTGACACCGTTATTACCCATGCCGATGACGAGCGCACCCTTGCAGCGGTTAAAAAAGAGGTCAATGCGCTCATGAACCAATACCCGCTGTTTACCTGGGATTAAACCACCGGGCAGGCAGCAAAGCCCAAAAAGTAGAATTTCGGTACCCGCAACCAAACTGCGCAAAACCACATTTCTTGCACTCGACAGAACAAACTCAGCACTCAATATGTTATCATTTTTTGTACTTAATTTTGCACTATGACTATATACAAAATTTTTGCTATTACGGCGGTTATTGCATTGGCAATTACGGCAATTACCGCATTTATAAAGCGCCCCGCCGGGGTTGCGGGTATAGCGGCAAGTTTTATCCGCTATTTTTTGGGGGTGTTTTTTATTTTTTCGGGCATGGTAAAAGCCGTTGACCCGCTTGGTACCGCCTTTAAAATGGAAGAATATTTTACCGTTTTTGGCGAGTATTTACCTGCCCTTTCGGGTTTCTGGGATTTTTGGGCGCATCTTGCCCTTCCGGTTTCGGTGTTTATGATTGTACTGGAAATTGTGTTGGGTATATCGCTCATTTTAGGAGCAATGCCTAGGCTAACACTTGTGTTGTATGCCGCCATTATTGCCTTTTTTACCTTCCTTACCGGTTTTTCGGCCGTTACCGACAAGGTAACCGATTGCGGCTGTTTTGGCGATTTTCTGAAACTGAAACCCATTACCTCGTTTTATAAAGACCTGGTGCTTTCGGGTTTGGTTATTGCGCTCATGTTTCTGCAAAAGCACATCGGGCTGCTTATTAACCGGCGCATAGCACTCATTTCGCTTGCAGTGCTGCTGTTTGCCTCATTGGGTTTTACCATGAGCAACTACTATAACCTGCCGGTAGTAAATTTCAGGGCTTACAAAGTAGGAACCGATTTAATGAAAGGCAAATCTACCGAGGGGTTAGACGAGGGCGAAATTCAAACATGGTACACGATGGTGAATAAAGCAACCAACGAAACCAAAGAGATGGAAAGCAAAACATATACTTCGAGCGGTGTATGGCGAGACAGCACCTGGACCATTGACAAAAGCAAAACCCGGCAGGTAATTATAAGAGAACCCGAAATGCCCAAAATAAAAGACTTTATTGTAAACGACCGCAACGAACACGATGTGGCCGACTCGCTCCTTTCCATACAGGGGTATCATTTTTTTGTAACTACCTACAACTTAGACAAAGCAAACCCCGATGGTTTTAAGAAAATAAACGAACTGCTACGGCAGGCTGCAAAAGAAAATATTACCGCAGCCGCTATTATTTCGGGCAATTTAGACAAAACCGAGCAGCTGGGAGAAGGCCTGTACAAAGCCTATACTTTAGATGCCACCCCTATTAAAACATGGATGCGATCTAACCCGGGGCTAACTCTTATGCAGGGCAGCACCATACGCGGGCTATACCACTACAACCACCTGCCCACTTGGGAAGAGCTGAAAAAGGAGATGAAGTAGGTTTTTAATTCTGAGTTATGAGTTATGAGTTTTTACCTATGTGAAATGGGTGGTTAGCTTGTTGAACAAATGAGTTGTGTGCATTCTAAGTTTACACTCTCTGTCAGAGGCTGCATCTGCTTTGGTTGGTGAGCTTGTAGAACCAACGATTTGTGTGTTGTAGCCTTGCAAAGTTACCATAGCCAAAAACTTAACCGGAGTTTACCCAAACGAAAGAACACACCAGGAATAAATTCTGAGTTATGAGACCATAGCATTCTATTTCTCCCCAACAACCAACCCAACTAACTATCTATACGTCAAACAAAATAAACAAATTGACAACCCAGTCTCTTTAAATTTTAGTTTATGATTTCCTAAACCGGGCAAGCTATTTTAGGACACCACAAAGCATAACTCATAACTCATAACTCATAATTTTCGATGAACTGCACTCTTATAACCATTGGCGATGAAATACTGATTGGACAAACTATTGACACTAATTCTGCCTGGATGGCCAAAGAGCTGAACGCCGCCGGCATTAGTGTGTTTGAGATTATATCGGTATCTGACAATGCTCAACATATTTCTGATGCATTGGACCGCGCTTTTACCACTTCCGACATAGTGCTTACCACCGGAGGACTTGGACCCACCAAAGATGATATAACCAAAAACACGCTGGCAGCATATTTTGGTGCAGAACTAAAGTTTTACGAAGATATTTGGAAAGATATTGAAACATACATGGCAAAGCGCGGTGTTGGCATTTTGGAAAGTCACAAAACCATGGCCATGCTGCCTGCCAATTGCGAGGTAATTAAAAATGAACGCGGCACGGCTGCTGCCATGTGGTTTAACGAAAAGGGTAAAATTTTGGTAGCTATGCCCGGTGTGCCACACGAAATGAAAGACTTTATGAGTCGTGTTGTTATACAACGCCTGCAACAGCGGTTTACCTTGTCTGCCATTGTACACAAAACCATTATGTGTGCCGGCGCAGGCGAAACTATACTAGCCGACATCATAAAAGACATTGAGAATAGCCTTCCGCCACATATTAAACTGGCATATCTGCCCAGCTACGGCATTGTAAAACTACGCCTTACCGCAAAAGGCGCCAACAAAGCGCAATTAACTCATGAGGTGGAAGCGCTGTCGCAAAAAATGGTAGAGCTTTTAACCCCGAAATTCGTATTTGGTTATGATGATGAGGAGTTGCCACAAACTTTGGGGAATTTGCTGCTTCGGCAAAATGCCACTCTGGTAACGGCCGAAAGTTGCACCGGCGGTCTTATTGCGCATCAGCTTACCTCTTTTGCCGGCAGTTCGCGCTACTACAAGGGCGGCGTGGTTTCTTACTCCAACGAACTTAAACAATCATTGCTGGGGGTAAAACCCGAAACGCTGGCGCAGTACGGCGCCGTAAGTGAAGAAACGGTGAGCGAAATGGCCGCCGGAGTTGTAGAACGCTTGCAGGCAGATTATGCCGTTGCCGTTTCGGGTATTGCAGGACCCGATGGCGGAACGCCCGAAAAACCGGTTGGAACCGTTTGGATAGCCGTAGCCGGTAAAAGCCGAATAGTTGCCCGAAAATTTCAGTTTGCCCGCTCACGCGATATCAATATAGAGCTTTCGGCAAATATTGCCCTGAATGAACTGCGCAAATTCATTATCGGAATAATTTAACCGTGTTGTGTGAAGTTATTTTTTGCCCCGCTTGTTTGCGGTTAAAAAGAACCCTTTCGGAAGTTAACCGATTACCTTTAGATAAATACCCCGATTATGTCTGAAGAACCATTTTCCACGCCTACGCCCGAAAGTCTTAAAAAAGCCAAACAACAGCGCCTTTTCAGAATGCAGGTGCTGGCCACCGGGTTGCTGGTGTTTATGGGTGTTGTTTTTTTAATTACCAAAAGTATGGAAGTGCAACACGTATGGCTGCGCTATGTACGCATATTTGCCGAAGCTGCCATGATAGGCGCACTGGCCGACTGGTTTGCCGTTACCGCTTTGTTCAGGCATCCGCTGGGGTTGCCCATACCGCATACCAACCTCATTGTAGGAAACCAAGATAAAATAGGGCAAAATTTGGGCTATTTTGTAACCAATAACTTTTTGGCCGAGCATACCATGGAGCAGCGCATAAATGAGCTGAACATTAGCACCGGAATTGCCGAATGGCTGAAAAAAAACACCAATACCGATGCCATAACTGCCCAAATTTTGCGCCTGGTGCCCGAAGCACTGAACAATGTAAACGAAGAACAAGCCAATATTTTTTTACAAGACCGCATTGCCCATTTTGTACAACAAGCCGATTTTAACGGGCTGCTGAGTGATTTGGTAAAATATCTTACCGCACAAGGGCAGCATCAATGGCTCATGGACCAGGGCGTGGTGGCCGTGCGCGATTACCTGCAAAAACCAGCTGTGCGCAAATGGATGGATAAGGAAATTCGCAACCAGTTGCCCAAGGTGCTGCCCGGTTTTGTAGATAACTACATTGTTACCCACATTTTTAACTCCATAGAACAACTGCTGGCAGAAATAGAAAAAAATCCTAACCACCGCCTGCGCCTCGAACTAAACGAAGCCCTGCGTGCTTTTGCCGTAGAATTGCGTCACGCCAGCACTTATAAGGATAAAATTGAAGCCATTAAAACCGATTTGCTGAAAAGCGACCTCATTTGGGAGCAAACCGGCAACCTTTGGCAACAGATTAAACAGGAAATACTCAAAAACATTGAAAACCCCCACTCGCTCATACGGCGCGAAATCGATAAATCTTTGTCTGATGCCGGCGACCGCATTTTAAAAAGTCAGGAAGCCCGCGATAACTTAGATAAATGGCTGAGGAAAGAATTGTTTACTCTTTTTAAAGCTAACCGCGACTGGATTAGCCGCCATATAAGCCAAACCGTAAGCAACTGGGATAAACGCGAAATTTCTGACAAACTGGAACTGGAAGTGGGTAAAGACCTGCAATATATACGCATTAACGGCACATTGGTGGGCGGTACGGTAGGGTTACTGATGCACCTTATCTTGGATTGGCTGATGTAGTTTCGGGTTTTGATATAGTATGTATGGCAGACATACTACGTTTGTAATTTGTTCCGATGTTGCTTTTACAGTTCCATGTACCATTCAACCTCTTTGAGGTTCTCTATGGGGTAATTTTTCCCGTATATTTCACATTCAGCCATGCTCATTTGACTCTTTCAGCGCTTTTGTGGCTTGTTTTTATGCCCTTCTGCTATACAGTACAACCGGAAGTATGGCAAATGCGGTGGTTGCAATTTTTGGGCATTACTGCCCGTTGCCTCGTATAATGTGAATAAACCCGCTTAGAGAGCGGTTAATGATTTCGGGACCTTCGGCAGTTAGTTCATATACTTCGCAGGTGTAGTAGTAAACGCCTTCGGCAAGGGCTTTACCGCTGCTTTGGTCCGTTCCGTTCCACTCAATATTGGGGTTATTGGTTTCAAATACCAATTGTCCCCATCGGTTATAAATTTTCATGTCAATACTGCTTACAAAGCGCGATTTACGGGGCACAAACAATTCGTTGTCGCCATCGCCGTTTGGCGTAAATACATTGGGCAGTTCAAATTCTACACAGTTTTTTACGCACACAATATTGCTTTGCGGGCTTTGGTTGCTGAAAGAGTCTATGGCAGCAACGGTATAGCAGCCGGCCAATGAGTTGTTGAGTATGTGTTCATAAACGGTTTGCTGTGCATTGGTTACGGTGGCAATAAGCTCATACTCGGCGCTAAGCGGTGATGCATAGTAAATGTTGTATCCTATAATATCGTCATCGCAAGAGGCGCTGTTGTTGTTGGTCCATTCCAACAGGTTACTCAGCACATCGGGGGCAGTATTTTCGCCGGAGGTGCAGTAGTTGCTTACGGCAAGGGTGGGGGCGCAGGGCGCTACGGTATCTTTTGGTACCCCGCAAACCCGTTGCGACAGGTTAATGAGCGGGTTGGGCAAGGCAGGGTTGGCATAAGTGCCCAAAGCCTCAACATAATAGCAGTACTCTTCACCGTTTTGCAATTGGGTATCGGTATAGGTAGGGGCGGTTACGGTAGCAAGCAGGTTAAAACTGCCGGTATCATTTTGCCGGTACACGTTATAGTGCGTATTTAACCAAGGCACGCTAAAATTCCAGTTTAGTTTCAATTGGTTATCGGAGGGCGTGGTGGTAAGAAATACCGATGAGGCTGTTTCCGATTCATCAACCGGTTGGTTGTTGGAAAAAAAGGCAATTTTATAGGCATAGGGGTTTCCGGCAGTATTGAGTTCGGGTGCCAGGTTGGTAAAGGTGGTATCATTAGCCTCAGCAAAAGTATTGTAGCTCCAACTTTGCACAAGGCTGTAATTGGTGCCGGTAAACCCTTGCAGGCGGTACAATTCATAGCGGTAAGGGGCGGGGTTGGTTATGGTATCAAGAGCTTGTGCAAGCGGTTTGGTCCAGGCAATAAAAATTTGTCCGTTGGTGGTTTGGGTTTGGTCTATGCTTACATTGGTAATAATGGGAGCGTTTTTAGGCAACTCGGCGCAGGCGTTGGCCGAGGCAATGCTGGAAACCACGTTGAGTGGGTTGGGTGGGTTGGAGTTGGTAAAGGCATCGGCAAACTCGGCCACCACGCGGTAGGAATAGACAACGCCTTTTACCGCCGTTGCATCGGTGTAGGTATTAGTGGTAATGCCTTCGGCTAATTTTTGGTAGGTGGTTCCGCCAAGGCCAAGAGCGCATCGGTCAAACACAAGCGAGTCGCAGCCAATACTTCTCCACACCGAAAATCCTCTGAATTTAGGGCTGGATTGGCATTGGTAAAAATCCCAGTTAAGAACAATGTTGTTTCCCGATGCCTGTGCTGTAAGGTTTTGGGGCGGCGGCGGCGCAATGGTAATAAGCCAGGTTTCCAAATCGGCCAAGGGCAACGGTACGCCAGATGAAGTAAAGTTATCTTCGGCTTTAATAACCACGGTATAAGCTTGGCTGTAAATATGGTCGCAGGTGGTTTGCCAGGTAAAAGTGCCACTTGCAAAACCCAGTCCGGAGGTAGCAATGAGTTGCGCCGGGCTAACAGCCGCTTCAAACGGGCCGCCGTAGCCCGTAAGGGTTATTTGTTGAGCCGGCACATCGGCATCGGTGGCGGTTATGTTAAACTGAAGCGTTTCGCCCACTATAATGCAGGTATCGTTTATGGGTGGTATAACCGGCGGCCGGTTGGGTTTGTCTTCTACAATGATTTGCATATCGCGCACCATGGTTCCCATTTTTATACCGTTTCTAAATTCGGTAATTAAAATCGCAATGTTGTAAATACCGGCCCGTTGGGGCGAGTTCCAGATGAGTTCACCTGTTACTGGGTTAAGCGACAGGTTGTTGTTGGGGCCGGGCTGTATTTCGGTAGGCGATTGGTACAGTGGCACATCGTTAAACGGGTCTTGTTTGGGCGGAATGAGTTCAAAATGCAGGCTATCGCCATCGGGGTCAAAGGCATTGGGGTTATGCACAAAGGTATAGCCCACGTTGGCAAAATCTATGGGCGGTTGCAGTAAAATGGGTGAGCTGTTGAAGCCAAAAAACTGCGGGTCGCGGAAAAAAATGGTATCTTCAATATAAAAAGGCACATCAACGGAATTGCCCAACTGAATGTTAATAATTTCGTCAATGCGGTTGGGGTCTTGCATAGACACCACATAGTTGAAGGGGGCCGGGTAGCTGTGCGTGATTTGGTAAATATTGTATTTAATGTTGTTGCCAATTGGAACGCCGTTGCCGCCGCCGTTAATACGGGGAGCTTTACCTGCTGTTCCATCGCCAAAACTTACATCTAAGGTATCGCGGTCGGCGTTGCTGGCGCCCCCGCCCGAAATTTTGGTATAGGTGGTAACGGTAAAAATATAGCGGTAGGGTTGGCCGGGAAGCGGGGCACTCACAAAACTGATTTCGCCGGCGCGGTTATGGGTGGCAAAAAGCGGCAACGAATACAGCAGGGAAATGACCCCAAACAATAAAGCAAACGACGAAACATTTTTCATACCTGAAATAACGGCTTTTGTAAAACGGTTATTATAAAACCACAATTTTGCCCCATAGCGCATGTAACAAAGGGCAGCCCACACAGGGGCTTACAATCTGTTGCTCCGCAGCAAAGGCACAAACAACGGTATTACCTTTCATTTTTCAATGGTAAAAAACATTTTTACCACATTTGTTTCTTAAAATTACCACATTTACCCCACATTTCTCACTTTTATGGCAACATTTATCTTTAAAAAGGTAAAATATCCATGGCAATGCCTTAATCCAAACATCTTCTTTAGCTAACTTTGCGTGCAGGAACATTATATGCCACAGTTTTTAAAACGGCAAATGCAAACAAAAAGTTAAACAACCCGTAAAAAATACCGGTAAACAATATATCCATAAAACTTTCTGTCAACTTTTATCGTCTAAGCTGACAAGAACTAACAACCCCCGTTAGCTTTTATAAATGCAAACTATTATGAAAAGCACATTTCTGAGATTCTTTGTTTTTGTGTTGCTGTTATTTACCACCGCAGTTTTTGCCCTGGCACAGGAAGCCAGCCTTAAAAAAGCAAATGCCTATTTTGATGAGGGCGATTACCCCAACGCCGTGCAGGTTTACAAGGAAATTCTGGAAAAATCGAACGATAAAGAAGTAAAGCGCCGCTTGGCCGATTGCTACCGCCTTATGAAACAGCCCGTTTCGGCAGAGTACTGGTATGAGCAAATTGTTTCGCAAACCGGCGTTGACCCTATTAACAAATACTACTACGGGCTAATGCTGAAGGCAAACGGTAAATACGAAGAAGCCAAAGCCGCTTTTACCGAATATACCCAATTGGCGCCGCACGATTCCAGAGGAATTCGGCAAGTTGAAGCCTGCGAAAAATCGGGGTTTTTCCTTGAAGACCCCGGCCTTTACCAAATCAGCCTTGTGAATATCAACTCAAAAAAAGCCGATTTTGCCCCGGCATTCTATAAAAACGGTATTGTGTTTGCCTCCGAAGAATACGGAAAGAGCCGCCGCATATACAAGCGCCGAAACGCCCCGTATTTAGACCTCTTTTTTGCCGAACAAAAAGGCGAAAACCCCGCCCTGTTGGGTATTCCGCAGGCACTCAGGGGCGATATTAACACCCAATACCACGAAAGCAGCGCCACTTTCACCAACAGTTTTAAAGCCATTTATTTTACCCGAAATAATTTCTACAACGGTAAAGCCAACTACAGCCAAAAGGCAAAACTTCAGCAACTCAACCTCCAGATTTTTACCGCAACCCTTAATGTTGATAACGGCGAATGGGGAAAAGCCGTGCCCCTTCCGTTTAACAATACCGATTATTCTACCGGACACCCCAGCATTAGCCCCGATGGCAAAACGCTATACTTTATATCCGATATGCCCGGCGGTTATGGCGGAACAGACCTCTACCTGTGTAAATTGAATGGCGATAAATGGGACCGACCTCAAAACCTGGGCCCTAACGTAAATACCGAAGGAAACGAAATGTTCCCCTTTATCAGTTCAGACGGCATACTGTATTTTGCCTCAGATGGCTTGCCCGGACTTGGCGGGTTAGATGTATTTGCCACCCGGCAGCAAAGCAACGGTAATTGGGCAATACCCGAAAACCTGCGGTATCCTGTAAACACCAATTCAGATGATTTTGCTTTTATTATGAACCCCGATAACGGCATTGGCTATTTCTCCTCTAACCGCCCCGGTGGGCAGGGCGACGACGACCTGTACAGCGTGGTGAAATCGAGCGGGGTGAACTGTAAAGTAAGCGGGCTGGTGCTCAATAAAAACACCGGGCAACCCGTTGCCGGCGCCGTGGTAAGGCTCATAAACATGAATGTTAGCAAAGAAACCACTGCCGACGCCAACGGGTTTTACAGTTTTGACCTACCGGCAAAGGCCGATTTTACCCTCTATGCCACCAAAGACTTCTTTTTTACCGAAGTAAAACACCTTACCACCCGCGACCGGGATTGCAACAACCCCGGACAAAAAGAACTGAATGCCGATATTATGCTGGCAGGAATACCCGTTGACCCCAAAACCGGGCAGCTATCGGAGCCTATTACCATTGTGGCAGGCGGCGAAACCTCGCACCCCGATTTGCCACTGCCTAAGATTAATTTTATTTACTATGATTTAGACCAATACTTCATTCGCGAAGATGCTAAAGTAGAATTGGATAAAATTGTGGCTTTTATGAAGGAAAACCCGGGTGTAGTTATTCAACTTAAATCGCATACCGATTCGCGCGGCACCAAAGAATACAACCAAACCCTTTCTACCAAAAGGGCGCAGGCTGCCGTAGATTATATCGTAAGCAAGGGTGTTTCCCGAAACCGCCTTACTGCCATGGGATTGGGAGAAACGCAACCCGTAAACGAGTGCACCGACGGGGTAAACTGTCCCGAAGAAAAACACCAGCAAAACCGCCGCACCGAGTTTGTAATAACCGGCTATACCATAAAGTAACTTACAGGGCAGATTTAGCGCTCGGTACCGGTATTGTCACAACAGGTTTTTGGCAGAAACCGGGGTGTGCAACATGTTATTTTATACTGTTATACAATTTAAGGAGTTCCGGCATAGGCATTTCAATGCGTTTGTCGTCGTAGCCGTAGGCAACAACAAAAGCATCAGTGTAGCCACGCCGTTTTAGTTCTGCCTTAATCAAATCTGCCTGTTCATAACTGTTATAACGCCCTACCGTATAGCGGTACATGCCCTGCGGGGATATATCTATGCGGATTTCTTCGCCCGTAACGTTGGTAAAAAAAGCATCGTTTTCTGCCACGGGCACCACAAAAGCGCCTATCTGTACCTTAAAATAAATCTGGTCTTTGGTATAGCCGCCAATTAATGCAGCAGGCGGTTGTTCGGGGGGTAGGGGAGTAATTATTTCAGTAGCAGGAGGCTGTGGCGAAACCTGCGTTTTTTTACCATGCCTGCAGCCGCCCCACAAAACAGTAACTGCTACTACCATATAGAGTATCGTTTTTTTCATACAACATCATTTTAGGGTTTCACACTTTTGTTTGTAACGTTGCTTATAGCATGGCTATTATGGTTCAGGCTGCTAAAATCGGGCCATTTTTATGAGCCTTACCCGCAGGTTGCCTAAATTGAAGAACATAAGGGCGCAAATGGTAAAAAAGTATCCGGTTCAAATAGGTACGTGTAAAAGATGGTTTCACTAACCCCGGCACAAGCCTATGCATGATAACCCGATTAAAGAATAACAAATGACTATTACTTACCTGCTTACAACTGCTGTACCATTAATGTTGGTATAAAAACAGTAAGGTCGCTTTACCCCAAACTATTTTTGCTTCACCGCCTTTGCAGCGTACAGAAAATAAAATTTTGGCCGGTGTTGAACGGTGTGGTATGCACTTGTGTCTGGCATCGGTTTACGGTGTAATATTGGGCAAAAACGGCAGGTAAAGAAGTTTCGTTGTATTGGGTTATGTCTAAACCGCTGCATTTTTTAGGACCCGTTTCAGAAAAAGTGCCAATAATAAGGTATTGAGCAGCAGCTTTATTTACAACATCAACATATTGCTCAATTTGTTGCGGGGTGGTAAGGAAATGGAAGGTGGCGCGGTCGTGCCAGAGTTGGTAGTTTTGGGGCGGGTTAAAAAGGGTAACATCAGAGGCAATCCATGTGATGTTGGCGGCCCTGCTGCCTAAACGTTGCTGAGCAGTTAGGAGGGCCGTTGCCGAAATATCGAGTACGGTAATGTTGGTAAAACCCTCTTCCAGCAGGAAGTCGGCCAGCAGGCTGTCGCCGCCGCCAATGTCAATAATGGGGGCGGTTTTGGGCAAATTTAACCTGTGTATCAGGTGGAGCGAAATTTCGGGTACTACCTGCGTCCAACTTCTTTCGTCAGGGGGTTTTGTTTGGTAAACCGTTTCCCAATGCAGTTTATTATTGTACATGGTCAATTCGGGGAGGTTTTACATACAGAATAAAAGGCTATTCCAGCGGGTACACCAGTACTTTCCATGTTTTACCGCCATCGGTGGTAAGTTGCAGTACATTTCCGCTGGTTGCAACACCTTTAAGTTGGCTGTAAAAATCAATGGCATCGGCATAAATACGGTTTTGGTTCACCTTTTGCCAGCTTTGTCCGCCGTTGGTGGTTTGATAAACATCGGCTACCGAAGCAATATCATCGGTATAGGCCACCGAAACGGCATAGGCATATTGTGAATCAACGGCATACAAATCGCTCATGCCGCCGTTGGCAATAAGCAGGTTATAACTTTGCCAGTTTTGCCCGCTGTCGGAAGAGTAAAAAATTTGCTTGCCCGTTTTGGAGTAGGCATACAGGTAGTTGGGTGTGGCATAGACCACCTCCAGTTTGTTAAGCGGAACACCGTTTGAAATGGGGTACACATTGGGCCAGGTCAGTCCGCCATCGTTAGATACCAGCAGGTAGGCGTTACCGGCGCTGTCATTTACCAGCAGGTAGCCGGTAAAGGTGTTCAGAAAATAAGCATCGGCAGGTTGGTAAAGGGGGCTAAGTTCTGCCAGCAGGCTATACAGATTTTGATTATTGAAAGCATCTTTCACCACCTGATACACTTTTAGCCCCGAAGCAAAAACCGATGCACCCTGTGCGGCGACATAGCTGGTAAATACCCATCCAAGGTCTTTATTTACAAAATGAACCACGTCAAAGCTGTGGGTGCCGGTAATGGTGGTGCCGTTTTCTACTCTGTTTTCAAACTTCGATACATAGAGTTTATTGGTGTATGTTTCGCCGAAATTGTTGCTTTCCTCTAATTGCAGGTCGGTATAAGCTTCGGGGTAAATAATAATGTTTTCAAAATCGTTATACACAATGCGTTCATAAGCAACGCCATTGGCTACGGCATAAATAGAATCGAATAAGTTGGGTGTATAATAAGCATAACCGCCGCCAAAACCCACTATGGTAGAGTCGCCGCTCATCCAGCCGTAAATTTTATCGCCGGTAGTTAAGGCTCCGGTAGCGGGGTTAACCAACGGTTCCACATCGGCATAATCAAACAGGAGTCGGTTGTTTTCAGAAAAACAGCCGGCGGTAAGCATTGCCAGCAATAAGCCGGCGAGGTAAATGGCAGTTTTCGGGGTTTTCATGCTTTGTGGGTTTTATTCGCCAAGCAAGGCTACGGCTTCTTTGTATAGTTTCTCTTTATCAACAGGTGCTACGCCAACTTGTTCACAAACCAGTCCGGCAGCAATATTTGCCAGTTCTACGGTGGCAAAAATATCCAGTTCAAGCGCAAGTCCCAAGGCCAGCAGGGCCAACACGGTATCGCCGGCGCCCGATACATCAATGATGTTGCGCTGGTAGGCAGGGCAAACTTCATGGTCGTCTTCGGTAGCCACAAAAATACCTTTGCTGCCAAGTGTAATAACCGATATGGAATTTTGAAGAATAGCCCTCAACTGGCTGTCGGCGGCTATGAGAGTATCAATTTTAAGGGGGTTAATGTCCATTTCCAGGGCATTGGTGGCTTCGGCCAAGTTGGGTTTAATGAGGGTGCAGCCCCTGTATTCAAAAAAATTGTCGTACTTAGGGTCAACAGCCACGGGTATTTTGGCCTGCCGGGCGTTATGTATAACGTTGGCAATGAGCTTTGGAGTCAATACGCCTTTATTGTAATCTTGCAGAATTACCACATGCGGGGCTTCGGTATAAATTATGTCAATAATATTATCGAGCAGCAGCAGTTCGGTGTTTTCTTCCAGGGGATTTCGCTGTTCAGAGTCAAAACGGAGCATTTGCTGGTTTCGGCTTACTATGCGGTTTTTTACGGTGGTTTTCCGTTCCTGGTCCAGAACAATATAGCGCGAGGAGATACCCGCCTGTTGCAGTTCATCTTTAAAGGTATAGCCGTCGGGGTCATCGCCTACTACCGAGGCCAGAAAAACTTTAGCGCCCAGTTCTTTAATATTTTGTGCTACGTTGGCAGCGCCGCCTAATCGGTTTTCGTGTTTGTAAATGTCCACAATGGGAATGGGTGCTTCGGGCGATATGCGGTTTACATGCCCAAACAGGTAGTGGTCTAACATTACATCGCCAATTACCAGTGCTTTCAGGTTGTGGAAAGACTCAAAAATTTCGGAAATGGTATTTTGCTCTGCCATAACGCACTCGAGTAGGGTTTAATTTTTGTTTTTGATAAGGTAAATTTAGGATAAAAACCCCTGTGATTTTAACAAACGCGATAATTTTATTAAAAAACGCTACATTTTTAGCTGCTTTGTTTTTGGCTGCTGTTTTTAGTACAGTTTTGCCAGGTGTTGTTTCATTCGGGCGCAGGCTTCGCGTATGTTATCTTCCGATGCGGCGTAGGAAATGCGAATGCATTTTTCGTTTCCGAAGGCTTGCCCGTTTACGGTAGAAACGTGTGCATGGTTGAGCAGGTACATGCTCAGGTCGTCCACGTTGTTAATAATGGTTTCGCCATTGGTTTTACCTAAGTAGTAGCTAACATCGGGAAACACATAAAAAGCGCCATCGGGAATATTGGTTATAAATCCGGGCATGTCGTTCAGCAAATCCAGCATTAAATCACGGCGGTGCCTGAAAGCTTTTTGCATGGCATAAACCGGTTCCATGGTGCCGGTAAGGGCGGCAATGGCGGCGCGTTGGGTAATGGAACAGGTAGCGCTGGTAAACTGCCCCTGCATTTTATCGCAGGCTTTGGCAATGGCCAATGGTGCGGCAATGTATCCAAGTCGCCAGCCGGTCATGGCAAACCCTTTTGAGAGGCCGTTTACGGTAATAACGCGGTGTTTGGCAAATTCAAACTGCGCCATGCTTTCATGTTTGCCTACATAGTTTATGTATTCATAAATTTCATCAGAAACCACATACAGGTCGTTGTGTTCCACAATTACCTCTGCCAGTTGGCGCAGTTCTTCCTTACTGTAAACAGCGCCGGTAGGGTTACAGGGCGATGAGAAAATAATTAGACGGGTATTGGGTTTAATGGCGGCTTCCAGTTGTTGGGCGGTAATTTTGAAGCCGTTTTCCATACTTGCGGGCACTTCGGTGGCTATACCTTCGGCAAGTTCTACCTGTGCGGCATAACTTACCCAATAGGGGCTGGGCAGCAGCACTTCATCGCCGGGGTTTACCAAACACAGTACCACGTTGGCTATAGATTGCTTGGCACCGGTAGAAAGCACTATTTGTTCGGGCGTATAATCCAGCCCGTTATCGCGTTTGAGTTTATGCACCACTGCCTGCCGCACATCTAAATAACCCGAAACCGGTGTGTAGTGAGAGTAATTTTGGTCTATGGCTTGTTTGGCAGCTTCTTTTATATGCTCGGGCGTATCAAAATCGGGTTCGCCAAGGCTAAGGTTAATTACTTTTATTCCCTGACTTTGTAACTGCCGTGCCAGTGCAGCCATTTTCAGGGTATCCGATTCATTTAAATTTACAATGCGGTTTGATAGTTTAATCATACAATAAAAACAAATGTTGAAAGCAGGTAAGTGAAAAAAACAGGGCTTTTCTAATGCCCCGATGACATTTTTGTGAATAAAAATGCAAAAATACGAGTTATTGCTTAGGTAGCAACCACGCAAAGCACATTTGTGTTCAGAACAGAAGCAAATCTGCAATTGATCGCTGCTTTGCCTCCCATAATGCCCGAAAGCAGGCCCAATTTGTTAAAGCCGGGCACTGCTCAAACAAAGCAGCTATACAACGCGCTTCCGACTGCCCCGTTGCAGTTGCAGGCTTAAAATACATTTTGCAGTTTCGGCCAATTGGCGTACCTTCGTACTTGAAAAACTCCAGGCCAACCAAAATTCCATTCCCATGAACTGGTTTCAACGCAATATTAAAGGTATATTTACCAAAACAACCGAAAAACGCGAAGCACCCGATGGCGTATGGCATCGGTGTGAGCAGTGCAAAGTTACCTTACCCGCCCGCGAACACCGAATGAACCTGTATGTCTGCTCCAACTGCGATTACCATGACCGCATTGACTCGGAAACCTATTTCCAGATTTTGTTTGATAACAAGCAGTACGAAAAACTGTTTACAAACCTTAAACCAATAGATATTTTGGGCTTTACCGATACTAAAAGCTACGAGCAGCGCCTTAAACAAACCCAAAAAAAGGTTAATCTTGATGATGCCATGCAAGTAGCTAATGGCAAGGTTAACAACCGTTTGCTGGTAATAGCCGCCATGGATTTTAACTTTATTGGCGGTTCTATGGGTTCTGTGGTGGGTGAAAAAATTGCCCGGGCCATAGATTACTGCATTGCGCACAAAACACCACTGCTTATTATTTCCAAATCGGGTGGTGCGCGCATGATGGAGTCTGCTTTTTCATTGATGCAAATGGCCAAAACATCGGCAAAGCTAACGCAATTGGCTGAGGCAGAGGTTCCCTACTTTTCTTTGCTTACCGACCCCACAACCGGCGGTGTTACGGCATCGTTTGCCATGTTGGGCGATTTAAACATTGCCGAACCCAAAGCGCTTATTGGTTTTGCCGGCCCAAGGGTTATTAAGGAAACCATAAAAAAAGAATTGCCCGAAGATTTTCAGACATCGGAATTTTTAATGGAGCATGGTTTTGTTGATTTAATTGTTCATCGGCGCGATTTAAAAAATAAATTGTCTGAGTTGCTTACTTATTTTGCTGCCTGATATATTTGTTTGGTTACCGGATTAAATCCTTTTTACTCATGCAAATAGATGTTGAAGCCTTTTTTTTCCTGCTCATGGCAGTAGTGGTATTTTTATACTACGCCATGCGCAAGGGTAAAAATAAACGCCCTACCATTGCCGAAGAAGTATCATGGGAAGAACTGACCATTGAACAGGCTTTGCAGCAGTACAGTCCTGCCGCCGCTGCCGCACCAATACAGGCTCCGCCTGCCGTAGCAGCTCCGCCACCGGTTGCAGAACCCGCGCCTGCTCCGCCTCCGCCGGCAGAACCCGGTTATTTTACTTACGAAGATGCCGGTATGTTTCCGCGCCGCCGCAAACCCCAAAAACAAAAACGCAAGGCCAAAAAACTGCCGCACGATTTGAGCAAGCCATTTATTTTTAATCCCCGAGATGCCATTCTTTATGAAACTATCTGGACACGCAAATATTAAGCACGCCATTACGGGGTTAAAACAGCAGTTCCTTCCTGGCCATGTTAAGCCTTATGCCTAAGCCAAACAATTGGTCGGTGTTGGTTTGGGCCGGGTTTTCGGCTTTTTGGCGGCGGTAGGTATAGGTAAAATCGAACCAGAAATTGTGCCGCCACATATAACTGAGTAAGAAATCTGCCAGTACAATGTTGGTTCTGTTGCCTTGCAGCAAGTGGTTGTTGTATTCCTGCGGGCGGGTAGTGTTGAGCAGGAAAATGTTGCCCCCCCAGTTTACCGAGTCGGTATCGGCGCCATATTGTGCATACAGGAGGTTTAGTTTTACATCTACCTTTTTGTGGGGCTTATAGCGCAAAACGGCCAATGTTTCGCGGAAATTTGCGCCCAACGGGTGGGCAAGGGGTTGGTTAAAATGGGTATAATTACCGCTTTCGGTGTTGTGCGTGTAGGTATAAGGCCGCACGGTGTTAAACTCTATTTGCGCATCTAAATTGCTTACACCGGCCACATCAATATATTTTAACCCTGCCTGAAGTCCGTATTTGTTGCCCCACCAGCCGGTTTGGTCTTTTATTTCGCCAAACTTAAACTCATCGAGCAGGAACTGCCCGTAAAAAGAGAAATGTTTCAGGAAGTTGTATTTTACATCCATACCCAGCAGCACATTATCGGGGCTGCCCAGGTGGTACTCTACGGCGCGGTAAAAAATAATGGGGTTCAGGTAGCTAAGTTCAAAGCCGCCGTTTTCGCGTCCGTAAATTACGCTTTCAAACAAACCAAGGTTTAAACGTTTGGTAACATTAAGGCTAAGGTGGTGCATGGCGGCATATTTGCGGGGCAAAGCGCCATCGGCATTATTTTTAAACTGGCCGGTAAGTTGCATAAACAGGTTTTGATAGTTGAGCCGCCAAACCTGCGTGTTGATTTTAAGAAAAAGGTAATTGTTTGAGAAATCAGACAAAAACAAGGAGCGCACACCGTTTCCGATAAAGTTTTTATCGTGCCCAAACTGGAGCCGTACCCGTTCTACGGGCTGAAAGGTAACGTAGCCGCGCACATGAAAAAAGTCGTGTCCGGGTGCAAAAATGCTGTCGCCCAACATGCTGTTAAAATCTTTTACCCTGCCTTCGCCGGGCACGGCGTTGTAGGTTTGGGTAAATTGCTGCGCATAATCGGGGTAGCTTACCTGATTATCGGTAAGCAGGGTATAAAACCCTATTTGTTCGTTAATCATGCCTCTTATTTCGGCGCCGCGCGTGTTTATGTAGCGTATGCCTTTTACCCCCTGCTCTTTGCCTAATTGCATGTGCAAAACGGGGCTTGCTTTCAGCAGCAGTTCATCGTAGTATTTCAGGCGCAAAAAATCGGCGGGGTATTTATAAAAGTGTTTCAGAAAAGGCTTTTTGCTGGGTATCAACCCCCAATACGACCATTCGTTGTTGTCTTTATAAATATAGTACTGATTGTAGCGGTCGGTAGGGCTAAAACGCACGCCATCCATATTATCGGTGCTTTCGGCCAGTAATACCGCATTAAAGCGAATATAGGGTTTTGCTGAAGTGAAAATATAGTTGGTATCCAGCGTTCCCGATTTTATTTCAACGCGGTCAAGCAGATGGTAGGCGGGCATTTGAAGGGGCAGGTATGCGCTTTGTGCCTGCGTCATACCGCATGAAAACAGCAAAATAACCGTAACAAACCGATGGAGGTGCATAAAACAGGCATTTAATTTAAACAGAAGGTTGGTTGTTTTTGCTCATAAAAAAGCAGACAGCCCGAAACCAGAATCTGGTTCCGGCGCTGTCTGACTATGACAAGAGCTAAAATACAAAAGTAAAAAAATAAAACCTGCTAAACTACAAGGGTTTAATTTTTAATAATTTTTGCGGTCTTTACATTGCCGGCGGTTTGCAGGGTAAGGTAGTACAAGCCATCGGGCAAGTTTTCGAGGTTGAGCGTGTAATGGTTTATGCCGGCAGTGGTTGCCTGCAATTGCGCAGTTTGCACAAGCCTGCCCGAAACATCGTATAATTGCAAAATGGCGGTATTGCCGGCATTGGGAGCAAAATATTGCACGTAGGCCAGGGTATTGGCAGGTACGGGGCTTACCAAAATGGGGCTGTCGGTAGTGTTGCTGTTGCGGTCTAATGAAACGCTTCCCAAAAAGGTGGTGTTGCCGTTAAAATCGGTTTGCAACAGGCGGTAGTAGCTGCGGCCGCCCCATACCTGCGTATGGGTATAGGTATAGGTATGGGAGGTACTGACGGTTCCGGCACCGGTTATTTGTGCTATGGGTGTAAAATCAATTCCGTTGGTGCTGTGTTGCAGGGTAAAGAAATGGTTGTTGGTTTCAGTGGCAGTAACCCAGCGAAGCAGGTTTCCAGTGGTGGTAACAGTACCGGTAAAAGATACCAGACTAACCGGAACGGCACATATAGAAAAACCCGATGTATTGGCAGTGCATCCCTGAGCGTCTGTAACGGCAATGGAGTAGCCGTTGCCAAGGGTAAAGGGACCCAGTTCTGCTACTTCGCCGGCGGGCAGGCTAAGTGTGGTAGTATCGTTTATTAACACAAAATAGTTAATGCTTTCATCGCCGCCCGTTACCAACAGCCGCACAATATAGGTGCCATCGGAACAACTGTTAATTTCCTGCGTGTTCACAACTAAAGGTTGTACAAGGCAGGGGTCTGTAATTACTTCCTGCAGTGGTATGGCAATGGTTAAACTTTCGCCGCTGGCCAGGGTAAACGCATCAGACTGCCCCAGTTCGTTAATACCGCCCAATACCGAAGCGCCGGCAGGCAGGGTGGCAGGGTCAATTTGAATATAGTAAGTGCCGGTTGGAATAAACTCAAAATAGAAATACCCGAAAACATTGCTCACATCGGCGGCTGTGGTATCGCCGGTGCCGGCATCAATAAGGTATGCGGCAACACCTGCTGCGCCGGTTTCGGTGGTTTCGTCAAACACGCCGTCGGGGGTGGTATCGTACCAGATGGCGCCGCCCGAAAAGGCAAAATCCTGGGTGCAGGTATAAGTGCCGCCAACTACGTAGGGCAGCGTAGGGCAGAGGTCGGTGGGGTCGTAAATGGTAAACAGTACTTCGGCTGTTTCGCCGGGCGATAGGTTATAAGCCACGCCGGGCAGGTTGGGCCCGCCGTTTATACTGGTTTCGGTCATAAATTGCGGACAAACTCCTTCTGCCGACACTACGCAGTTTACCTCATCATACACTAATTGTACGTTCAATGAGGGGTTGGGCAGTACGGTAAGCGAGAAAGTAACCGAAACAGCCGGGCAATCAATACCTGCCGGAATGGAGGCGGTATAGGTAAACACATTGCCGTTACAGTTGTCGGCCACCAGATTGGGCAGCGAAATAGCGCTGCCGGTTTCGCCGGTTGACCATTGCACATCTGTTTCATTGGCATTGGTTACGTTTACTTTAAGAATGGTGCCTTCTGTGTTACCCGGGCAGAAAAGCAAGGCAGTATCACCAATGGCAGATAACTGCGGGCAATCAACAATAGTGGGGCAGGTAAAAGCGTCAAAAAATAGGGTGTTGCAGCCGTTTCCGTCTGTTATAGATACAGCATACCCAAACTCGCCGGAGGGAATGGAAGAGAGCAGGAAGGTGTTAAAATCTGTTTGCGAAATAGTGCCAACGCCTGTTATACTTTCTACCAGAAACGGGCCGGTGCCGCCACAAAACATAAGTCCGTCAAAGGTAGCGCCATCGGGCGAACAGGTGTAAGTAAGGCTTTCAATAAAGGGCAGAGGCAAGGTATTTACGGCAACAGGTATTTTTTCGCTGGTACAGCCGTTTGCATCAAAAGCCTGTGCGGCGTAGTTGCCCGGTTCGGGGGCGGTAAATTCAAGTCCGGTTGCCAGCAGGTTACCTGCTTCGTCAAACCAGTTTACGTTCAGGTCGGGTGTGGCTACTTCGGCAACAAAAGGTGTAATGGGCGTTTCCTGGCACACATTTACATCTGCTACTATAGGGTTGGGAATGGTGGGGCAGCCCGGTTCGTAGGAGTTGAGGGCGGTAACGTCATCGGCGGCAAAACAGGCATAAAAACTGCCCAAAACCGGCGAAAAATCGGAATTACCCGAAAAAACGCCATACATACAACCGGTTCCGTTGTCAATTTTTACCAATGTGGCGTTTTCGGTGCTGCAATCGCCATTGAGCCAGGAGGCGCCGGGGTCAACACCTATTTGCCCCAGTACGTCAACGTTGGCGCTGCCGTTGTTAATGGCAATGGCATCGTTTCCGTTGTAAAGCAGTTGGGTAGAGGTTTGGTCGGGGGTAAGTCCGGCAAGGGCAAAATCGGTATGGCAAATGAGGTAATAGTCGCCTGTGGTTAAAATTCCAGATAAAGGAATGCTTTCATTGGGGGTGGTGTTTCCGTTGTTGTAAATATCAAGCGTATAGCCCGATAAATCCACATCAGAGCCGGTTCCGTTGTAAATTTCTATACATTTATTGAAGGAAGCGCCTTCAACATAG
>NBMY01000149.1 GCA_002212985.1 Sphingobacteriales bacterium TSM_CSS
CTTAAAATGCGGGTGGATAAATGGCTGTGGGCAGTTAGAATATTTAAAACCCGAAGTTTGGCAACCGATGCATGTCATGCCGGAAAGGTTAAAATAAACGGTAACAGCATTAAAGCCGCCTACCTGCTTAAAGCAGGCGAAACCCTGAGCATACAAAAAGACGGCGAAAAAAAAATATTGAAAGTGCTGGCACTCATTGATAAAAGGGTAGGAGCGCCGGTGGCCGTTACCTGCTATGAAGATGTATCGCCCCCACCCGAAACAAATAACCCGCAGCAAGATGCCCTTTTTTACTACCCAACACCCCCCCAACGAAAACGCGGAGCTGGCCGCCCCACCAAAAAAGAACGGCGCGAACTGGATAGGTTACATCATAAATTACCCGATGAAGAAGAAACCGGATAACCCAAACGAAACAATAACCTACAAAAACACCCTGCCCTGCCCATGCTTTTTATTAACAAGCGTTAAAAAACAACCGCAGTTTGGTATTAAACTTGTTTTAGCTTACATTTGTCCTCTAAAAACATAAGTTAATTTTTGTTTTAAACTTTTGCTTTTAACCCTGTAATATTTGCTATGAAACACATTGTTTTGCTGGCGGCAGTTGTCGTTTTTATGTCTTTAACCATACAGGCGCAAAATCCGCCCACAGCGCCCAAGCGGGTAATTATTAAAGGTACGGTAATCAACCCGCAGTCAAGGCTGATGAGTATTAGTATTTTTGCCAACCCGCTTACCAACCCGTTTGCTTATACCGATACACTCGATGACAATAATACTTTCCGCATAGCATTTGACCTGGGCATACCCATTCCGGTGCAACTGTTACATGGACGTGGGTTAAGCGTACCCATGTATCTGGAACCCGGCGATAGTATTGTGGTAACCGCCAACGGGCAAAACTACGCCGGCGATATGAAATTTGAAGGTACAGGGGTAAACCATCAGCTGTTTTTGCGCGATTTTGACCGCACATTTGCCATGCGCGGCATTACCTATAATAACCCCGATAAGGTGAGATTGCTTGATTTTGATGCATACCGAAAATTTACCGATAGCCTGCGTACTGCACAAACCGATTTTGTTACCGCTTATGCACAAAAAGCTCCGCTAACCGAAACCTTTAAAGCTTATGCCCAAATACTCATAGATTACCCATGGGCAACTGCACTCCTCAATTTTCCCAACGACCACGCGCGCTATTCGGGTTTGCAAACCATTCAAATACCGCCCAACTACAGCAACTTCTTAGAACAAATGAAGTTCCTCAATGACGATGCTATCTTAATTCCGGCCTATGTGCAATTTATTGATGCTTTTTTTAACTCGGCATTTAACCAACAGGTTATCAGCACTACGCCCAACTACAACTACGATAACCTATATACCGACCAGTATGATTTTGCCAAAAAAATACTGAAAGGAAAATCGGTTTACTATACCATGGCACGGGCTTTTGCCGAAGGCTGCAACAACGGCCGCATTGAAAACATTTTAACCAAATACCCCGATTTTGTAAATACCAACCCCTACCCCGAATATAAAGAAGTAGTGGACTATATGTATAACGCCAACAAATATTTAGCCGCCGGAAATCCGGCCCCGGCCTTCACCCTTGAAAGCATTGAAGGTAAAAAGGTTTCGCTCAGCGATTTTAAGGGAAAAGTGGTTTACCTCGATTTTTGGGCTACCTGGTGTGGACCCTGCAAACAGCAACTGCCCCACAGTAAGGTGCTCAAAGAACAGTTTGCCGGTAAAGACGTGGTGTTTATGTATGTTTCTACCGATAAAGACCGCACACAATGGGAAAATTACGTTAAAAAAGAAGCCCTGCCCGGTGTGCAACTTATTGCCACCGGCCCCGATGCGCAACGAATTGGCGAGGTGTATCAGGTGCGCGGCATACCCAAGTATTTTATTATTGACCGCAACGGCAACATTGCCAACAGCAAGCCGCGCCGCCCGTCGGAACAACCAGTTGTAGCCCAACAGATTGACGAGGCTTTGAGTATAAGGTAGGCAAACCCAAAATACATGGATAATAGCGCGCAAGAATTTAAGTGTTCGCACCCTTATACGGTTACACGCAAGACCATGTTCTCTATAAGTGAGCAAATTCACTTAACGCGCTATTGGAGATACACCGAAACATACTACTTCAAACATAGTGTTTTTTGAGCACCTGCATAAACATCAACCCAATAAGCCCACACCACTATTTTCTTGGGTGCAGAAAGCAGGTTAGTATGCTTGTGTTTAACCAATGGCATTTTACCCCGCAGCCACCTGTTCCAGATAGTGGGTTAGCAGCCTGATTCCGTAGCCGGTAGCGCTTTTAGAGCTGCTGTACTCCGAATCGCTGAAAGCAGTTCCTGCAATATCAAGGTGTGCCCATGCGGTGTGGTTTTCAATAAATGCTTCGAGGAATTTGGCCGCAACAATGGCACCTGCCAGTGGAGAACCACTGTGGTTTTTAATATCGGCCACATCAGACTGAGTTTCCTTTTTGTAGGCATCCCAGAGGGGCAGTTGCCATAATCTTTCGCCGGTTGCACCCGCAGATTGCAAGAGTTTGTCGGCAAGGGCTTGGCTGTTGCAGAAAAGTCCGGCGGCTTTGTAGCCCAATGCCATAACACAGTTGCCGGTAAGGGTGGCCAGGTCAATCATTACAT
>NBMY01000001.1 GCA_002212985.1 Sphingobacteriales bacterium TSM_CSS
GTTTTCCAATGGAAGTGTTTGTTCTTCAGAAAAAAGGCGCAGCCTTGCAAGTTACACAAATCACGAGGCACAGCCTCGCGCGAGCGGGGTAAAACGGTCACGAACTTTTTTAGTTTTAGAATCAACTCACTATGAAAAACGCGTGTTTTTTTTATTTTTTGTGTTTTTTTACTACTTCTTTACAGGCACAAAACAAATATTTCGAAAAATTATACAATTGGAATGATGTTCAGGAAGTACGGAAAATCATTTTAATGGAATCTGGTTTTGTTTTGGCAGAAAATTCATATAACTTTGGGAATGATTGGCAGGCGCTAATTTGCAGTGCTAATTTGCAAGGTGATACAACATGGACAATAACATACAGCAACCCGTATGGGCATATAGTTTTTTCTAATTTTATTAAAGTTAATCAAAAAGTTATTTTTACTGGGAATATGACACAACCAATTGGAGGAGATAATGTCCAAACACTATTATTGACAGTTGATACAAATAGCTTAGTGTCAAGCCTTTACTGCATTGGAAATTCAGATGCCAATTCTGTTGGGCGCTCTATTATTCAAACTCAGGATGCTAATATTCTTATAGTTGGTTCAAAAGACTGGCAACCCTACGCCGTAAAAGTGGATACTGCGGGCAACATCATTTGGGAGCAGGTATATGACAACTACCCCCTGCTCAACTGGCTCACCGATGTTATACCCGTACCCAATGAGCAAGCCTACTATGTTATTGGCACAGTTGGGTTTAATGTAATGAACGGCGATATTTTATTAGCAAAAATCAGCAATACAACCGGTGAGATGTTATGGGATACTACCTATAGTTTTGGCGGAGTTGATGGAGCAAATGAAATTGTGAAAAGTCAATATGGGGGCTATATTATTGGAGGTGCGGCAGAAGGTTTTAGTAATGTATATTTTAAAGGTATGGTTATGAAACTATCGAATGATTTAGATATAGAGTGGTATAACAGTCAATTATTTGAAAATTGTGGTTGTGGTGCATTGAAAGAGCTACCAGATGGTTCAATTATTGCAGCTTCCTGTAATGACCCACAGGGCGAATATGCACAAATGCAAATCATCAAGTTATCGGGTGCAGATGGCAGCATATTATGGCGGCGCACCTACGGGGGCAGTTGGCACGATTACGCCTACGATCTTGCCCTTGCTCCCGATGGCGGTTTTATAGTAGCAGGCAGGCAAGATACCATTATACCGGGCGCTCCTATTGGTCACGCTTCGGCATGGGTACTTAAACTCAACTGCATGGGCTTGCTCACCCAGCCGCAGGCGGCATTTAGCTACGAGCCGCAAGGTGCCAACGAAATACAATTTACCAACCTCTCCCTCTACGCCTACCCCGACAGCATAGACGGCGGCTACTACATCTGGGATTTTGGCGATGGCACCCCACCCTACCTTTGCGGGCAAGGCTACGAACCCTGCACCGGCAATACCCTTACCCACCAATACGCCGCCCCCGGCACCTACCCCGTTACCCTCACCGCCATAGTTTGCACAGATACTTCGGTAGTGCAGGCGCTTATAGATACACAGGGCGCAGGCGGTACGGTAGGCATTGCACCCCCCCAGCCCCCCCTCGCAAGCGAAGGGGGGAGTTTTGAGGTGCTTGTTTACCCCAACCCCGCACAAAACATCCTTACCCTACAATGGGTTTCAAAGTCCCCTTTAGGGGATTTAGGGGTAAGCTTACTCACCCTCACCGGCCAAACCGTGCTTGAAACCACCCTTGCAGCGGGCGAGGCAAGCAAAACCGTTTCGGTAGCACATTTGCCGGCGGGCATTTATCTTTGCCGGTGGCAGCAGTCGGCAAGCGGCGCATCGGGGTATATAAAGGTGGTAGTAATGCGGTAGGTATTTGCAAGGAATAGCGGTTTTAGAGGGGGTAAAACTCTTTTTTCAAACGGCTTTTACACAATTTGTTTCGTTTGGGGTAATTGTTGCAGGTATAAACCTTATCGTTACAACCAATTTGGCAAAATAAAGGCGGTGTAATTATGGGTGGTAAAACAGAAATAATTCCTTAACAGTAATTAACTTTGGGCAAAAGTTAACCCTGTTATGAAACGCATTACCTCATACCTGCTTTTTTTGTTTCTAACTTTTATAAGCGCAACCGCACAGCAGCACGGCACCCTGCCCCACCAACTTACCCCGCAGGAGCGCAGCCTTATGCCGCAATACCTTGAACAGGTGCGCAACAGTGGCAACCGAAGCGGCATTACCACTCCGCCCGCCTCGCCCGTGCGAACCGCCGCCGAATGGGAGGAAGCCGATGCCCTTTGTATTACCTGGACCAGCTACACCCAAATTTTGCGCGAAATTGTGCGCTACGCCAAAGAAGAATGTACCGTTTACATTATTTGCAGTAACCCCGCCACCGTGCAAAGCTACCTTACCGCAGGCGGCGTAACCGTTGATGCAAGTATTGTGTTTATAACAGCCCCCTACAACAGCATTTGGATGCGCGACTACGGCCCCGAAGCAGGTTATACCAACGATGTGG
>NBMY01000067.1 GCA_002212985.1 Sphingobacteriales bacterium TSM_CSS
TCGGTTGATTGATGGTGATGGCTACTGTCGTGGTGCAGTTGTTCGCATCCGTCACTGTTACCGTATAGCTGCCCGAGGTCAAGCCGCCAAAGGTGCCGCTCGCCTGGTTGCCGCCGCCGATATTGTACTGATAAGCCGGCGTACCGCCCGATGCTGCAATCGTCACACTGCCGGTATTCCCGCCGTTGCAGGAAACATCGGTCTGAGCGGTGATGGACGCGGTTAAGGCAGTCGGTTGATTGATGGTGATGGCTACTGTGGTGGTGCAGTTGTTCGCATCCGTCACGGTTACCGTATAGCTGCCCGAGGTCAAGCCGTTGAACGTGCCGCTCGCCTGGTTGCCGCCGCCAATGTTGTACTGATAAGCCGGCGTGCCGCCCGATGCCGCAATCGTCACAGTGCCGGTATTTCCGCCGTTGCAGTTCACATCGGTCTGAGCGGTGATGGACGCGGTTAAGACAGTCGGTTGATTGATGGTGATGGCTACCGTGGTGGTGCAGTTGTTCGCATCCGTCACCGTCACCGTATAGCTGCCCGAGGTCAAGCCGTTGAACGTGCCGCTCGCCTGGTTGCCGCTGCCAATGTTGTACTGATATGCCGGCGTACCGCCCGATGCCGAAATCGTCACACTGCCGGTATTCCCGCCGTTGCAGTTCACATCGGTCTGAGCGGTGATGGACGCGGTTAAGGCGGTCGGTTGATTGATGGTGATGGCTACTGTGGTGGTGCAGTTGTTCGCATCCGTCACGGTTACCGTGTAGCTGCCCGAGGTCAAGCCGTT
Source organism: Sphingobacteriales bacterium TSM_CSS (assembly GCA_002212985.1). Lineage (GTDB taxonomy): Bacteria > Bacteroidota > Bacteroidia > Chitinophagales > UBA2359 > UBA2359. Next base: position 782 of record NBMY01000067.1, read on the forward strand.
GAACGTGCCGCTCGCCTGGTTGCCGCCGCCGATATTGTACTGATAAGCCGGCGTACCGCCCGATGCCGAAATCGTCACACTGCCCGTAGCACCGCCGTTGCAGTTCACATCGGTCTGAGCGGTGATGGACGCGGTTAAGGCAGTCGGTTGATTGATGGTGATGGCTACTGTCGTTGTGCAGTTGTTCGCATCCGTCACCGTCACCGTATAGCTGCCCGAGGTCAAGCCGTTGAAAGTGCCGCTCGCCTGGTTGCCGCCGCCGATATTGTACTGATAAGCCGGCGTACCGCCCGATGCCGAAATCGTCACGCTGCCGGTATTCCCGCCGTTGCAGTTCACATCGGTCTGAGCGGTGATGGATGCGGTTAAAGCGGTCGGTTGCGTGATGGTGACCGATACCGTGGTGGTGCAGTTGTTCGCATCCGTCACTGTTACCGTATAGCTGCCCGAGGTCAAGCCGCCAAAGGTGCCGCTCGCCTGGTTGCCGCCGCCGATATTGTACTGATATGCCGGCGTACCGCCCGATGCCAAAATCGTCACAGTGCCGGTATTGCCGCCGTTGCAGGAAACATCGGTCTGAGCGGTGATGGAAGCGGTTAAAGCGGTCGGTTGATTGATGGTGATGGCTACCGTGGTGGTGCAGTTGTTCGCATCCGTCACCGTTACCGTGTAGCTGCCCGAGGTCAAGCCGCCAAAGATGCCGCTCGCCTGGTTGCCGCTGCCGATGTTGTACTGATATGCCGGCGTACCGCCCGATGCCAAAATCGTCACGCTGCCGGTATTCCCGCCATTGCAATTCACGTTGGTTTGTGTTGTAATAGAAGCGGTTAAGGCGGTCGGTTGCGTGATGGTGACCGATACCGTGGTGGTGCAGTTGTTCGCATCGGTCACCGTCACCGTATAGCTGCCCGAGGTCAAGCCGCCAAAGGTGCCGCTCGCCTGGTTGCCGCTGCCGATATTGTACTGATATGCCGGCGTACCGCCCGATGCCGCAATCGTCACACTGCCCGTATTTCCGCCGTTGCAGCTCGCATCGGTCTGAGCGGTGATGGATGCGGTTAAAGCGGTCGGTTGATTGATGGTGATGGCTACTGTCGTGGTGCAGTTGTTCGCATCCGTCACCGTCACCGTATAGCTGCCCGAAGTCAAGCCGCCAAAGGTGCCGCTCGCCTGGTTGCCGCTGCCAATGTTGTACTGATAAGCCGGTGTGCCGCCCGATGCCGCAATCGTCACACTGCCGGTATTCCCGCCGTTGCAGGAAACATCGGTCTGAGCGGTGATGGATGCGGTTAAAGCGGTCGGTTGATTGATGGTGATGGCTACCGTGGTGGTGCAGTTGTTCGCATCCGTCACCGTTACCGTGTAGCTGCCCGAGGTCAAGCCGCCAAAGATGCCGCTCGCCTGGTTGCCGCTGCCGATGTTGTACTGATATGCCGGCGTACCGCCCGATGCCAAAATCGTCACGCTGCCGGTATTCCCGCCGTTGCAGTTCACATCGGTCTGAGCGGTGATGGACGCGGTTAAGGCGGTCGGTTGATTGATGGTGATGGCTACCGTGGTGGTGCAGTTGTTCGCATCCGTCACCGTCACCGTATAGCTGCCCGAAGTCAAGCCGTTGAACGTGCCGCTCGCCTGGTTGCCGCTGCCGATGTTGTACTGATATGCCGGCGTACCGCCTGATGCCAAAATCGTCACGCTGCCGGTATTCCCGCCATTGCAATTCACGTTGGTTTGTGTTGTAATAGAAGCGGTTAAGGCGGTCGGTTGCGTGATGGTGACCGATACCGTGGTGGTGCAGTTGTTCGCATCCGTCACCGTTACCGTATAGCTGCCCGAAGTTAAGCCGCCAAAGGTGCCGCTCGCCTGGTTGCCGCTGCCGATATTGTACTGATAAGCCGGTGTGCCGCCCGATGCCAAAATCGTCACGCTGCCGGTATTCCCGCCATTGCAATTCACGTTGGTTTGTGTTGTAATAGAAGCGGTTAAGGCGGTCGGTTGCGTGATGGTGACCGATACCGTGGTGGTGCAGTTGTTCGCATCCGTCACCGTCACCGTATAGCTGCCCGAGGTCAAGCCGCCAAAGGTGCCGCTCGCCTGGTTGCCGCTGCCAATGTTGTACTGATATGCCGGCGTACCGCCCGATGCCAAAATCGTCACACTGCCCGTAGCACCGCCGTTGCAGTTCACATCGGTCTGAGCGGTGATGGACGCGGTTAAGGCAGTCGGTTGCGTGATGACAAAACTACTTGAAACTGTGCAGTTATTGGAATCTGTTACTGTAACAGTATAACTACCGGAAGACAAAGATGTCAAATCTTGTGTATCATTATCAGGATTTTCGGGTCCATCGTTGCTCCAATCGTAAGTATAAATAGATGTTCCTCCTGTTACAGAAATATCGATAGAACCGTTACTGCCTCCGTTGCAATTAATGTTTACTTGATTAGAAGTAACTGTAAGTGCATTCGGCTCGGTTATTGTGGCACTAACCGAAGCTGTACAGTTAATGTTATCTGTAACTGTTACAGTATAAACACCTGCGGCGACAGAAGTTAAATCTTGCGGGTCATTATCGGGATTTTCGGGGCCATCGTTGCTCCAATCATAGGTGTATGGTGAGGTTCCGCCATTTGCTGTTAAATCTATTGCCCCATTTGAACCACCGTTACAAGAAACATTAGATACTACAGTAGCACTAATATTCAGCGCTGTTGCAGGTTCGGTATAAGTGGCACAGTTATAACATACACTGTTGGTTGCCAATAAATTAATGAGAGTTTGATTATTGGTACTATTGGCAAGACCGGGACTTCGAATGCTTGATGCTCCCCCTGAATAGTTTGACACATTAGACAATGAACCACAAGAAAACTGGAAGGTATTATTAACGGGTAGATACACACTACCGGCTGGAGCAGTAGTATTACCCACCGTACCATAAGCAATACCGGTAAAAAATGCACCTGTTGGCGAAAGCGTTTGCGCTGCATCACCGGTATTATTCAACCCCATAAATGTTGACCAAGCCGGAGTAGCACCGGGAGAAGCACATGGGATAGTTTCATTGTTACAATAGCTGAAGCATAAATGTGTGCTTGGCATAATATAAATACCATCTCCATTGCTATCGTATGGGTCGTCGGCAGGGATATTCGGGTCTTTACCACCCGATTCGCCGTTGTACACCACAATGATGGAGCCTGGAGGAATAGCTGACAACACACTACAGGCAGGGCTGTTGGGTAAGTTGAAAAACAAATAACCCGTACTTACACTTCCGCCATTGAAAGTGCCATTGTTATCGTTAATAACCCAACCATTAAGGTTGAGCAATTGATTTCCGGTAACAAGCAATTCGAACCATTCCTGATTTCCGGTAGGACCATTGGAAACTTCATTAATTGCCAAGCCTGAGGATGTAGTTAAACAACCATTACATGCCGGATTTAATGAGGTTAATGTTGAGGGCGGACTGGCATTGGCGTCTGTTATAACCACCTGAATATTACTTTCTCCGTTGGCAATAAAAGATGCATGGTTAATACAAACATTTGTCGTGCCTGTTCCGCTGTAAGCTACGTTATCGGCCAACAGTATGCCATTTACGTATATATCTACGCCATTGGCACCGCCATTTGTATTGTTAAAGGTAACCACAAGGAAATAATCGCCAAGTGGCGAACCGGGGCAGAAAGGCGAACTGCAGGTAGTGGTAACAACAGGGTTGGTAATTTGGCAATTGTTGCAGTTTTCAACACTCACCGTAGCACTTGCTGTGGTTGTACAGCTTGCAGCATTGGTAACCGTAACCGTGTAAGTAGCTGTTGATGAGGGTGTTACGGTAATAGTAGCACCCGATTGGCTGGTACTCCAGTTATAAGTTGCACCACCCGAAGCGGTTAGATTTGTGCTGCTACCTGTACATACAAATGCAGCCCCGCTTACAGCAGCAGTAGGAGCCGCCGCTACGGCAATATTTTGGGTAGATGTTGCCTGACATGCCCCGGTTCCTATGGTATAGGTAACCGGAATATTGCCCGACAAGCCCGAAGGATTAAAGGAGGCGGTTCCATTGCCGTTGTTGGTAATGCCGGTTCCGCTCCACGTTCCGGTTAAAGAAGTACAGTAAAAACTCAAAGTAGGCTGAACCGGAGTTAACGTAACAGGAGCTGATGTGGCACAAAGGTTTGATGGAGGCGTCCACGAAGCATTGGTGTTGTTGGTAACTGTAATGTTTACGCTACAGGTGGCGGTTCGCCCCACACCATCGGTAGCGGTAAGGGTTACAGTAGAAACACCTGGGGCAATAGATGTTCCGGCGGCAATACTTTGGGTAACGGTAGGCGTGCCACAGTTATCGGTTGCTGTAAAGGTTGTGTTTGAAGTGATAACAGCAGTAAGCAAAGTGGCATCGCAGCCGGTGTCCGTACCATTCGGGTCAATTACAAAATCTACCACATCGCCCTGTTTCACAAAAATATTGGTCAAGTTCCAATTAGTAAGCGCCGAAGGCACGTTAAAATATTGCCATATTTCAACGCCGTTCACAAAAACTCGTATATGTGCCCCATTTCCGCAACTTGTGTTTAAATCCTGAAACTGTAATGCAATGTTAATATTGCCCGTTATTTCGGCAACCCATCGCCGAACTGCCCATTTATAATCGGTAACGCCGGGGTGGCCGCTGTTGCCATTGAGATAAGGCGTATTAAACGGCTGACTGTTTTGCCATTGGCTTAAGCCCGAATTCCAGGTTGGCAATTGTGCAAAATTGCAGGAGGAGTTGGCAAAATACTCGCCATAGTACCAGTTATTGCTTCCTTGGGTACCCGAAAACTCGGTAACAGAGTTGGCCAGAACGGTTCCATTGGCAAGGGTTAAATTGGGCATTTGTACCGAACAGGTTGGTCCTGCAGGAATAGTCATTGCAGCAGGACAGGTAATTGTTGGATTTTGGGTATCGCTTACAGTAACGGTTACGCATCTTGGACCACTAAGTCCACAGGTATTTTGAGCGCGTACACAAATACTTCCGCCCGAAGCTCCCCAGGTTACATTAACCCCGGTTGTTCCCTGTCCCGTATTAATGGTAGCTCCGGCAGGAACTGTCCAGCTATATGAAGTAGCTCCTGAAACGGCAGGAACACTGTAATTGGCAGTTGCACCCGGGCATAAGGTAGTAGGCCCGGTCATTGCGCCGGGTGTTGCAGGTGTAGATAAAATTACAACCTGAAACGTTGTGGTGGTTGGGCAAAGCGAACCGGTAGGGGCAGTATTGTAAGTTACTGTATAAGTATTGGGAAAACTGGAGGAAGGGGTAATAACCCCGGTAATTGTATTAATACTTAACCCTCCCGGAATAGAAGAATAAGTTCCCCCCTGTGTGCCTGTAACAACAGGCGTATAGGCGCCAGCACTCTGACATAAAGAAACATTGGCAATACTTGCCTGATCCTGAGCAATAATAGTAACTGTGAAGGTAATATTTGCCGGACAAACTGAAAGGGGTGCAGATGCAGTATTATAGGTTACGGTGTAAGCTCCCGGTGTGCTGGCCGACGGATTGATTGCACCGGTAGCCAGATTCATGCTTAACCCTGCCGGTGTAAAACCGGTATAAGTACCGCCTGTTAAGCCCGATGAAACATTAGGGAAGGTAATACCGCCGTTGGTACATAGACTCATGGAGTTAATAACCGCAACATCGGGCGCCAAAATGGTTACGGTAAAAGTGGTGGTTCTGGGGCATACAGAAGCAGGCGCTCCTGCAGTGTTATAAACCACTGTATAGGTGTTTGGCGTAGAGGCATTGGCGTTTATAGCGCCGGTTGCCGAGTTAATACTCAAACCCGGCGGTTGTGAAAAAGTGCCACCCGTTACTCCTGTAATCACCGGAAAATAAGTTGTTCCGTTTTGACATGCGTTGAGGTTGGCGACAGAAGCTGCATCCAACGGATTGACCGTAATTGTTCTGCTCACTACAGCCGATTGACAACCATTGCTATCTGTTACCCGGTAAGTAACAGTATAAGTAGTTTGTGAGGTTACGGAAGGCGCATTGAAAGTTGGGGCTACCGTGTTTCCGTTGGTTAGCGACCCGCCGCTTGCCGTCCAAGTGTGTACGGTGTAGCTGCCCGAACCTCCGGTTGGATTACCGTTTAGCACCAAAGTGCCGTTGGTACAAACAGTAGCCGGGTTGGGCGTAATGTTGGCTGTAGGCAATTGGCTTACATTTACAGTAACTGTTGCACAGCCCGAGACATTTGAACAAGCATCCTGATAGCGCACATAATACGTTGTGGTGGTGGTTGGCGATGCAATGACCAACGGGTTTCCGGTTCCGATGGCAGTGCCGCCGCAACTTCCGGTAAACCATTGCAGGGTTGTTCCGCTTCCGCCGGTAGCAGAAAGCGAAATATTACCCGGGTCATCGGAACAGAAATTGGTGCGGTCAACAGCAGGCACCGGAACAGTTGGCGGAGGACTTACCGTTACGGTAAAGGTTATCGGGAAACCGGCACAGCCCGCGGGCGTTCCGGGTGTAACTGTATAAACCACTGTTGCCGGCGTAGTACCCGTATTCACCAAAACATCATTTATATTGCCGTTCAGACTGGAGGTATTTCCGGTAACAGTGCCCGAAGTTACGGTTGAAGTGTAGGAAAATACTGTTGGCGGAGAACCCAGATTGCTTGTGGGATTATATATAACCGATTGCCCTGAGCAGATAGTGCTGGGCAAAGGCGGATTGGTAATTACCGGTAAAGGCGCTATGGTAACGGTTATATTAGCAGTAGCCTGGCAACCGTTTGAATCTAAAGCAAGGTAAGTAAGGATAAATGACCCCGATGTTAATGCGGTAGCATTGAAAATCGGGTTTTCAATTGATGAACTGTTTAGATATGCTGCGCCCGGACCAGACCATTGATGACTGACAATTGACCCGCTTCCCGGCAAGGCATTGCCAAACAACTGTAGCGTTTGTCCGGCACAGACAGTTCCGCCAATGGGCGCAACTGTTGGCGGTGCATAGACATTAATGGTTACCACGTTACTGGTACTGGAACCGCAAACACTGGAACTAACTATCCTAATATATTGGTAAGTGCCAATGGCGGCAAGGTTAGGCGGGTCGTAACTTTGAGCAGTAGCGCCGGCAATATTGGTAAATACGCCGCCATTAATACTTTGTTGCCACTGATAGGTATAGGAACAAATGCCACCTGCAGGAAACGAACCGGTAATGTTGCCCGGGTTACCCGATGTACAGAAAGAAGTAAATGCGGGTGCGTTAATGGTATTGTTTGTGATGGGCAGTTCAACCGTTACAGTTGCAAAAACAGGTATAGACCAGCCACAGCAGTCATCTCTAACCCTTAACCGGATTTGGTAGGAAATGGGGCAGCCTGTGTTATTCTGCAATGTTACCGGCCCGGGATCTTCCACCGAAAAGGTATAAGCAGGTGTGGGTGTAAGCAGCCCGGTTACCGGCGTTTCCTGTATAGTCCATTCATAAGCCGTAGAAAGTGTGGGGCTGTTGGGAGTGCAACCAAGGGTTATGTTGTTGGTACCAACGCAAACCGTAGTCGGTAAAGCATCAATAACCGGTAATGTACGGGTCGTAACAATATGTATAAAATCATAGTAGGTATTGCCGCCAATTTGCAAATCTTTTCGTCCGGTAGAAGTGTAATAAATTGCCAGTGGGTCGGAAAACGAGTTGTACGATGACAAAGAAGAAGTAACGTCGTTAACAATTGCGCCGCCGGCATCGTAAGAGCTAAAAGCCGAAGCAGTAAAGGGAGATGTAAGGGTAATATAGGAATTGGTACAACCCTGCCTGTAACTGGCTGTAATTTCGGCAGTAGGTATTGCCGTTGACGGATTGGAAATTGCCGCAACGCCCGATGTTACCACACACATTGCACCATTAACACCATTTGCGCCATCGCGCCCCCTTCCGCCTGAGCCGCCCGATCCGCCGCTACCGCCGGTACCACCGGTACCACCGTCGCAACCGCCATGAACAGCACCCGGAGTTCCTGCAAGTCCGCCGGTTCCCGGCTGCCCGTTGGCACCGTTTCCACCAATTCCGGCAGCACCGGGGGTTGTGCCAATGTTAAGTATGTTTACACCTGTATTGGAGTTATTTCTGAAAATAGCAAAAGAAGAACCACCGCCCAATCCGCCTGAGCCACCCAAACCGCCTGAACCGCCTGAACCACCTACGCCGCCATCGGGCCAACCAGACCCACAAGTACAAGAACAACAGGTTCCGGTGTCACCGCCACCGCCGCCTCCGCCGCCACCGCCGCCACCGCCGTTTCCACCGCTGCTGCTTGCCGCCGCGGGAATATAATAAGCACCATTAGCTGCGGGAGCTGCCGGACGGTCGCCGGGAACAAAACCGGCTCCGGTACCACCATTTGCACCAGTGTTTCCATTTCCTGCTGTGCATCCATTTGCATTACAACCAAAGATGTTACAGCCAGAACCGCAGCAATTGCCGCCGCCGGCACCGCCGCCGGCACCGCCACTTCCTGCGCCTCCTGCACCTGCTGCTGTTTGGCCACTGCAACCACATCCATTCAGACTGCCCCAACCACCGGCACCGCCACCACCACCGCCACCTGCTCCGCCAGAGCCGCCCGGCGTGGAGCCATTACCCCCGCTACTTGCAGCGCCTGACGTAATATTACAGCGAACTATATTATAATTACTGGAGTTATTTATCCAAACAGCATAGTTAGACCTACCCCTGTTGCTGGGCGTTGTACCGGTAACATCAGTTGTCGTGATTGTAAGGTCTTGAAGAGTCCATCCTGACAAGCCATTTGATTTAAAACCCATTCGATGTTCTATATCGTTACTGCCGGTAGTAGCCGATGTTTCTAAGCCCAACATAGTTATGGAAGTAATAGCTGCACTATTTTTAACGTATTCGCCTGTAACCAAATCCAAACGGTAACCACCTTCTAAGATTACATTATTAACCAAAGTTACTACATTTGCCTGGGTATAATTACCCTCTAAAACCCTAATATGGGTTCTTGCCCCACCCGAATTAGTGGCAATGGTTAAACCTTGCCCAATAGTTGCCACCGGAGCAGTAGGAGACCCTATATTAGCATCGTTTCCGCCCGAACCCGGCGGCGCTACATATATAATACCGCAATAATCGGATGTTGCAGTTACCGTACAGGTGCTGGTAGCATTTGCAGCAGCGCAGGCATCGGCAACGGTTAACGTGACGGTATATATCTGACTACCATTGGGCGGTGGAAATGTAATATTGGTAGTTTGTGCATTGGGGGCAGAAATAGTAACACCAGCTGAAGGCGAAACCGACCATGTATAAGAAGTTGCATTGGCAACAGCGCCAACGGCCGGCACTATTGGCATAGTAAACGAATAGGCTATACCTCCCACAACACTTGAGCCGCAGGCATTGCTGATGATAGGAGGCGCATAAGGAAAGTAAGTTACCCGAAAACAGTCTGAAATAACCGAATTTAACCGTGGCCCCGATGAAGTGTAGCTTCCGGTTCCGGTGCGGTTGCTGCAAATAACCCGGTAAAGGCGGGTGCCCGGCGTTTGCGGCGGTACATAATCTTTCCAGTAGGCGCCTGGTATATCTGTCCAGGTGGCGTTGGTGGGGCAGCCGGTAAAGCCGTTGCCATCGCCGTCATCGTCGCCGGTGGTGCTGGAAACCTGCCATTGGTAGTAAGTAGTTTGCTGCGCATTGACCGACAGTGTAGTTGACGTTCCAACACAAAGCGTGCGGTCTTTGGGCGCAACAATGGTTACGGTTGGTGTAGCCTGAATCCAACGGTACCGCAACCAAGCAGTCCAGTTAATATACGAAGACGAGCTTGCCCTCAACGGCACATCGAGGTAATTCCAAGTGGTAGTGCCTACATTTGGAGACGGCACACTGTTTCGCCAATTTATTATTCCGGTTGTGCCCGACCAATAGGCATCATCATCAAAGAGCAGGCAAAAACCTGCGTCAAAAGTACAATCAGATCCACATTGAAAACCAAACAAACTCCAGCTGTCTTCTTCCCATAACTGAAGTTCTATTTCAAATTCTTTAAAGTTGGTTTGTGCAGTTGTATAGCTTTTATTGAGCAGATTCACGATAGGATTTCCTGTGTTCCATTGCGGCACTTGCTGCGCAAGAGATGTAATACAGGAAGATGCGCCCGAAAAACCGGCAAGGTTATCGCGGGCACGCCAAAGTACCCTTAATTCTTCGGCATCGGTAAGCCCGAAAAAGCAGTTGAAACCGCCGTCGTAATCCACATCGCTCCAAATACCCATCAGTTGTACATCAAGTTGCAGGTTGCCGTCCTGATATTCGATGCCGCCGCTTGTTTGGTTGGTAGAGAGGGTTGGCAGCGGAGGCAGCGGATCTACCCAATCCCACTGATAACCAAACAAAACGGCATAACTCGATTGCTCGCCGCCACCCAAAATATCGGTTTGTACATAATGAACCTGCCCATTGGGGCCTCCCCTGAAGGGGTTTACCACCGATGCCTGCGAATACCCTATATAGTTGTCATCGCCTAAAAGTCCACAGCAAAACTGCGGGTTGTACTGCCATGGGTCGGTTCCGCCATCGCAAGGCCATATACAACCGGTGTCGTCGTCTTCAAACATTTCGGCCACAGACCAGTCAAAAGAAGTAGGCGCTGCTGTAGCCGGATAACTAATGTCGAGCAATAAAACGCCATTGCCATCTTGAGTCATGGGCCAATACCCACCGCCACCCGGCAGTTGCAAGCCTGCCCATTCTATTCTGCTCCACCAACGGTTTTCATCGCCGTTTGCCCTAATATTAACGCCCGAAGGCGACCAGCCTATACCGGTTACATCGGTACGCGGGCGCACCCTGATACCGCGATACACATACTCCTGTACACCGGGGTCATCGCAATTGGCGTTGGTCCATACTTTGTGTACCCAAACTCTCAGTCTAATTCGTCCGTCGTTGAGTTGTGTGGTTTGCCCGTAGGCAAGCCCAAACCAAAGGCTTAATAAAAAGACTACTGTAACGTGTAACAGTTTGAAAGTGTGTATAGCTTTTATCATAACGTGTTGTGTGTATATGGGTAGCAAGAGTGTTTTGGCTATAAGGGCGGGGGTAGGTTGTTTCGTTACTCTTCGGTGTTTAAGATTCGGTAGTAACCGTTAAAATCAATCAATAGCAAGCGAAGCGGCTCTACAGCGCCATCCTTAAAATACAGGTTAAAACGGGCGGCTACTATTTTCATATCGGGGGTTGAGCCAAACCGCTGGCTGGTTTGTACCGGTTTAATTTCAGCAATTTTGCCCCTGTAAGATTGAAATAGTTCTTTTACCCCGTTTGACCATGCAATAAACATAGGGGCTGCCTGCTGGTTAATTTGAGGATAATTATTGGCTTGCAACATGGTAATGTAGGCCTGTGCCAACTTTTCGTCAAAAAAATATTGATCCAGTTTGTCAAAAGGTTGCCCGGCAGTGCCCAACGTGCAATTAAGGGCTTCTACCAATTCATTGAGCTGTTGCGGCGATGGCTCAAAAGCATTTTTTTCTGTAGTATTGCCGTTAACAAATGCCCTTGGAGTTTGTTGGGCGAAGAGCAATTTCGGCATCAGTAAGTACATAACTAAAATTATTTTTGCAATGATTACAGCGCGGTACATACACTTGAGTTTAATGTAAATATAGGGTTGCCACAAATATAGATAAATTAATTTAATTATGGCAAAAATAGGATTTTTTCTGCTTTTTTCGGCAATTTTTCGGATAAATTTCCCTTAACTGACAATTTCATGTCAAAAAGAAGTTAAACATTGTAAATAGTCATCTGCAGCAGTGATAAAAAACCGACGTTCCGGATAAGAAAAGCATCATACCTAAATTAATTGCAATCTGGAAAAGCTGGGTTGCCAGGGCTGCTGGCAAATTTAAGGGCTTTCGTTCGTGGGTCGCAGGCCAATAAATCTAACGACTGGTTACTGAGTTTTACGTTCAAAATTTGCTTACTGTAACGAGATGCAAATAATCCTAACCCTCCGTTAATGTTGGTATATTCCAACAATATTTGGCTGGCGGTAACACCAAACTGGGCAAAAGAAACATCGTTGTACGTTTTTAGTTCGTTGCTGCCGGCATGAATGAAAAAGTCAAACCCTTTAAAATAGCGGTATTCTACCGAATCGACATCGGACAAGTTTTGGTTTAGGAAAGCAAAGAAGGCATCAATATTTAAATCGTAATTTACCTTACCCGTTTCAATGGAAGTTTCTCGGTTCAGGTTAGAAAAAACGTTCCATTTGATGGTTCGGGGTTCTGTAACAATGCTACCCGACGGGGCAATGCGCTGCTCATCGAACCTTACATACATGTCCATATCATATATGCCTACTTCATCGGAGGGCGACCATCGGAAGGTATAGTTTTCAGACAAGAGGCTTATATCAAATTCAGGGTCGGGCCTTATAGCGTCAAAATTGGCTATAACATCGGTTTCTGCCGTAATTACCTTGTTTTCCGGGGTGGTTACTTCAATACGGTACTTAAAATCGGGGTTTAGGGGGGCATTGGTTTTGTATAAGTAATACGGGCTGGTTGCAAACAAGCCATTATCTTTTACAATACCCTCGGCGGCGGCATTAACCCTTTGCATGGTTAAGGTTTGAAGCACATTATTGCTGGCATCTATGCGTTTAAGTTGTACCTGTGCAGGCGGGTTGTGGTAGAGCGAGTCGGCAATGGGAGCTATTTCAAGTGCACTAGTGTTTTCGCTCAGGAAAGCCTTATTTACCCTTACATATTGCGCAGTGTCGCCGGCATTTAGCAAACCATAAATTACCGTAATCTCTTTCCAATCGGAGGCAATGTCAAAATCGGTACTGCACGATGAGAAAAGGAACAGTAAAAAAGAACACAAAACGAGACATTTTTTTTGCATAAACTTGCTTAGCAATTTTGGGTTTGTATAAAGTTCCAAAAATAGGTTGTTTTGTCCTAATTTTCACAAAAACTGCCGGTAATTATGCAATTGTAGCTTACAGTTGCTAATTTTCGGACTAAAGAGCAACCGGGGGTTGGCGGTTCACCTCCCTGTGGTTTTTTTGCAGGTATTTTTTCCGGGTTTTTCCGAAATTGGTTATTGCTTACATTCATAAATTTCTCTTACTATGTCAACTTACAAAAGAATTGAAGTAAAACGCATTACTACGCACATATTACAAGCCATGAAAGAACAAGGCGAAAAGATTAGTATGCTTACCGCCTATGACTACTCCATGGCCAGAATTGTTGATGATGCCGGTATAGACATTATTTTGGTGGGCGACTCGGCCTCTAATGTGATGGCCGGACATGAAACCACGCTGCCAATTACGTTAGACCAAATGATTTACCATGCCTCTTCTGTGGTGCGGGCGGTAAAAAGGGCGCTGGTGGTGGTAGATTTGCCTTTCGGGTCTTACCAGGGTAATTCCAAAAAAGCGCTGGCTTCCACCATACGTATCATGAAAGAGTCGGGCGGCCATGCCATCAAGTTAGAAGGCGGACGCGAGGTTAAAAATTCTGTTGAGCGCATTTTAAGCGCCGGTGTGCCTGTTATGGGGCATTTGGGCTTAACGCCGCAATCTATTTATAAATTCGGAACCTACTCGGTACGCGCCAAAGAAGAAGAAGAAGCCGAGCGCTTAATAGAAGATGCAAGATTGCTTGAACAAATTGGGTGTTTTTCCATAGTAGTAGAAAAAGTGCCTGCTGCGTTGGGCAAACGGGTAGCCGAAGCGGTAAAAATTCCTATTATAGGCATTGGCGCCGGCCATTATGTTGACGGTCAGGTATTGGTATTGCACGATATGTTGGGCATTACCCAAGATTTTAACCCAAGGTTTTTACGCCGCTATCTTAACCTGTTTGCCGAAATAAAAAACGCAGTTCAGCGTTATGTGGAAGATGTTAAACTTGGCGATTTCCCGAATGACAAAGAACAGTATTAATTTTTCCAATATTCATTAACAACTTGAAACATGAAATTCAAATTCCTGCTTGCTGCCTTGTTTTTGTGCGCAGTAACCGCTTTTACCCCTCCCCCTTCAGGCTACGACCCCGATGTTAAAGGACTGCTCGACAATATGTACGCAGGCATTGACCGGGCTAAAACCATGCAATATACTTTTTTTCAGAAAGAACGCATGATTAAAGGCTGGAACAACGCCGAAACATTTACCAAGCTCAATGTTGCACCGCTTAAAGTTTACCTGAAAACCAAAACTCCCGATGGCGGCCATATTGAAGTATTGTATGCCGACGGCGAGCGCGGAGGCAAAGCGCTTATCAAACCAAACGGTTTTCCGTATGTAAATGTTAAACTGCACCCTACCAGCAAACAAATGATGGGTACGCAACACCATACCATTTTATCAATTGGCTTTAAAAAAGTAAAAAAAATTATTCAGGACGCATATAAACGGGCTGCCGCCCAAAACGGGGTAAATCAGGTATTTAAATTAACCGGCTCTACCACCTACGATGGAAAGGACTGTTACATTCTACAAATTACCGACCCCACCTTTGCCTTTACCAACTACACCGTTAAAACAGGTCAAAGCCTTTATGATATTGCCCGTGAGCAAAATATAGCCGAATATATGATTATGGAACGCAACAAAGGAATAGATGATTATTATGATATTAAAGCCGGACAAGTGATTAAAATTCCAACCTCGTATGCTGCAAAAACCACCCTATATATTGACAAAAAAACATTTCTTCCCATTTATCAAAAAATGGAAGATGACAAAGGGCTTTTTGAGCAATACGAAATGAAAGGTCTGAAGGTAAACCCCATGTTTAGCGTTGCCGAATTTACCGAAGACTGGAGCGATTACGGGTTTTAATACCCGTTTACCAACCCGGGTTTACATTTTATCGGTGCCGGCTATGAAAGTGTTTTGGTAGTCGTGGAGGCTGTGTTGTATTACCTCGTGAGCCTCGGCGCGGTTATACAGATGTGTAATTTGGCAGGTATGCGGTTCGCCGGGCAAGGTTTTATAGGTAAGAAAATAGTGCCGGAGCCTTTCAATAACCGGCTTGGGGCATTGGTCAATATCGGTAAATTGTCCATACAGGTCATCGCCTTCAAGTACGGCAATTATTTTATCATCAGCTTCTCCTTTGTCTATCAGCCTGAACCCGCCTATGGGGATGCAGCGCAAAATAATACCGCCATGTGGAATTACCCTTTCAGCCAATACACAAATATCCAGCGGGTCGCCGTCGCCGCGCACCACATCAGCGCGGCCGGTTTGTTGCCGGCAATACCGGGCAATTTCGTTGCCACAATACGTTTGCGGAACAAAGCCATATAACGCGGGCACTATATTGGAGTATTTCTGGGGCCGATCCACTTTAAGCCAGCCGCTTTCCTTATCTATTTCGTATTTCACCGTATCGGCGGGTACTATTTCAATAAATGCCGTAACAATTTGAGGCACATCTTTACCTGCCGAAATGCCATGCCACGGATGCGCTTTAAATAGGTTCATTTATAAAAAAGTTTCATAAAACAAGCCCTTACAGGTTAAAGCAACCTGCAAGGGCTGTGTTATAGATAAAAATGGGTTTAACACTTTTTATTTATTGCTCCTGAAGGTATGTGCTATTTGGAAAATAGTGAATCTTCCGATAAGTGGCGCCCCAACTACACTTCTATACTTAGTACCCAATAAGTTTTGAGTGCTGAGTGACAACTGGGTATTTTTAGAAAATGGCAGGGCATAACCCAACGCTAAGTCCACAATGTTGGCGGCCTCTACATCTCCAACATATACGCCGGTATTGACAGGAAAACCGTCGAGCCATCGGTATTTAAGCCCAATATCTAACCCAATTTTGGAGATGTTGTAATCAATAGAGGTTTGTATTTTGTTCCGAGGAGCGTTAAGTGCAAGGGTATAGGTTTTATCGCCCACTTCGTAATCAAACTCATCGTCACTTACAAAAGCGTAGTTGAGTCCTATGCGCAGATCGTCGTTTACCAGGTACGTGCCGCCCAATTCAAACCCCCAAAGATTTACATCGCCCACGTTGGTATAGGTAAGCAGCATAGAGGGGTCGTTCCATTGGGTGGGGTTAATGGTGCCATACGGGGCAATAGCGCCGGCGCTCGAAATAAGGGTAATCAATTCATCTGCGCCTGTACCGTTTGAGTTGCCGTTTACCGTTATACCGTTTACCACCTGCGCCGTATCAAGGGCAAGGTTTACCACTGCTATATAGGGCGTATTGCCGGGGTTAAGGGTGGAGTTCATGTTATCAGTAATAATGGGCTCAATATAGTTTCGGAGGGAAACAGGGTCTAAGAAAACGTTGGGGGTACGCAGTACAAGTGGTGAAACAAAGTCTTTGATTTGGGTATAATAAGCATCTGCATTGAGCATGAGTTTATTTTTTACAATGCCTTTATAACCTAGTTCAAAGGTTTGGGTGGTAGAGTTTTTAATGGGCGCTAAGTCCACAATTTCGTTGGCATCTACGTCTTCAAACTGTCGGGTATCGAGGTTGAGCAGGCGTATTACATTGCCCACGCCCACTAAGGAAGACGGTAGCAGTTTGGCAACAATAGAATCTACTACCCAAGGTTGAATGGGCAGGTTGCGGTCTTCAATAATTTGTTTCAAACCGTTACTGAGGCCGGTAACAATAAGCTGATAACCTGCTGTGGTGCCGTTGTTAGCGCCAAGACTGTAATAGGTATCGAGCGGATTGCCCAAAAATGCGGAAGCGGGTGTGCGGTATTGTACCAATCCAGCATCGTCGCGACTAAAGGAAAAGCCGTTTCTGTTGCCGGTGCCGCGAATGCCGATACCGGTGGGCAGCGCGCCACTCAAAATGTCGAGCGAGGTATTGAGCGCTGAGGGCGAACCAAATGCGCGGTTGTAGGTAGCGCGCAGGGTAGTATTAAAATTGGGTTTATACACCACCGCAGCCCGGGGCGAAATAAAGGCATCTTCTACAAATGTATGCTTATCAACACGGGCACCGGCAATGAGATTTAGTTTGTCGCTTATCTTAAAATCGCCTTGCAGGTAGCCGCCTATTTCGTTAATGTTGTCGTCGTCTTCGTTTCTGCCGTTAATGGTTGCGTCTGTATTGGGGCGGGTGAGCAAAGCATCTATACCATAAATGAAGCGAAGGCGGTCTTGAACAAACGAGGTACTGTGCTGAATTTGACCCGAAATAAACTTAGAACGGTCCACAATTAGGTTGCCAGAGCGGAACAAATAAGTGTCGCCGGCGTTGCTGGCATTGATATAGGCTTGTGCAAACAGGTTTTTCCAAATAAATCGGGCTTGACCAAATGTATAGCGCCAGTTTTTACCCTGCCCTGCACCCAAGCCGGTCATTTCTATACCGGTAAAACTGTTTTGTCCGCCGGTAAAAATAAGCTCCATGTCCTTTTTGAAGCGGAAATCCAACCTGCCCTCAAAGTTGTAGTTGATGATTTGGTTGTCACGCAGGTTGGGTACTGTATCGGTGGTAACCTGCGGACCCTCGGCAGTTTGGCGGTTTAGTACAATTACTTTACCAAAGTTAGGGTCGGTTGGGTCGGTAATGGTACCCATTTCATTGGGGTCGTCGTACTGCCAATCGAAACCGGTAAAGTATTTACCCGACAGTTTGTAACCAATTTTAACTCCGTCTTTTTTGTTCACCAGTTTACCGGCATGGCGCAGCGTGGTGGTTGCGGCATAGCGGTCGCCATCGTCGTACAGGGGTGGTTTGGCATCGTTAACATCTTCGTCTATGATGCCGTCAATTTTTTGCCGTATGCCGCCGCCTAATGCTACAGTGGTGCGGAAGTTTTCTTTCATATCTAACGGCGATTCTGTAATAATATGCACTACCCCGTTGGCGCTGTTGGGTCCATACATAACTGCAGCCGGACCTTTAAGCACTTCAATTCGCTGAATATCGAAAGGCGAACTGGGTATCATTTGCTGGGCGTTTACACGCAGTGAAGGCACCGCAGCTATACGGTAATCTACTAAGGTAAGCAAGGATCCGCCAAAAACGTTATTAAAACCACGCACTACTACGGCATTGCCGGTTAAGCCGGTTTTCATAACATCAACGCCCGATGCGGTGGTGAGGTAATCAGTAGGGCTGGGTACCACTACGTTTTTCAACTGTTTGGCTTCAAGAACCGATATAGAAGCTGGAGCATCCATGGCACGCTCCTTGCGCCGCCCGGCCGTAACAGTAGTAGCATTTAACTCAAAGGTGGTAGCTTTGAGCTTTACATCCATTCTGCCCGATGCGGATACGGTCATTTCAATGGGGTCGTACCCTACAAAGGTAAATACCAGTGTGCCGCCGGCAGGGGCTTTCATTTCATAATTGCCGTCAAAATCAGAAACGGTACCGGTTGTGGTTCCTTTTACCACAATGTTTACCCCTATCAGGGGTTCGCCGGTTTCGTTATCGGTTATGGTGCCGCTAACCTGCCGGTCTTGAGCATAAATGCCCTGCAAAGACATCATGCAAATAAAAAACAGCGTTGTAAACAAATACCTCATAATTAAAAAATTTACCGTTAAAAAAAGTTTAATTAATGTTCGCAAGTTGGACTGAAGCGGGGAAAAACCGCTTAAAGTACTGCTTAACCCCGTTACTTCGGGTGTAAAAATCGGAAAAAGACTTGAATTTAAAAGCAATCTTTAGCTTTTTCTTTTTTTAGTAATTGTTGTTTTAAACTTGCCCAAATATAAGTGTATGATTTATCTTTTGCAATACACGGGTAAATATATTGTTGAGCCAAAAAAATTTTACCTTTATCTTGCAGTTTGGTCATCTACCGTTCAATTTTAACCATGCAAACCAAGCAAACTCTTGTACTCTGCCTGTGCACGGCAATCTGCCTGCTGTTCAGCGCTTGTAAACCCACATCGGGCAGCGAGGCAAACAATGCCGGTAAAGCAAATGCCAATATCACCCCGCCCCCCGGCTATTTGCAGGAAAACCTTCCGCACGCTTATAAATATGTTGAAAAAGCCCCTGCAACACTCAAAAACCTGCTTAGTAATTACGCTTACCGGGTTTTAGGAGCCGACTCGCTTATTACCACCGAAAAAGAACTGGAAAGCCTGTTTCTGCAACGCGAAAAGGAAGTAATTCCGCAATTGGAAGAACAGGTTTTCGATCCGTTGCTCAACTTTGACCCCAATGTTTTGCAAAACGAAGAAAGCAATTATTTGTTTAACGAACTAAAAGAAATTGGCATAAAAGGCATTTTTGCCGAAGGCATGTATGTGGCGCTGGGCGAATCACCTATACTGGAAGCAAAATTACAGGAGCTTGCGGCAGAACCACTCCGCCTTAAAATTGAATTTGAACAGGCACAAACCGATGCCATGGGCGGCGAATACCCTTTTTTGGACCTGGAAGGCGAAATTAAAGCAGTGGCAGTAGGCGAACAACTGCTGTTTGCTTACCCGAAAACCGATTACGCAAAACAAATTGAAAGCCATTTCAGGTTTTACCTGCAAACCCTTACCGATGTTCATGCACTATCTGGAAAATATGACCGCGGATACCTTACCCATGCCCTTTCGTTTGAGCATTACCCCTATGAAACCGATTTGGCACAGATAAAAGCATTTTCGGTAAACTATCCGCAATCGCGCTATGCAAAAGTAATTGCTCAAATAGCTGATAACCCATCGGAAATGGAATTAGATGCAGACGCACCCAAACCGGTTTACTTAGTCGTGGTGAAACAGCTTAAGCCCCAAACCGATAAACAAGGTAATACCCCGCAATGCGCAGAAACCGATAAAGAATTGTACCGCTTTTTAGATAGCGGCATTGATGTGTGCCATACCTTATTAATATACCACAAAAAAGAACCAACCTGCGCGCTGGTTTACCGCTACTACCCTACCCCCGAAAAAGCCCGAAAAGCTCTGCAAACCTGGAAAACCAAAACGCCCGATGCACAAGCCGAAATTGTGAAAATAGCTTACAACCAAAGACTTGAACAATGGGAAACGCAGGCTGAGTAAAAAAACTTAGGACTTGCAGAATGAAAGGGAAAAGATAACGCATCAATGGCTGGTAAGCCAAAAAGCTGATGCCGGCAAACTTTACAGGCCAAACAAACAGCAAGATTTTTAGCGGTTTTCACAAACTTTTTCCCTCTTTTGGCATACCAAACGCAAATTAGTCATACATTTCACCCCGATTTTAACAATACGAACACCTCATTACTTAACTTTAAACCAAAATGCATGCCTATGCAAAAGTTATTTACTTACACAACAACACTGGTTTTTACCCTGTTGCTTGCTTCTACAGCAGCAATGGCGCAGTTTACCGTAACCGGTACAGTAACCGACGAAAAAGGGGAACCCATGGTGGGCGTTACCGTTGTGGTAAAAAATACCACCGTTGGTACTGTATCTGATTTAGATGGCAATTATTCGCTGAAAGTGCCCGGTTCATCGGCCACGCTAACCTTTTCCAGTGTAGGTTATGAAATAAGCGAACAGAGCGTTTCCTCTTCAACAGGCCGCCTCGATGTTGCCCTTGAACCCAGCGTAACCCGCCTAGAAGAAGTGGTTATTTCGGGTTTGGCTACTTCTGTTGCACGCCGCAACTTAGCCAATGCCGTATCAACGGTATCTTCCAAAGAACTTACCGGCGTAACGGCCCCGCAAACCGTAGATGCTGCCCTGTATGGCAAATTTACCGGCGTAGTTATTAATGCCAACTCCGGTGCGCCGGGCGGCGGTATCGGGGTAAGGCTGCGCGGTCTTACCTCTATTAACGGCAACGCCCAACCGCTCTACATCATTGACGGGGTGTTTATGGACAACTCCTCTACCCCGGCCGGTTTAAATGCCATTTCGCAAGCCGCAGCGGGCGGAAGCGCCTCCAATCAAGATAACCCCTCTAACCGTCTTGCTGACCTTAACCCCGATGACATTGAAAGCATTGAAATTCTGAAAGGAGCTTCGGCCGCCGCGCTCTACGGCTCAAGGGCGGCCACAGGGGTAATAATTATTACCACCAAACGGGGTAAACCCGGAGAAAACATGGTTAATTTTTCGCAAACGCTTGGGGTGGCTACCCAACTTAAAAAACTGGGTGTCCGCAATTTTGATGCCGAAAAAGTAGAGGCTTCCTTTGGTGCATCGCAGGTGCCCGTTTTTGAAGCCGCACAGGCCGCAGGTAAAATTTTTAACTACGAAGACGAACTGTACGGTAACAAAGGGCTACTTTCTACTACCAACCTCAGCTTGTCGGGCGGAAACCAAACAACGCAATACTATTTTGGAACCACCTACAAAAATGAAGAAGGTATTGTTAAAAACACCGGGTACGAAAAACTATCGTTGCGCCTAAACCTCGACCATAAACTGAGCGAAAGAATCAACTTAGGGTTTAGCAATATGTACACACTATCTTCGGCCGACCGCGGATTTTTCAACAATGATAACACCAATACAACTATGGGTGTAGCTTATGCTGCAACGCCGGCTTGGGCCGACTTATTTCCCGATGAAAACGGCAACTACCCCAATAACCCTTACACGGCTTCCAACTTTTTGCAAACCCGCGACCTCATTACCAACAATGAAAAGGTGAACCGTTATATTGGCGGCGCCAACCTTACCCTTAAAATTTACCAAACCGAAACCGCAACCCTTCAATTCATTGGTCGTGCGGGTATTGACCGCTACACCCTCAATACCAAAGCGCTGTTTCCGCGTACCCTGCAATTTCAAAAAGACGGCAACGGAACCAACGGCGCCTCTATTCAGGGTTCGGCAACCAACAACAACGCCAACTTCAACGGTTTCTTTGTACACTCCTTTTTCCTGCCGTCGGGGGTAAGTTTCAGAACCCAGTTTGGCGGCACGCGCGAGGAATTCAGGTTTAACAATATTTTGGTCACGGCTACCGAACTCATCGGGTCGCAGGAAAATGTTGACCAGTCGGGTGCGGTATCGGTTGAGCAAACCCGCCGCAACCAAACCGATATGGGCTTCTTTGTTCAGGAAGAGGTAAATTGGGACGACAAAGTTATTGCCACACTTGGTCTTAGGGGCGATAAATCTTCCAACAACGGCGACCCCAACCAGCTTTACTATTACCCGAAAGCCTCTTTGGCGCTGAACCTGCACGAATTTGGCTTTTTGCCCGATAAACTGAGTCAACTTAAACTGCGCGCCGCATTTGGACAGGCCGGTAACTTTGCCCGCTTTGGCTCTACCTTTACCTCTTTGGGCAATACGATAATTGATGGCAATGCCGGAAGCCTTATTAACACCCTGCGCGGCAACAACGAAGTTGGCCCCGAACGCCAAACCGAAATAGAAACCGGCTTTGATCTTGGTTTTAACCGCGGCCGCTATGCACTGGATTTTACCTACTACGTTAAATCGGTAGCAGACCTGCTCATTAATGTAAACGTGCCCACCACATCGGGCTTTACCACCCGTGTAACAAATGCCGCCGACCTTCGCAACAATGGTATAGAAGTGGGGTTAACCCTGCAACCCATCAGCAACCGCAATTTTAACTGGTACAGTCGCACTGCCTTCTGGCTCAACCGTTCAGAAATTACCCGCCTCGATGTGCCCGCCTTTAACCTGGGCGCATTTGGTGCAACTTTGGGTACTTTCCGCATTGAAGAGGGTAAAAGCGCCACCCAAATTGTGGGTATCAGCCCCAATGGCGTAGTAGCTTTTGGCGATGCCGAACCCGATTTTCAGATGAGTTTCCAAAACACACTAAACTATAAAGACCTGGAACTGTCGTTCTTAATACACTGGAAACAGGGCGGCGATAATATTAATCTCTCTACCCTGCTGACCGATATTTACGGCACCAGCCCCGATTTTGACGATACCGACCTTGACCCCAACGGCGAACTTACCAACGGCAACTACCGCCTCAACTCTTTGGGCACTACCGCACAGGCCTGGATTGAAGATGCCTCTTATGTGCGCCTGCGCGAAATTGGCTTGTTCTACAACTTCCGCAACCTGTTTGACGGTAAGGTGAAAAACCTCAGATTGGGTGTATCGGGCAATAACCTGCTTAACTTTTTTCAATACAACAGCTACGACCCCGAGGTATCTAACTTTGGTTCCGATGGTTTTTCGAGTAATGTGGAAGTATTGCCGTTCCCCTCTGCAAAACGTTTCTTCGGGCATTTATCGGTTTCTTTCTAAACCCCGGGTATCATTTTTTAACACTCAAATTGAAGAACAACATGAAAATATATAAATTTTTATCTTCACTTTTGCCCGTCTTGTTCATTGCCGGCGCATTGTGTACTTTTAACGCTTGCAAAATAGACGATCAGGTTGACCCCAACGGACCCAGCTTAGAAGGTGTGGAAGGAAATGCCACCGTGGGCGATTTAAACAATGTAGTTACGGGTATTGAGTCTGGTATGCGCAACCGTTTAGGCACTTACTTTGATGGTGTAGGCGTTATTGGGCGCGAATGGTATCGTTTTTCGGGTTCCGACCCGCGTTTTACCTCCGATTTGCTGGGCAAGGCATCGGCCACGTTAGACAACAACACCTTTTATACTACCACTCCTTTTGCCGAACGCTACCGCGTAGTACGCAACTGCAACATTTTGCTCAATGCAGTTAACAACACCAATGCCGACCTTACCGACGAACAGAAAAACGGCTACCGCGGCTATGCCAAAACCATTATGGCTTACCAGTTGCTGATGGCGCTTAACCAACTGCACCACTGCGGTATAAGAATTGATGTTGACGACCCCGATAATCTTGGGACTTTTGTTACCTACGACGAAGGATTGAGCACAATTGCAACAATGCTTAATGAAGGGGCACAATTGCTCCAATCGGCAGGCGATGAGTTTGCTTTCGGGCTATCATCGGGTTTTGCCGGCTTTAATACCCCGGCAAGTTTCAGGCAGTTTAACCGTGCTCTTGCCGCAAGGGTTTCAATCTATCAGCTCAACGGAACAGCCGCCCTGCAAAACCTTACCGAATCTTTCTTTGAACTGACATCGGACAGTACTACCTTGTACAAAGGCGTTTACCATCTCTTTTCAAATGCCGGCGGCGACCAGATTAATGAAATGTACTACCCGCTTAACTCGGCTGCCGGCGGTAACCTGCGCGCCGCGCAGCCCTCCTATATTACCGATGCAGAACCCGGCGACCATCGTCTATGGAAAGTGGGTATGCGGGCCGATACCGCTTTTCAGGACGGGTTACAAAGTGCATATGACTTTTACCGTTACCGCTCGCTGTCTGACCCCATTCCTATTGTGCGCAATGAAGAACTGGTGCTTATATATGCCGAAGCACAAAATCTGAACGGCAATAGTACCGAAGCCCTTTTTGCCATTAACCTCATACGCAGCGCCGCCGGCCTGCCCAATTACAGCGGCGGAAACAGCCAAAACGAACTGCGCGATGAAATTTTGAAACAACGCCGCTATTCGCTGTACGGCGAAGGCCACCGGTGGATTGATATGCGCCGCTACGACAAACTGAACGAGTTGCCTATTGATCGCCCCGATGACGATGTGTGGATGAATTTTCCGCGTCCGGCAACAGAAAACGACGATTGCCCTGCCGAAAGCGCAGGCTGATAAGACGTAAATAAAATTTATCGGTTTACTTTAACTGCCCGTTGTTTTTCTACTTCGGGCAGTTTTTTTATTGCCGCCCCTTTGCGGAGAATTGCATCTGTATTAGTTTGTCAAAGAACAGCATCTTTGCCAAACTGAACTTAAGCCGTGGTTTTATCGTTATAAAAACAAACCTCCTTAACTGCCAATTAGCCGGAATAAAACACCTCTGTCAGTTGTCAAAAAAATAAAAAAGAAATTTTTACCCTCCTGTTAAACCCTCAATAACTAATACAGTCAAAATTTCGCACAAAAAACTGTTTTGCCATGAAAAATAACAAGTTGTCTTTAGTGGTTCTCTTTGGCGCTTTGCTGCTGGCTGTAAATGCATGGGCGCAAGATGATGTTTATTACTACCCCAATAACAACGGAAACCCCAATAACAGCCAAACCCAGCAACAAACCGACGAAAATGGTAATACCTATATTACCAACAATTACTACGACGACGGCGATGAATACGTAAATTACGATGACGATGAGTATGATTACTACTACGCATCGCGTTTTCGCCGGTTTCATCACCCTTATGCGGGCTTCAATTATTTTGGCGGTTGCTATATTGACCGTTTCTGGTATGGGGTAAACGACCCCTTCTGGTGGGGCTACAGCATTTACGACGACCCGTGGATGTGGCAGCCTACAGTTGCTTTTTACCCTACGCCGTGGTGGGGCTGGGGGCGTCCGCAAATATTTGTAGGTTTCGGGTGGGGAAGGCCTTGGTTCCGCCCATGGCAAGCCAACTGGGGTTGGTACAGCGGCGGGTGGTACAGCAATGCCTGGAACAGCGGATGGTATGCCAATAACTGGTACAACGGCTGGGGTTGGGGCTACAGCCCGTTTAGTCCTGTTACCTATGTACACAACGATATAACCATTATCAACAACAACGGTGGCAATAACTCAACCGGCTACCATTATGGGCCGCGAGGCGACCGATCTGCCGGCGGCAACGGAGGCACTTATGGCGACCGAGGTAACCCCTCTACCGGAGGTTTTGATAGTGGCAAAACGCGCGGTAATGATAACTGGTCTGATTTTGATACCCAACAAGGTAAAACGAAAGACCGAACCGTGCCCGCCAAAGACCAGTTTACCCCCAAAGACGATAATACCGGCGAGCCGGGCAAGCAAAAACCTACCTACGACTACGACAGCCGGCCGAAAGACCAGCCTAAATACGACTACGACAGCAAACCGAAAGACCAGCCTAAATATGACTCAGACAGCAAACCGAAAGACCAGCCTAATTACGACTATGACAGCAAACCGAAAGACCAGCCTAAATATGACTATGACAGCAAACCCAAAGACCAGCCCAAATACGACTCAGACAGCAAGTCTAAGGATAGGCCTAAATATGAATATGAAAGCAAACCCAAAGACAAACCCAAAAGCAACAGCGGTTCGGGCATGTTTAAATCTGATAGTAAAAGCAGCAAGTCTTCATCGGGTAAATCATCGGGGTCAGGCAACAATTCCGGTAAATCAGACAGCAAAAGCAAATCAAACGACCGCAAAAGTCCCCGTTAAAGCTTAACATCATGAATGCACTGCTGCCGTAAGGGTAGTAAGTGAAGGCATGAAATTATACCCTCTTTCAAAAACCTCTCTATTGCGGACACGTTTCCTTCATAGAGAGGTTTTTTATTGCAAGGAATTGCAAAATCCTAAACAGGCAACAACCAAATTCAAACAAAACAACATTAAGCCACCTATTATGAAAAAACTATTTTTTTTATTAATCGTATTGTTTGTTTTTCAATTCACGGTCAATGCCCAAACAGCCGATGATGCCCTGCGGTACTCACAAACGGGGCAAATAGGCACGGCCCGTTCACTTGGTGCGGGTGGCGCTTTTGGTGCATTGGGAGCCGATTTCAGTTCCTTATCAATTAACCCAGCCGGTATTGGTCTATACCGAAAATCGGAATTTACCATCACTCCATCGCTCTTTTTTGCGGGTACCGAATCGGAATATTTGGGCACTGCCAATACCGATAACCGCAACACTTTTAACCTCAATAGCGCAGGTTTGGTGTTTAAAGGCGGCGGACGCCGGCCTGATTCTGACTGGAGGGCGGTGAACTTTGGTTTTGGCTTTAACCGCATAAATAACTATAACCGCCGCACGCTGCTGGTTGGGTATAACGACAAAAACTCCCTGCTCGACCATTATGCACAACAGGCATCGGGCACACCCGGCAATCAGGTGCGCGACACTTACCCTTTTGATGCAGGTTTGGCTTATTTTGCTTACCTTATTAATCCCACTAACCCCGGTTCTACTGAGTATGTTGGCGTTACCAACGGCTTTGGCGTTGAACAACAGGAATACATTACCAATAAACGCGCCACCGATGAAATGGTGATTTCTATGGGCGCCAATTACAAAGACAAACTGTACTTTGGCGCTACATTGGGCGTGCCGTTTGTGCGGTTTGCTTCGGAAAAATTTTATACCGAAACAGATGTAAATGACAATATTCAAGGTCAGGCTACAGATTTGGGAGCCTATGATTTTAACAGTTTTGAGCTTACCGAATCACTAAAAGCTACCGGCGCCGGCATAAACGGAAAATTGGGTTTAATTTACCGCCCGCACGATATGGTACGCATAGGTGGCGCTGTACACACACCTACCCTCATTTCGCTGAACGAAAAATACTCCAGCAGTATGGCGGCAGATTTTGCCGATTTTGACACCACCCTCTACTCACCCGAAGGCGAATACGACTACCAACTAACAACCCCTTGGCGATTGGTGGGCAGTCTGGCGCTTTTGTTTAAAGAATATGGGTTTGTTTCGGTAGATTATGAATGGGCAGATTACAGCCAAACCGAATTTACCTTTGACGATGCCCCCGAAGACCGCCTGCTGGCCAGCGAAATTAACCGCGAAATAGGCAACCGCTTTACCGCAACCTCTAATTTGCGCATAGGCGCCGAATTTGCCTACAACATTTTGCGGCTGCGCGGTGGCTATACTTTTTCCACCAGCCCGTATAAAAATTTCTCCGATTATAAACAACAGAGCCTTAGCGCAGGTGTAGGGTTTAGAGACAAGTCCGTTTTTTGCGATGTGGCCTATGTTTACAGTTTCGGTAAAAACAACTACTATCCCTACACCCTCAACGGTTCTGATGTTACGCCGGCAACCCTTAAAAACAATTCGGGCAATATATTGCTTACGCTTGGTTTCAGGCTGTAACCCTTTTTAGCCATATCATTGCGGTATTGATGTTCGGGCAGGTTTAAGGGTAAACCTGCCCGAACAATATTATAAACCTGCGCGTTTTATGAAATAAAGTATCTAATTAACCGAAAACACAAGTATGACAACTTTTTTTGCAGGTTTGCTGCTGCTAAATTTACTGACCCTGCCAACTGCAACGCCCGAAACAAAACCGCTAACCATAACTGTGCAACAACTCACCAACACAACGGCTACCATATACATTGCCGTTTACAACAAAGCCGAAGGGTTTGGACAAAATACCGCTATATACCGCGGCGCACAGGTAACCCCCAACGGAAAAAACTCGGCAACTGCGGTTATACCCGATTTAGCATATGGCACTTATGCCGTAGCCTTGTTTCAGGATGTAAATGGAAACGGCAAGTTAGACACCGGTTTTTTTGGCATACCCAAAGAACCTTATGGTTTTTCTAATAACTTTAAACCCGTGTTTTCGGGTCCTACTTTTGAAAAATGCAGGTTTAATTATTCCGAACAAAATGCCCTTGTTGTTATTTCGCTTATACAATAGTATGCACAATGGCGGCAAAATTGGGTTAATGCTCATTTTACCCTTTATGAGTTTGTGGTATGCCACTTACACCTATGCCCAATGTGCCTTGACCCTTTTTCCTACCTATGAATGTATAGGAGTTAATGTAGCACTGATTCCGGCCGACCCCGAAAAAGATGCTTGGGCAACTTTGCAATACCGCCCTGTGGGTTCTGCCAATTGGCAAACGGGGTTTCCGCTATCGAGAGTAGATAACGATTTTAACCGGCTTTCGGGTAGTATTTTCTGGCGGCAACCGGGTATGCTCTATCAGGTACAGGTTATCCTGCAAGATACTACCACAGCCGGCCTGCACAACCTTCTATTGGAAGATACAATAAGAACGCTTGCAGAAATTGCCCAACCGGTAAGTTTGCAAACGCTTTATGTAAGTCCAACAGGCAGCGGCAACCTGTTTACCGCCACACAACCCGGCGCACTGCCCAATGCCTTGTTGGTTGTGCAGCCGGGCGGCAAAATAAGTCTGTTGCCCGGTAATTATTACCTTGGCAACCTTAACCTTGCAACAAGTGGCACACAACAAGCGCCCATAGTTATAGAAGGCCCCAATGACCATTCTGCCATATTAAACGGTAAAGACACCACCCAGTTTGTTTGGACGCCAAGCCCCGGAAACCCAAATGTTTACTATACCTATACACAGGCAAACAACCCCAATTTGGTGTTGGCAAACGGGCAAAGGTTATACCCCCACCGCACTTTTGAAGATTTGGCACAACACCTTATAGGAACCGGAGTAAGTCTTTCGGGTGAAATAAGAGAACCTACCGAATTAGACGGTTTTTACCGAAATCCCCTGCCCTACCCTTGCGGGTATGGTAATACATTATGGGTAAAATTTCATGACAATGCCAACCCCAATACCAAAAACATGGTTATTACACGTCATGCCAAAGCGATAACCATAGACAATAAAAGCTATATACAATTTCGAAACCTAACCTTTACCAATTACGGCATAACGCCAGCAAGCCACGCCCTTTACCTGCACTACAGCAACCAAATAGTAGTAGAGAACTGCAATTTTGTTAACAACGACAATGATTTACTGTTGGAAGGAACCAGCAGCCGTATAACCATACAAAACTGTACCTTTAGTAACGCCATGAACGGTTTTCAAGCATGGGAGGTGAAAGCTTCTTACCTGACTGCCAACAGCAGCTATTGCAATCCGTTTACCTGCGGCTGCTATCCCGAAATCTTTCCTAACCTGGGGCGATTGCTGGAACGAGGCGCTATTCTGTATCAATTCGGTTTTTCGGGCCGGGGAATTGTAATCAGAAATTGCATTTTTCATGATTACGGACAAGCAGGTCACATAGCCCCCCCCGGCTTTAATACCGATTTTACCGATAGCTATGAAATTGATTTCTATAATAACCTGCTCTACAACAGCACCGAAGATGGCATGGAGATTGACGGAGACTCAAGAAATACCCGAATTTGGAACAATGTTTTTCACCATACCAATGCTCCGCTTTCATTAGCTGTAGCTCAAAGCGGGCCAACCTATATTTTGAGAAACGTTTTTTACCAATTGGCTGCCGATACCTTTATTTATAATCCGGTAAACGGAAAGCTTATACAAGATGGGCACCCGCTTAAATTTCAATCGGGTTACACGCAAAGAACAGGCGAAGTTTTCTTTTTTCACAACACAGTAGCCGGTCACTTTGCCAATATAGCGCTCGACCTAAGTTCTACCTCGGGCTGGACTAAATTTTCGGCACAAAACAATATACTGGCTACCGATTCTAATTTTGCCCTGCTGCTT
Organism: Sphingobacteriales bacterium TSM_CSS; assembly: GCA_002212985.1. GTDB lineage: Bacteria > Bacteroidota > Bacteroidia > Chitinophagales > UBA2359 > UBA2359. Next base: position 31,077 of record NBMY01000067.1, read on the forward strand.
GATACCAACACGCCCTACCCTACCTATTTGGATTACAACTCGTATCATTGCAATATGGCAGATTTTGCAAGGATTAAAACCGATGCTGCACAACCGCCGCAGTTTTTTACCAACCCCACCACACTTTTTACCAATTTTGGATTTGAACAACATGGCAACCGGCATAATCCAATGTTTGCAAATGCAAACCTGCAAAACTACCACCTGCTGCCCGAAAGCCCCTGCATAGATGCAGCACAACTTATTTACGGCATTAACGACCATGCCTTTTGTGGTACCGCCCCAGACAGAGGCGCATTTGAATACTCACAAGAGGTTGCCCTTACAGGCAGTTCTGTTGTGTGTAGTAACCAAATTTATACCTATACCACTCCCTTAATTGCCAATGCCACTTACCTTTGGGTTATAACAGGCGGCGTTATTGTTTCAGGGCAGGGTACAGCTACTGTTGAGGTTATCTGGAATGGTACAACTGCCGGAACAATAACCGTACAACAAACAACAGAGTAAAAAATGCCCGGCATACAAATTTGTACAGAAAAACTATTTTACATTTTGGAGCAGAACATAAACAACCTGTTTTATGTTGTAAGATTGCATTGGCAGTTATTGGCTGCCGGTTACATTACACCAAAACCAAACCTGCATGTCTATTACCAAAGCTGCCGTAATAAACGCCCTAAGCTATGTAGATGACCCCGATTTGGGTAAAGACCTTGTTACCCTTAACATGGTCGATAACATAGAAATTGACGGCAATAAAGTGCGTTTCCGGCTTATTTTAACCACACCCGCCTGCCCGATGAAAGAGCAGATAAAAAATGCCTGTATAACGGCAATCAGGCACTTTATAAGCAAGGAAGCGCAGGTTGAAATAGACCTTACCTCGCGCGTTACCACATTAAGGCAAGACGGCAACAGCATTTTACCCGGTGTAAAAAACATAATTGCCGTGGCATCGGGCAAGGGTGGTGTAGGAAAATCTACCGTTGCGGTAAACTTAGCTATTGGGCTGGCAAAAACCGGGGCAAGTGTTGGGTTAATTGATGCCGATATTTACGGACCCTCCGTTCCGGTAATGTTGAATTTGCGCGGCCGGCGGCCGCACGTAATACAGGTAAACGGACATAATAAAATAGAACCTATTGAACAGTATGGCATTAAAACACTTTCGATAGGGTTTTTGGCCGAAGAAAAACAAGCCATAGTTTGGCGCGGCCCGATGGTTTCTTCTGCCCTGCGCCAGTTTATTACCGATGCCGATTGGGGTGCGCTGGACTACTTAATTATTGACCTGCCGCCGGGCACCGGCGATGTGCATTTAACCCTTGCACAAACCGTACCCATAACGGCTGCCATTGTGGTTACCACCCCGCAGGAAGTAGCCAAGGCAGATGTAGTGCGCGCCATTGCCATGTTTCAGTTGCCGCAAATAAACGTGCCGGTGTTGGGCATTGTAGAAAACATGTCGTACTTTACCCCACCCGAACTGCCCGATAAAAAGTATTACCTCTTTGGGCAAGGTGGCGGGCGCATACTTGCCGATGAATTTGACGTGCCCCTATTGGGCGAACTGCCAATTGTGGAAACCATAAGAAGCGGCGGCGACAACGGAACCCCCGTAGTATTAAACAACAACAGCCCGGCTGCCGAAGCCTTTATGCAGCTTGCCCAAACCATTGCCCGAAATATTGCCATCAGAAATGCTGAAACGGCAGTTTGAGTTATGCGTTTTGAATTTTGAGTTATCCGCCATGCATATAACGCTATTTTGCCGAATTACTGCAAGGTGCCGGCCTTTGCAAACTAATTGCGGCTTTTGTTTGTTACATTAAGTCAGCGCTAAACATATTTGCCCATACACATTCATGCAGCCGAAAGAATTGCTCAGTAAAGTAGAAGAATCGCTCAACCTTATACGCCCGCACCTGCAAGGCGATGGCGGCGATATAGAAGTGGTTGATATTACCGATGATTATGTGGTAAAAGTTCGCCTTATTGGTTCTTGCGAGGGTTGCCCAATGAGTTTTATGACCATGAAAGCGGGTGTGGAGCATTCGGTAAAAACGGCGGTGCCGCAGATTAAAGCGGTGGAGGCGGTTTAACAATTTCTCCTTTCTCAAAGCAACCTTTATTCGGGTTTGCCTGCCCCAATTGTTTGGCGGTTTTGTTCCTGTTTCCTATTATGGGGCTAAGGCTATTTTGTTTTGCCTAAATTTTCTCTATCCGGGTAAGGGTAATTTATACTCCTTATTTCCCGGCAAGGTTACGGGTGGTTTCTTCTGTAACCGACATTCGTAAAGAGACCGGTACTGAAACTATCTGTTTCAGTAGGTGATGATGCGGTTTTTGGTCGGAAAGTGGGGTAAGGGCATTGCTAAAAAATGGTTCTTTTGGTTTTTTGTCTTAGGCGGCTTGTGTGTTGGGTAAACCTAAATGAGCCGGTTGTTTTCGCACTTTAAAAGGTGTGCAGGCATATGCCAGAATTAACAGTTTTGTTCCTACAGTCAGAAAACACGGGCTTAATGCTTTTTATGAACTTGTCAATATCTTTAATCGGAATATACCGACTTATAGGATTCTCTGTACCTAAATAGTTACGAAAAACTAAACTCTCTTTTTACAGCCAGCCCCAAAAAAGGGCGCATTTGCAGTGTACTCCTTTGGCGCTACCCTGCCGGTGCAAAATGGGCCGTAAAGTGTCTTAAAAATTTAGGTTCTTTGGTTATTGTCAATCCCTTTACCCGGTCTTTGGCGGCCAGAATTTCGTCAAACACTTCTACCACATAGTCAATATGCGATTGGGTATAAACGCGGCGCGGTATGGCAAGCCGTACCAACTCCATAGGCGCCGGAATTAACTGCCCCTGCTCATTGTACTTGCCAAACATTACCGAGCCTATTTCTACACTGCGTATGCCGCCTATACGGTACAACTCGCAAACCAGCGCTTGCCCCGGGTATTGTTTAACGGGTATATGGCTGTAGAGTTTTTTGGCATCTACATATACGGCATGTCCGCCAACGGGGTAAATAATGGGTATGCCCTTTTTTAAAATACTTTCTCCTAAATATTGGGTGCTGGTAATCCGGTAGGTAAGGTAATCGGGGTCGAAAACTTCTTCCAGCCCCACGGCTATAGCTTCCATATCTCGCCCCGAAAGTCCGCCGTAGGTGGTAAAGCCTTCGGTAATAATGAGCAGTTGCATACAGGCATCAGACAACTCATCGTTTCGCAGGGTTAAAAAGCCGCCCATGTTTACCAATCCGTCTTTTTTGGCGCTCATTACGGCGGCATCGGACAATGAGAACATTTCCTGTGCTATTTCGCGGTAGGTTTTGTTTTGGTAGCCGGGTTCGTTTTTGTGTATAAAGTAGCTGTTTTCAGCTATCCGGCAGCAGTCCAGCACAAACAATATATTGTTGTGGCGGCAAAGATGGCTCACTTCGCGGGCATTTTGCATGCTTACCGGCTGCCCGCCGCCGCTGTTGTTGGTTACGGTAAGAATTACGGCGGCTATGTTTTCGGAACCTAAGCGGGAAATATGTTCCTGAAGTTTTACCACATCTAAATTGCCCTTAAACGGGTAATCCGATTGAAAGTTATGGGCTTCCTGAACGGGTAAATCTATAGCGGTGGCGCCGCTGTATTCAATATTGGCGCGGGTAGTATCGAAATGGGTATTGCTGAAGAAATACTTTCCCTTGCCGCCAATATAGGTATATAAAATTCTTTCGGCGGCTCGCCCCTGGTGGGTGGGCAGTATATGTGGCATACCGGTAAGTTTGTGAACGGCTTTTTCAAACCGTTTCCAGCTTCGCGCGCCGGCATATGATTCATCGCCGCGCATCATGGCGGCCCATTGGTTGCTGCTCATGGCAGAGGTACCGCTGTCGGTAAGCAGGTCAATTATTACATGCCTCGATTTGAGCAGGAAAGGGTTGTAATGGGCATCTTTCAGGTATTGCTCTCGCTCCTGTTGGGTGCTCATGGTAATAGGCTCTACCGTTTTAATGCGAAACGGCTCAATAATGGTTTTGAAATTCATGGCAGCAAAATTGGTTTGCTGCAATATTACGGCTTTTAGTCCAATCTGCCAATTAGTGTGCGTATATTTGCAGCCCCATAAGAGAACAGGCATGATAACCGGCATTTTAACCATTTTGCAAATAATTGGCGCGTTGGGTATTTTCATTTACGGCATGAAAATAATGAGCGAGTCGTTGCAAAAGGCGGCCGGCACCCGGCTCAGGCAGGTGTTGGGTAAAATGACGGCAAACCGAGCTTTCGGTTTTTTTACCGGTTTGCTGCTTACCATGCTTATACAATCTTCATCGGCAACAACGGTAATGCTGGTAAGTTTTGTTAATGCCGGGTTGGTTAGTTTTACCCAATCTATGGCCGTTACCATTGGCGCCAACTTAGGCACCACTATTACCGCCTGGATTGTTTGGCTCTTTGGCTTTGAGGTAGCTATAGAATCGGCTGCGCTTATTGCCATCGGGCTGGCTTTTCCTATGCTGTTTTTTCCGGGAAAAAGAAGAGATACGGCCGAGTTTATCATCGGGTTTGGGTTGCTGTTTATCGGGTTAAATTTTCTTAGAACCGCCGTTCCCGATATTGAAAACAGTGAACAGACTTACCGCATGCTTCAGTATTTCAACGCCAATAACTATGCTTCTTATCTTTTTTTTGTGGCATTGGGCACCGTATTTACCGCCATTATTCAATCTTCCAGCGCAAGTACGGCGGTAACTATGGTTATGCTTTCAAACGGGTGGATTGAGTTTCCGCAGGCGGCCGCCATGGTATTGGGCGAAAACATTGGCACCACCGTTACCGCCAACCTTGCCGCACTGCTGGGTAATGTTCATGCCAAACGCACTGCCCGGTATCATACCTTTTTTAATATTACCGGCGTAGTTTGGGCGCTGCTGTTGTTTCCGTTTTTTTTGCAGTTTATAGACTGGCTGCAATCTTTGCTCTTTACCGGCCATACCTCCATACTTACGCCCTACAATATTGCCGGCGCCAATGCTGCCATGCTGCAACAAAGGCAAAGCATTGAAACCAACGGCATTGCCCTGTTTCATACCATGTTTAACCTTATTAATGCGTTTATTCACCTTGGGTTAATTCCTTACTCGGCGGCACTTATTGCACGGTTGTACCCGTCAAGCAAAAAAAATGATGAGGTGTTTAAATTGCAACACATGGATAAAGGATTGGTGGCTTTTTCTGAACTTTCTATTTCAGAAGCACAAAATGAAATCAGCAACTTAGCCGGTTTAGTGGAAAAAATGAGCGGCAATGTTGTATTGCTGTTGTTTGGCGAGGTAAAAAACCGCCAGAACCTGTTTACAAAAATTGAACAGCGCGAAGAGCTTACCGATGCTCTGGAAAAAGAAGTGAGCGTATTTCTTTCGCGGCTAATTTCGGCACAAATTGCCCCCAAATCATCGGAGCAGGTGCGCGCTATGCTGGCAGTGGTAAACGACCTTGAAAGCATTGCCGACCACCTGCGCAAAATTGCCACCCGCGCTCAAAAATTTGCATCGGCAGCTAAACCACCTACACAGGAAGCGCTGTCTGAACTACAAAAAATTTTGTCGCTCGACCATAAAGCCATTGTAGCCATGAAAAAACAATTAGTGTTTGAAAACAGAATACCCGATGGCACAGAAACCCTTCAAATAGAAACCGAGATAAACCGCCTCTACCGCCAATTGGTTGACCTGCAATATCAGCGCATAGAAAAAGGGCTGTACAGCTTAGAAGAGGGGCTGATATACTTAGATATTTTGCGCAGCGCCGAAAAAATTGGCGACCATACCAGCAGCATTATGCGCATTTTAGCGGGTGCAAAAACTGCCTGAAACCGGCTTTACCACAACTTTTGCGCCACCATATAAGCAATGCCCGATGTGGCTGCCGTAAGCAGGGTTCCCCAAACCAAATCTACCGCCGTTACCAAAATTGGCCAGTTTTTTACCGTAGCCAAATTGGTTAAATCATAAGTGGCATAGCATAAAAAACCCAGCAATGCGCCGTTTACCAAGGCTGTTTGCAGGCTGCCGGCTTTAAGCGCCGGCAATATGGCAAAATACAGTATGCCGCCAATGTAAATGAAGTAAAAAACCAATGCTGCCGCCCAAACAACCTGCTCTGCCATGAGGTAGCCAAGATGTTTGCGGTAAAAATTGCGGGCAATAAACCCCAGCCACAGCATATCTATGGCAAAAAATACAACGGTGGTAATGGCGTAAATTCCAAGGGTTTGCATAAATAGTGGTTTTAGGACTTGTAAAAATTAGTTTTTTGCAACTTCATTAAAAAGTAATATTTTCGCATGTTACTTGCGCTCTTAAAGTTGAAAATTTAGCCGCAAGGTTCGCAAAGCATTTCGCCAAGGGTACTATGAGAAAGGGATAAACAACTTTGTGGGTAAGAATAACATGAGTGGTAGCGGTTTTTTTATTTGTTGTTGTGTGGTTCTATGGTAATCATTAATCAATTAGCCAATAATTTTACGCTGCCCTGAGTATGATACAGGTTTTTACTATTGCTTAATAAACTTTTGCCGGTAAACATTATTGCCGGCGTGGGCTTGCACCCAATAAATACCGGGCGGCAATGCAGCTGTATTTAAAACAGCCTGTGTTGCATTCACCTGCGGCATTTGCAAAACAACCCTTCCGGTAATATCAAACACCATAACCCATGAAATGTTTTGCCCGTCGGCTTGGGCATACAACGTTTCGCCTACAGGGTTGGGGTATAGAGTTAGTGTGTATTGTGTGTTTGTTTCCTCAATTCCTTCAAAATTACTGGTTATTACATTATTATTTGTAATCAGCCACTTTTCGGGGTCAAACTGAATGGAGTCAATATCCCAGTAAAGTAAGGGAAAGTAAAAGTTTTGTCCCGAAATGATATTGTTGTCATGTTGAAGCGTTAGCAGGGTATCTTGCCCGTTATGAAAAAATACGCGAATAGGTAAAGGCAATTCAAAAAAATCTATCGCCGGGTCCGATTGTGTTTGTATAACATTAATGCCCAAACCTATATCGGCAGGAAACCAGTTAATAATGTATGACGGAAACCCCTCGCCATATAACCAATCGGCAAAATACCAGTCAAGGTCTTGCCCGCTTGCGGCTTCAAAATGGTCAATCAAGTTGCTGCTTCGGGCAAAGCCGCCGGCCAGGGCGGGGTCGTTCAGGTAGTTGCGCAGGGCGGTAAAAAAGGCTTCGTCGCCAATAACCCACCTCAACTGATGCAAAATCATAGCGCCTTTGGCATAGGAAAGACGGCCGTTAAATATGCGGTTCACATCGGTGGTGTCGTTGCACCATACCGAGCCGCCGGATTGGCTGGTAACGGCATCTATTCGCCCTGTTTTAAAAGGCATCCACCAAATGCCATCAAACAAATGCTCATAACAAAGCCCCGAAAGGTAGGTGGCAAACCCTTCGTTGAGCCAAATATCTTCCCAACTGCCACAGGTTACGTGGTCGCCAAACCATTGGTGCGCCATTTCGTGCGCCAGCAGTTCAAAATCAAAGCCGCCCACAAAACTCATGGTTTGGTGTTCCATGCCGCCGCCCCAGCCAAATTGGGCATGGCCGTATTTTTCATTGGCAAAAGGGTAGGCAATAAACAACGAATCGTACAGTTGCATTACAGGCACTTGCATGGGGGTTAATGACATGGCATCGGCCAAGTTTTCGGGGTAAACATAGTTGAGCATGGGTACGGTATCGCCGTTAATGGGCACCAAATCGGTATAATCTTCGTAGTTGGTAACGGCAACGGCTACCAAATAGGTGGCAATCGGGTGGCGGTGCCGCCAATGGCAAATGGTAATTTCCCCGTCAGAAACCTCCGAAACCAATATGCCGTTGCCGGCGGCGCGGTATGCTGCCGGGCAGGTAACCCACACATCGAGCGAATCGAGTTTATCGGTTAAATCGTCTTTGCAGGGCCACCAATCGCTTGCGCCGTAAGGTTGAGAAAGTGTCCAGATAACCGGCACTTCCTGATGTGAAGATTGAATAAACGACCCGAAACCGGTTTGCGGCGGCGTACCCTGGTAATAAATCTTTACCGAATCGGGCATTCCCGATGGCAGCACATTGGGAAAAAAGATTTGCAGCAGTTCTGCTTCAGACTGGCTGAATGCCGTTTCTGTACCGTTATAGATGACAGAATCAACGGTTAAAGCCGATGACAAATCGAGATACAGTGTATCAAAACCCGCCTGTTGCGGTATAAACCCGAAAGCCACACTGCCCGAAATATAGTTTACCGCGGGGTCTATGTTCCATCGGGCTTGGGCGTATATAAGGTTGCAGTTATCGTGCGCCAAAGAAGCCGCAGATGCCTGTTTGTGTTCAAACAACGGTTTATGTGCCTGCATTTCGCGGCAGGAAATTTCGGACAGCTTACCCCGTTGAAACGGCTGGGGCTGTGCCTGCAAGGTTAATACAAGAAACCAAAACAAGATGCCGGTAAAAAACAATCGGTTTTTCATAATGTAACAAAATTGGGAATAAAAAAAATAACCCGATAACATGACACAAGATACCGGTTTTACCAATATAATAGGCCCGAAACATACGGTTCAACCTATTTTTTAACCAAAGGTAATGCCGCCAACCGTAATCACATACAACAACGTTAGTGGCGGGGTTGTGCTGTAAGGTATATTTCGGTAGCCGGTTTGCTGTTTTGTTTGCAAAACAAAGCGTAAATTTGCACCGTACAACAAAACTTATACATCAATGACGCAATACAGAAAAGAAAAAGATACCATGGGTTATGTAGAAGTGCCCATACACCGGTATTGGGGCGCGCAAACCCAGCGCTCACTGCAAAATTTTACCATTGGCGGGCAACGCATGCCCATTGAAGTTATACGCGCCTACGGCATACTTAAAAAAGCAGCCGCCTATGCCAACGTAGAATGCGGCGCATTGTCTAAAGAAAAAGCCGACCTCATAGCGCAGGTTTGCGATGAAATTTTAGCCGGCAAATTAGATGAGGAGTTTCCGCTGGTGGTATGGCAAACCGGCTCGGGCACGCAAACCAACATGAATGTAAACGAAGTTATTGCCAACCGCGCCCACGTATTGAGCGGCGGCAGCCTTACCGATGAAAAGAAAGCGCTGCACCCAAACGATGATGTAAACAAATCGCAATCATCAAACGACAGTTTTCCTACGGCTATGCACATTGCCGCCTACAGCCTTATTGCAGAACATACCATTCCGTACCTGCTTGAACTGCGCAACACTCTGCACCAAAAAAGCCAGGCATTTATGGACGTGGTAAAAATTGGCCGCACCCATTTTATGGATGCCACACCCATTACCCTTGGGCAAGAGTTTTCGGGCTATGTAGCGCAGATAGACCACGGCATTCGGGCCATTCGCCACACTTTTCATCATTTGGCAGAGCTGGCGTTGGGCGGCTCGGCAGTAGGTACGGGCATTAACGTGCCCAAGGGTTACGACCAAATAGTGGCCAACCATATTGCCCACCTGTCGGGACACCCGTTTGTTACTGCCGAAAATAAATACGAAGGGCTTGCCGCACATGATGCCATGGTTGAAACATCGGGCGCATTAAAAACCATAGCCGTAAGCCTTATGAAAATTGCCAACGATATACGAATGCTGGCATCGGGCCCGCGCAGCGGCATAGGTGAAATTGTTATTCCCGAAAACGAACCCGGCTCGTCTATTATGCCCGGCAAGGTAAACCCCACCCAATCGGAAGCCATGACCATGGTTTGCGCACAGGTAATGGGCAACGATGTAGCCATTAACATTGGCGGCTGCACCGGACATTTTGAGTTGAATGTGTTTAAACCGCTTATTATTTACAACCTGTTGCAATCTGCCCGCCTGCTGGGAGATGCTGCCGACTCATTTAACCGGCATTGCGCCGTTGGCATAGAACCCAACTATCCCATTATAAAACGCCATTTAGATAACTCGCTCATGCTGGTAACGGCGCTCAATACCAAAATTGGGTACGACAACGCCGCCAAAATTGCCAAAACCGCCCATGCACAGGGTAAAACCCTGAAAGAAGTAGCCGTAGAACTGGGCTTGCTTACCCCCGAACAGTTTGACGAATGGGTGGTGCCCGAAAAAATGGTTGGACGGTAATTGTTAGTTATGAATTATGAGTTATGAGTTACGGTTGGTGACCCCGAGTACTCGGGGTGATGCAAGAGGTTTAAGGTGTGATTTTCATTACGTTATTGCGAGCAATAACCCGATAAGATACAAGAGTTATGGTAAAACAAATAAATAGCCCCGCCAACCCGCTTATTAAGCAGGTGATTGCCCTGAACAATGCGGCCGACCGCAAAGAAACCGGCCTGTTTTTGGTAGAAGGTTTGCGCGAAACTGCCCTTGCGCTAAAGGCCGGTTATCATGCAGAACACTTGCTTTATTGCCCAAAATTTACACAAGCTGCTCATTTGGAGGCTGTTGCACCACCGGCAATATTGCAACAGGCAGATATGGCAGAAGTGAGTGAAGCTGTTTTTGAAAAAATTGCCTACCGAAAACAAGCGCCCAATGTTGTAGCCGTTTGCCGAATTCGTGCGTTGCCGCCCGAAAATTTGCAACTAAGCGCCAACCCCTTGTTGGTAGTGTTGGAAACCGTTGAAAAGCCGGGCAATCTTGGGGCAATACTTAGAACTGCCGATGCCGCCGGCATAGATGCCCTGCTGCTGTGCGACCCACAAACCGATGTGTTTAACCCCAATGTAATCCGCTCCAGTTTGGGCGCTGTTTTTACCTGCCCTGTGGCCGTTTGCAGCAGTCAAGAGGCTGTTACCTACCTGCAAAAAAGGCATATACGCATTATAAGCGCCGCCCTTACCCCGCAGGCAATACCTTACCACACTGCCAATTTAACCGCGCCCTGCGCCCTGGCCTTCGGCTCCGAAGCCTTTGGACTATCGGAACAATGGCTGCAACTATCAGATGAGCAGGTAATTATACCCATGTGGGGGCAGGTAAACTCGCTCAATGTATCGGTATCGGCAGGCATTTTAATATACGAGGCACAAAGGCAGCGCATGGAAATGGGTAAATACCTGAAACACCCGTAGTAAGCGGCAAAGCCATAAACATTTGCGTGCTTTGCGTCTTTGCCTTGCGTGCT